>PQAH01000106.1 GCA_003105195.1 Bradyrhizobiaceae bacterium
GGCGACGAGCAGGCGGTAAAGGGTGAGCGCCTGGGCCGCCATCGGCATGGCGAGGTGGTGCTGGTGCGCGGCCTCGTTGAGCATCTCGAGGTCCTTGAGCACCTGGCGGGCGAAGCCGCGCGGCGCGAAGTCCTCGGCGAGCATGCGCGGGAAGGCGACCGGCAGCAGGTTCGAGCCGGCATGGCCGGCGGCGAGCGCCGCGGGGATCTTCGCCGCGTCGACGCCGTGCGCCTGGGCGAGGCGCAGCGCCTCGGCGAGCACGCAGTAGTTGGTCAGCACCAGCGTCTGGTTGACGAGCTTGGTCGCCTGGCCGGTGCCGACGGCGCCCATGTGCGTCATCTTCCCGAGATGCGCCATCACGGGCGCGATGCGCGCGATCGCGTCGTCGCTCCCGCCCGCCATGATCGCGAGGGTGCCGGTCTCCGCGGCGCCCGGCCCGCCCGAGACCGGGGCGTCGACGAAAGCGGCGCCCCGCTTGCCGAGCGTCTCGGCGATCCGCAGGGTGGCGGCGAGCTCGGTGGTCGAATGATCGACCACCACCTTGCCGGCGACGTCGCCGAGCGCGGCCACGCCCTTCGGCCCGAGCGTCGCGTCCTCGACGGCCGCGGTGTTGATCACGCAGACCAGGACGATGTCGCTCGCCTCGGCCACGGCGGAGGCGCTCGCGGCGGGCGTCACGCCGTGCTTCGCGGCAAGGGCGAGCCGCGCCGGGTCGATGTCGAAGCCGACCACGGCGTGGCCGCTCTCGCGCAGGCGGCGCGTGAAGCCCAGACCCATGAGGCCGAGGCCGACGAAGCCGATCGTGGTCACTCTGCGATCTCCTCTGTCGTGGGGGCGAGCGTCTCGGGGTCGATGCGCAGCGAATCGGCGAGGCGCAGCCAGGAGGCCTCGAGATGGCGCTGCAGCAGAGCGGCCGCGGCGGCGCCGTCGCGCCGCGCGATCGCGGCCATGATCGCCTCGTGGTCGGCGACCGCGGCGGCCCAGTTGCCCGGGATGTCGTTGCCGCGGAAGCGGATGCGCTTCATGCGCGCGTGCAGGCGCGCATGCAGGGCCTGCAGCACGTCGTTGCGCGCGAGCCGCACGATGGCGAGATGGATGTCCTGGTTGAGATGGAAATACTCCAGGCGCTCGCGCCGGCGGTAGAGCGCCATCATGCGCCCGTGCAGCGCCTGCAGGCTCGCGATCTCCGCGTCGCTCGCCTGGGCGCAGGCGAGCTCGCCGGCGAGTGCCTCCAGGCGCGCGATCACGGCCAGCATGTCGCGCGCCGCGCGCGGCCCGAGCCGCGCCACCACGGCGCCGCGGTTGGGCAGGATCTCGACCAGCCCCTCCACGGCGAGCACCTTGAAGGCCTCGCGCAGCGGCGTGCGCGAGACGCCGAGCTCGCCGCACAGCTCGCGCTCGACGATGCGGCTGCCCTCGGGGAGCTGTCCCTCCACGATCAGGTCGCGCAGCCGCGCCGTCACGGCCTCGTGCAGCGAGCGCCAGGCGATCGGGCCGCCGG
Source organism: Bradyrhizobiaceae bacterium (assembly GCA_003105195.1). Lineage (GTDB taxonomy): Bacteria > Pseudomonadota > Alphaproteobacteria > Rhizobiales > Xanthobacteraceae > FEB-22. Next base: position 1,502 of record PQAH01000106.1, read on the forward strand.
CGTCGCGGGGGCGCTCGTTGGAAACGTCGGTCATCGCATCATCATCGGGATCCACAGCGTGACGGCCGGGACCAGGGTCAGGATCGCCAGGGTCACGAGCAGCGGAGGATAGAACGGAAGCATGGCCCGGAGCAGGGAAATCATCGGCACGCCGGTCATGCTGGAGAGCAGGAACAGCGAGAGACCGAAGGGCGGCGTGACGGTGCCGATCATCAGGTTGAAGACGACGACGATGCCGAGATGGATCGGGTCGATGCCCGCCGCCACCACGGGCGGCGCCACGATCGGCACCAGCAGCAGGGTGGCGGTGGTCGAATCGACGAACATGCCGGCAACGAAGAAGATGCAGTTGACGATCATGAGCATGACCAAGGGATCGCGTGCCACGTCCTTGAACCAGGCCGCGAACTGCTGCGGCACCTGCTCGACCGCGAGGATCCAGCCGAACATTGCGGCGGCGCCGACGATGATCAGCACGGCCGCCGAGGTGCGCACGGTCGCGACCGCGGCCTCGGCGACGAAGCGCCACGTCATCTCGCGATAGAACAGGACGCCGATCAGCAGGATCCAGGCGACGCAGACCGCCGAAGCCTCGGTCGGCGTGAAGCTGCCCGAGAGCATGCCGCCGACCAGGAGTACCGGCGTCAGCAGCGCGGGCGCCGCCGGCCAGAAGGCGGCCCAGAGATCGGCGAGCGTCGGCCAGTGGGCGGCGCGCGGATAGCCGCGGCGCCAGGACACGATCGCGGTCGCCGCCATCAGCATGGCGACGCAGATCAGCGCCGGCACGATGCCGGCGACGAGCAGCTGCAGCGCCGAGATCGAGGTCACCGAGGCGTAGATGATGATCGGAATCGAAGGCGGGAAGATCGGCCCGACGATCGCCGAGGCGCCGGTGAGCGCGGCCGCGAACGGCAGCGGGAAGCCTTCGTCCCTCATGGCCTTGATCTCGATGCGGCCGATGCCGCCGACGTCGGCGAGCGCGGCGCCGGAGGTGCCCGAGAAGATCAGGCTGCCGACGATGTTGACCTGGGCGAGCCCGCCCGGCAGCCGGCCCGCGAGCGCGCTCGCGAAGCCGTAGATGCGGGTCGTGATGCCGGCGGAATTCATCAGGTTGCCGACGAAGATGAAGACCGGCACCGCGACCAGCGGGAAGGAATCCAACGCGTAGAGCACGCGCTGGCCGACGGTCGCGAGCGGGATCGCCTCCCACCAGACATAGAGCACCGAGGGGATCAGGATCGCGAAGACGACCGGGAATCCCAGGACGAACAGCACCAAGAAGGCGAACAGGACCGCGATGCCGAGATCCATGGGCTCAGCCGATCTGCGGACCGCCGCCGACCGGCGGGTCGTCGCGCCGCAGCGCGACCCAGAGATAGCCGAGCGCGCCGGCCGCGAAGCCGACCAGCATCGGCGACGCGAACAGCCAGAAGGGAATGTCGAGGGTCGGGGTGCGGGTGCCGAAATTGCGGATGATCGAGAGCACGCCCGACCAGACGATCACGGCGAGCACGACGGCGCCCGCGAGCAACGTCACGCGCTCGAGCAAGGCGCGCAGCAGGCGCGGCAGCCTGTCGACGAACTCGGTCAGGCGGATCTGCTCGTTGGTCGCGATCAGCAGCGGCGTGCCGAAGAACACCAGGATGATCAGCCCCCAGCGCGTCGATTCCTCGAGCCCGATGAGCGGGCTGTCGAACAGGTCGCGCAGCGTGACTTGCAGCGCCGGCAGCAGCACCAGCGCCGCCAGCGCCAGCGCCGCCACGGCGCCGAGGACACGCTCGATGAGGGACCAGAGACGGGACATGGTTCGATTCCAGTGGTCATCCCGGGGCGCGCCGCAGGCGCGAAGCCGGGCTCCATATCCCCGGTGGTGCGTTCACGGCACCACAGGGGCTATGGATTCCGCTCTCGCCGTGCTGCGGCTCGGCCGGAACGACGGCGAGGTCGAGGCCTATCCCTGCACCTCGTTGAGCTTGCCGAGATAGGGGCCCCAGTGGGGGTAGTCGGTGAGGATCTGCTTGCCGACCGCGTCGCGGAAAGCCTTGAGATCGAGGCCGCTCGACTCGTCGATGATGGTGACGCCGTTCTTCTTGAGCACGGCGACCTCGTCGGCCTCGGCGTCCTTGGCCCATTTCAGCGAGCGCTGGCCCACCTCGCGGAAGCACTCCTGCATGATCTTGCGGTCGGCCTCGGGGATCGCGGTCCAGGACTTCTCGTTGACGAAGACGGCGAGCACCGACTCCATGTGGCTCGTCATCATCACATACTTGTTGGCCTCCCACATCTTGCGGGCGATGATGTTGTTGAGCGGGTTCTCCTGGCCCTCGACCAGGCCGGTCATCAGCGCCGGCATGATCTCGGAGATCTCCACCGGAGTCGGAATCGCGCCCATGCCCTTGATCATGGAATTCCACAGCGGTACCGGCACGGCGCGGAACTTCTTGCCCTGCATGTCCTTCGGCGACTTCACGGGATAGCGCGCGGTGAGCTGGCGCGCGCCGCGGTAGAAATTGCCGACGATGCGCACGCCGCCCTTCTCGACCAGCTTCTGGTTGATCTCGCGCATCACCGGCGAGGTCGCCTCGTCGGTCGCGCGCATGGCGTGCTCGGGGTTGCGGAACGCGTAGGGCGCGTTGAACACCGAGACGTCCTTCTCGATCCGGTCGAGCGAGGAGAAGTCGTGGTGCGCCATGTGGATCGATCCGACGCGCACGCCGTCGATCATCTCGCTCAGGTTGCCGAGCTGCGAGCCCGGGAAGACGCGGATCTCGACCCGGCCGTGGGTGCGCTCGTTGACGAGCTTGGCGAGTTCGGCCGCATAGCGGGTCTGGGACTCGCCCTCGGCGCCGACATGGGCATAGCGGAGCGTGATCTTCTGCTGGGCGAAGGCGGGCGCGGCCGTGACCAGGGCCGCGGCCGCGAGAGCGGCTACGCGCAGAATGGCTGTCATCTGTTTCCTCCCGAACCGCGAGGGGCCTCGAGCCGCCTCGGCGAGGGTTGACCCCTCTGCGGAAAGACTGTTCCAATCCCGAATTGAATGCAATATGCCATTTCCTGGGCCAACACCCTCGGAGACGCCCATGACCACGAGTCCGCGCATCGGCATCGCGATGGGCGACCCCGCCGGCATCAGCCCGGAGCTGCTGGCGAGGCTCGTCGCCCGCGCCGACCTGATGGCGATGGCCGCCGTGGCCGTGATCGGCGATCGCCGCGTGCTGGCGGCCGGCGAGGCAGCGGCCGGGGTCGCGGTCGAAATCCCGGTGGTCGGGCTCGGCGAGGTGCACCGCGCGGCGCCCGGCGCGCCGGTCTTCGTCGACCTCGGCCATCTCGATCCGCGCGAGATCGCGGTCGGCGAAGCCTCGGCGGCGGGCGGCGCCTTCGCGATGCGCAACTTCCGCGAGGCGCTCGGCCTCGCCAAGGCGGGCCGCCTCGACGGCGTGATGTTCACGCCCTTCAACAAGCTCGCCCTGAAGAAGGCCGGCAATCCCTATCCGGACGAGATCCGCTGGGCCGCCGACGTGCTCGGCTGGACCGGCGGGGCGAGCGAGTACAACAAGCTCGACCATCTCTGGAACGCGCGCGTCACCTCGCACGAGCCGCTGCGCGCGGTCGCCGACATGCTGACGCGCGAGCGTATCCTGGCCGCGATCGCGGCGACCGAGGCGACGCTCGAGGGCGCCGGCGTCGCGCGCCCGCGCATCGCGGTCGCCGGCCTCAACCCGCATGCCGGCGAGGGCGGCGTGTTCGGCCGCGAGGAGATCGACACGATCGCGCCGGCCGTCGAGGAGGCGCGGGCGCGCGGCATCGCGGTCGAAGGGCCATTCCCGGCCGACACGATCTGGCTGCGCGCGCGCCGCGGCGACTACGACGTGGTGGTCAGCATGTATCACGACCAGGGCCAGATCGCGCTGAAGCTGCTCGGCTTCGAGCGCGGCGTGACCATCCTCGGCGGCCTGCCGGTGCCGATCGCGACGCCGGCCCACGGCACCGCCTACGACATCGCGGGCCGCGGCGTCGCGGACCCTTCGGCGACCATCGAGGCCTTCCGCACCCTGGTCTCGCTCAGCCGCGCCAAGGCCGCCCGCGCGGCGTGACGCGTCAGCTCCCGGTGACGTGGACCGTCTTCTCCGCGATGCGCAGCACCGCGTGGGGCATCAGGCCGGCGAAGCCGTCGTCGTGGGTGACGACCACGACGCCGTAGCCGAGCCCGCACAGGCGCTGGAGCGCGGCGGCGAGCGCGGCGCGGGTGGCGCGGTCCTGGCCGATGCTCGGCTCGTCGAGCATCAGCCAGGGCATCACGCCCGCGAACGGCCAGAGCCAGCTCAGCCGCTTGCGCGCCGCGAGCGGCAGCTCGTAGAGATGCTGGTCGAAATTGCCGACGCCGAGCCGCGCCGCCAGCGCGGCGAGGGTGTCGTCGTCGGGCAGGGGGCCGACGCCGAGCCGCCGCAGCGCCGCGCGCCGGCGCGCGAGATCCTCCGCGAGCGTCGCGCCGCACCACTGGTGGTCCGGGTTCTGGGTCGCGAGCGCGAACACGCGGTTGCCGCTGCGCCAGGGCGCATAGGGCGCGGCGTCGAGCGTGACCGTGCCGGCGTCCGGCGCGAGCACGCCGGCGAGCAGCTTGAACAGCGTCGACTTGCCCGCGCCGTTGGGGCCGAGCAGGCGATAGACCCGGCCGGGCGCAAGCGCGAGGTCGAAGCCGCGGAAGATCTCATTGCCGGCGCGGTAGCGGAACGAGAGGCCGTGGATCGCGATCGCCGGGGCGGCGCGCGGGGCGAGATCCGCCACGGCCGCGCCCGGGTCGCAGGCGAAGGCGTTCGAGGCCTCGGTGGCCGCGATCTCGCTCCAGCCGGGCGGCAGCGCGATCCGGTTGTCGATCAGCAGCGCGTCGAAGTCGCCGCGCGAAAGGAACGCGAGCGCGGCCGCACCATGGGCGGGGTCGAGCTGCTCGAGCGCGGTATCGAGGCCGATGGCGCGGTAGCGCGACTGCGAGAAGCAGTGCAGCGCCAGCAGCACCTGCTCGCCGCCCGAGAGCGTCGGCGGCTTGCGCCGTGAAAGGCCCGCGAAGTCGAGCGGCGCGAAGGCCGTATGCGTCGTGCTCGCGTCGCGGTAGATCGCGACCTCGTCGGCGACCGTGCTGGCGAGCCCGGAGAGGGCCGCCTCCGCATAGGGCCCGACGAAGAAGCCCGGCCGACCGAGCCGCGCCTTCAACAGGGCGCTGCGGCCCGAGAAGTTCGGGCCCGCGATGAAGACACGCGCCATCAGGCGAGCCCCGCGGCCGCGCCCGCGAGCGCCAGGGCGAGCCAGGCCCAGTCCGCGGCGGCGAGGCGATGCGGCGCGGGCTGGCGCAGCGCGGCCTCGAGCAGCGCCAGGGAATCCTCGGCCGGCCACTTGTCGCGCACGCGGCCGAGCGCGATCGTGACGGTGGTGAGCCAGACGGTCTGCACCAGGATCCAGCCGTTGCTCAGGTTGGCGAGCGAGAGGCGCCGCGTGATCAGACCGGCCACGATCAGCGCGGTGCGGGCGCGGTCGACCGCCTGCAGGATGGTCTCGACCAGCGAGAGCGTGAGGATCACGAGCTTCCGGGCGGTCAGCGGCGCCGCGACGCGGCGCATGAACTGCAGCGGCGTCAAGTCGGCGAAGCGCATTGCCGCGATCTGCAGCACCGCCGCCATGATGAAGAGGCGCAGGCAGACGCTCGCGACATAGAGCGCGGCCGCCGTGCGGCTTCCGGGCAGGCCCGCCGCGATCTCGTCCGGCGCGCGGCCGACCACCACGACCCAAACCAGTCCCATGAAGGCTGCGAGCGGCGCGACGATCGCGGCCGACCAGGCGAGCGCGCGCAAGAGCCGCGCACCGAGGCCGACGGCGCCGAACAGCACGACCAGTCCGAGCAGCAGCGAGAGGCCGGACAGGCTGCGGGTCAGCGCGGCCGCGACGATCACCAGCAGCGCGAACAACACGGCGCCGTTCGGCGTCATCTAGACGGTCGCCGGCCGGCCGGAGCGCCGCAGCAGGTCGATGAACTCCTGCGGCGTCGCGCGGTAGAGCAAGGCGGCGAGCAGCACCTGCAAGGTCTTGTCGATCGGCTCTGCGGTGAGGCCCGTGAGCAGGGCCGAGGTCATCAGCTGCTGGCCGGTCTTGAGGAAGAAGGCGACCAGGAAGGCCGAGCCCGAGCCGGTGACGCCGCCGAAGAGATAGACCACGATCGGCGCCGAGACGACCGCGGCGACGAGGCCCGTGAGGATGCCGTAGCCGACCACGCTGGCGACGAAGGCGGCGCCGACCGGGCTCGCCCGGAAGGTCGGCGTCGCGCGTGCCGTGAGCAGGGCCGAGACCAACGCGATGCCGAGCACGGTCGGCGTGAACCAGGGCAGGAACGGGTTGATGAAGGCGCTGAGCAGCACGCCGAGGAAGCCCGCGAGGAACGCGCAGACGAGCGCGGCCCGACGGTCGGGAAACAGCAGGAGCGCGCACAAGATGGTGCCGACCGAGTCGAGATAGATCGGCAGCTTCACCAGATAGACGATGATGCCGATCGCGAAATTGAGCGCGGCACAGAGCGCGATCGCGACGAGGCGCGGCGTCGTGAACATGTCCTTCCCCTCGGCACCAAGAGATAGCCGAACCCGCACCGGACACAACGGAAAATCGCGTCACGGCGGCGGGTCCCGCGCCAATCCGGCGTGTCCGCCGGCGCTGCGGCATGTCAGGCCTTCGGCACGTCCATCAGGCTGACATGCGCCGCGACCACGCGCCAACCCTCGGGAAAGCGCACCCAGGTCTGCATCTGCCGGCCGATGCTCCCGGCGGCGGAAGGACGATGGTGGAGCGTGGAGGCGGCCGCGACATCGCGGCCGTAGGTGGTGATCACGGTCTTCTCCAGCGTGCGCCCGAGCGCCACCGGCGAGCGCGCCGCGCGGAACGCCTTGATCTCGTCGTAGCCGTAGAGGTTCTCGGTCACGCCGTAGCGGACGGTGCGCGGGTCGGCGCGGAACAGATCGTCGAGGGTGCCGACGTCGTTTGCGACCAGCGCCTGCTCGTAGCGCGCGAAGGCCGCCTTCACCTCGGCGTCGGGGCCCTGAATGGCGTCGTAGGCGAGCGCGAGCGGCACGAGCCCGCCCGCGGCAACCGTGGGCCGAGCCCGGGCGCGCCACGCCAAGGGACTGGCAGAAAAGCAGAATCCGGTCCCGGGGGAGATCGGCCGGGGTGCCCTCGTGTTTCCCCCGACCACGGAAGCCGCGCGCGCTTCACGTTTCGGTCACGATTCTCCGCGCCATATCGGGCCGACGGGACGGGACGATTCATGACACGCGCGACACCCAGGATCGGCCGCATGATGCGGCTCGCGGCACTCGGCTGCGCGGCGCTGCTCGGCGCCTGCGCGGGCGACAAGCCGCCGCCCTCGCAGCCGGCCTTCTACCGCAGCCTGGCACAGCCGGGCGCCGAGCTCGACGCCAATGTCGCGCAGTCGATGATCTCGGGCTATCGCCAGAACAACGGCCTCGGCCCGGTGGCGGTCGACGCCGAGCTGATGCGGCTCGCCCACGAGCACACGCGGGCGATGGTCGAGAAGAACAGGCTCGAGCACAATCTCGGCCGCCCGTTCCAGGAACGGCTCCGGCGCGGCGGCTACGACGCCAAGGTCGCGGTCGAGAACGTCTCGGCCGGCTACCACACGCTCGCCGAAGCCTTCTCGGGCTGGCGCGATTCCCCGCCGCACAAGGCCAACATGCTCAACCGCAACGTCACCCGCATGGGCATCGCCGCGATCTACGCGCCGAACTCCAAGTACAAGGTGTTCTGGACCCTGATCCTCGCCGCGCCCGACGAGAAGCGGGGGTAGCTCGTAGGGCGCAATAGCCGCGCAGCGGCGTATTGCGCCGGCTGTGGCTCCGCTGGCGCAATACGCTTCGCTATTGCGCCCTACGAAGCCAAGCTCGGCAGCAGATCGAACAGCTTCTTCTCGTAGCTCCGGCGCGCCTCCTCGTAGAGGGGGCGCACGGCGGCCGCGAAGGCGGCGTGCTCGTCGGGGGTGAGCTCGACGATCTCGCAGCCCTCGCGCTCGATGGCGCGGCGGGCCTCCTGCTCCTCGGCGATCGCGAGGTCGCGCTGATAAGCGACCGCCTCGGCGACGGCGGCACGCATGGCAGCCTTCAGGTCCTCGGGCCAGGCGTCGAAGGCCGGGCGATTCAGGAACACCGGGCGCGAGACGTAGAAGTGGTTGGTGAGGGTATGGAAACGGTGGAACTTGTGCGCGCCGTAGGTCACGGTGTTGGCGAGCGGGTTCTCCTGGGCGTCGATGGTGCCGGCCGCGATGGCGGCGAGCGCCTCGGTCAAGTCCCAGCGCAGCGGCTCGGCGCCGAGCAGCTCGAAGGTGCGCGCCTGGATGCGGCTCGGCAGCACGCGGATGCGCATGCCGGCGAGGTCGGCGGGTGCCCGCACCGGGCGCAGGCGGTTGGAGACGTGGCGGAAGCCGTTCTCGAACCAGCCGAGGATCGCAAAGCCGCTGCGCGCCTCGATCGCCCGCGCGAGCGTCGCGCCGAGGGCGCCGTCCATGGCGGCGCGCGCCGCGTCCTTCTGCGAGAACACGAAGGGCAGGTCGACGATGCCGAGCTCGGGAATGCGGTCGGTCAGGTAGCTGCTCGACTGGTAGCCGAGCGTCAGCACGCCCGATTCGACCAGCCACAGGATGTCCTCGGCGCGGTAGCCGAAGTCCATGATGTTCCAGACATACTTGATGGCGACGCGGTCGCCGAATTCGGTCGCGAGCCGCTCGCCGATCCGCTTCAGCGCGAGGCTGAAGCAGGTGGTGGCGGGGCCGTAGCCCCCCATGCGGATATGGATCGGCTGGCTCATGGTCGACCTCGCGTGACGCCGCGTCAGCATGATGGCCGGCGCATTCTGCAGAATTTTCGCGCCCCGGCCATCGCGATGCGCGGATGTATGGCCGCCTTTCGAGTGGGCAATCCGCGCCCGCGCGCACTGGACCGCGCCGCCGCGTCTGACTAGGGTCTCGTGCGCCGGGACCCCGAGAATGCTGCCACAGATCCGCGACTACGACGCGCTCTACGCCCAGTTCCGCTGGCCGATTCCGGCGCGCTACAACATCGGCACCGACGTGTGCGACCGCTGGGCCGCCGCCGATCCGGGCCGGCTCGCGATCCTGCATGTGCGCCCCGACGGCGGCACCGAGGAGATCAGCTACGGCTGGCTGCGCGAGACCTCGAACCGGCTCGCCAATGCCTTGCGCGCGCATGGCATCGCGCGCGGCGACCGGGTCGCGATCCTGCTGCCGCAGACGCCGGAGGCCGCGGCGAGCCATATCGCGATCTACAAGCTCGGCGCCGTGGCGTTGCCGCTCGCGATCCTGTTCGGCGCGGACGCGCTCGCCTACCGGCTGCAGAACTCCGGCGCGAGCGCGCTGATCACCAATGCCCAGGGCCTCGCGAAATATGCAGGCGCCCGCGACGCGGTGCCGAAGCTCGCCTGCGTGCTCTCGATCGACGGACCCGGCGACGGAGCCGACGGCTTCCACGAGACGATCGCGCGCGCCGCGGACGCGTTCACGCCGGTCGCGACCGCGCCCGACGACCCCGCGCTGATGATCTACACCTCCGGCACCACCGGGCAGCCGAAGGGCGCGCTGCACGGCCATCGCGTGCTGCTCGGCCACCTGCCCGGCATCGAGATGCCGCACGATTTCTTCCCGCAGCCGGGCGATCGCTTCTGGACGCCGGCCGACTGGGCCTGGGCGGGCGGCCTGCTCGACTGCCTGTTGCCGAGCCTGCATCACGGCGTGCCCGTGGTGGCGAAGCGGTTCGAGAAGTTCGACGCCGAGGAGGCCTTCGCCCTGATGGCGCGCACCGGCGTGCGCAACGCCTTCATCCCGCCGACCGCGCTGCGCATGCTGCGCAGCGTGCCGGGCCCGCGCGGCCGGCACGCGATCGACCTGCGCACGGTCGGCTCCGGCGGCGAGTCGCTCGGGGCCGAGACGCTGGAATGGGGCCGCGCGGCGCTCGGGCTCACCATCAACGAGTTCTACGGCCAGACCGAGTGCAACCTGGTGCTCGCCTCCTGCGCCATGATGGGCGTGTCGCGCCCGGGCGCCATCGGCAAGCCGGTGCCCGGGCACATCGTGGCCGTGATCCGCGCCGACGGCACGCCCGCGGCGCCGGGCGAGATCGGCCAGATCGCGGTCAAGCGGCCCAATCCCGTGATGTTCCTCGAATACTGGGGGCGGCCCGACGCCACCAAGGCCAAGTTCATCGGCGACTGGATGACCACCGGGGACCAGGGCGTCGTCGACGCGGACGGGTACGTCACCTTCGTCGGACGCGACGACGACGTGATCACCTCGGCGGGCTACCGGATCGGGCCGACCGAGATCGAGGACTGCCTGATCAAGCATCCGGCGGTGGCGCTCGCGGCCGTGGTCGGCAAGCCGGACCCGGTGCGCACCGAGATCGTGAAGGCCTTCATCGTGCTCAAGGCGGGGCGTGCGCCCTCGGACGCGCTCGCCGTCGAGATCCAGGACTTCGTGAAGACGCGGCTCTCGGCGCACGAATATCCGCGCGAGGTTGCCTTCATCGATCAGATGCCCATGACCACCACCGGCAAGATCATCCGGCGGCACCTGCGCGAGAAGGGGTAGGACTCAGGGCAGCAGCGCGCGCAGGCGTCGGGCGCCGGCAACGGCGGTGCGGCGCGCGGACTCGAGCTGGCGGGCGAAACCGAAGAGCACCGATGCCGCGGCGTCGGGCGCGACCAGCCGGTCGGCGAGCGGCAGGCGCTCGCGCCAGAGGTGGTCGATCATGGGATGATCCGCGACAGCGCAGGAATCGACCCGCGCCAGCGCGGCGTCGGCGAGCAGCGCTTCGGTCACCTCCAGCGTGAGCTGCACACCGGGCGAGAAGCGCGCCGCGTCCTCGTCATAGGCGATCTTCCAGAACCAGGACGTGTCGCGCTGCTTCAGCGTGATCGCCGCCGCGAGCGTCTCCTCCCCGCGCAGCAGGCGGTCGATGCGGACGTCGCGGGTCGCGGCGAGGCCGGCGAGCGCGCTCTGCATGAAGGTCCAGGCTTCCTTGTGCTGCACGGCCGCAGTGCCGGCGCGGCCCTTCCAGCCCTGGGACTCGAGCCGGAAGAAGGCGCCGAGCGCGCCCGCGACCTCGGCGGGCTCGTGCGCCGTGACCAGGCGCACCGGCCCGGCCTCGTCGAGGCGGCGACGCAGGCGCTTGAGCTCCTTCGCCTTCTTGCGGCCGACGGCGCGGTCGAGATAGCCGGCGCGGTCGTCCGTCGGGGCGAGCAAAGCGCGCGCATGGACGTCGAAATCGGCGCTGCGCCCGCCGTGCCGCACGACCGCCTCGGCGAGCCGCGCGGCGACGGGTCCGTCGGGCAGCTGCGGCACCAGCAGCAGCTTCGGCAGAGTCGGATCGGCGCGCACATGGGCGAGCAGCGCCTCGAGCGCGAGCTCGGCCTGGTCGGCATCGACCAGCGGCGTGCCGAGCGGCGCGTAGGGATGGGTCCAGCCGACCAGCACGGGCAGCGGCACGCCCCAGCGCCGGCGCGTCGCGACCACCGGCCAGAAGCCGATCAGGCGCCGCGCACCGGTGCGGCTCCACACCAGCAGCGCGCCGGTGTCCTTGCCGAAGGCGGTCGCCGCGGGCAGCGCGAAAGCCGGGCCGTAGAACACGTTCGGCTCGAGCGCGCGCGCGGCGAGCGCGCGCCAGGCGTCGGTGACGGGAGCGAGCCCGGCGAAGGGCAGCCATTCGCTGCGCACCGAGAGCGCCAGGTCGCGGCGTACATGCGGCATGGCGATGCCGCGCGAGGGCCGCGGCGCATCGAGGGCATGGGAGAACGGGCGGCTCACGGGCGTCCCCATGCCAGCATGCGAAGGCCGAGACGCCGGCGCGTGACCCAGAACAGCACGACCGACTCGGTCACCAGCGCGGTCGCGGTGGCGAGCGCCGCGCCCATCGGGCCGAGCCGCGGAATCAGCACGAGACAGAGGACGAGGCTGAGCGCGAAGGCGCCGGCATAGATCGCGGCGCAGATGCGCTGCTCGCCCAGCATGTTGAGCACGCGCTCGACCGGGCCGACCGCTGCGCGCGCGAGCAGGCCGAGCGCGAACACGAACATCACGGGATAGCCTTCCACGAAGCGCGGGCCGAACAACCAGAGGAACGGCTTGCCGAGCGCGAGCATCACCAGCGTGGCGGCGAGCGAGGGCCAGAAGGTCCAGCGCACCGCCTGGCGCACGAAGGCGGCGAGGCGCTCGCGGTCGCCCGCGACATGGTACTCGGTGAACCGGTGGGCGGTCGCGGCGGCGACCGAGAAGGAGACGAAGGCGACGAGCGAGAGCGTCTTGGTCGCCGCATAGTAGACGGCCACCTGGTCGGGTGCGCCGAACTGCTGCAGCACCAGGATGTCGGTGTTGGTGAGCAGCAGATAGAAGCCCTCGACCATGAAGATCGGGAACGAGGTGGCGAGCCAGGTGCGCGGCGCGTATTCGCGGGGGCCGGGCGCGACCTCGCGGCGGAGGCGGCGGTTGATCGCGAGGAGCTGGCCGAGGCCGGTGAGCCAGGTCGCGGCCACCGCGGCGAGGATGGCGGTGACCGCGTCGACGCGCAGGCCGAGCGCGACGCCGGCGCCCATGAGCGCGATCATCAAGAGCGGCCGCACCACGAAGGGCGGCAGCAGAGCGAGGTTGGTCCAGTTGTAGGAGCGGGCGATGCCGTCCTGCACGCCGGTCAGCGCGTAGAAGGGCAGCGAGGCGCAGGCGATGTAGAGCGGCACCGTCACGGCGCGGTCGAGCCACGGCGCGAGCGCCGTGACGCCGAGCGCCGCGACGGCGGCAAGCGCGGTGGCGACGCCGAGGGCGAGCCAGCGGCTGCCGGCAAGGAAGCCGCGCAGGTGCGCGAGCGCCTGGCGGCCGGCATATTCGGGAATGAAGCGCTGGGCCGCGAGCGAGAGGCCGATGTCGCCGAGGCCGCCGATCAGCAGCACCCAGGTCCAGACATAGACATAGACGCCGAACTCGGAGGCGCCCATCCAGCGCGCGAGCAGCACCTGCGAGAGATAGGCGATGGCGGCGCTGGCGACGCGGATCAGGAAGGCGGTGCCGGCCATGCGCCGGGCGAGCGAATGGTCGCTGCCGTCGGCGAGAAACGCCTTCACGCGCGCGAGCGCGCGCGGGGGAGCGATACCCGTCTCATCGGAACCCGTCACCGACACGTCGAACTCCGTCTCGCGCCGCAGCCCATACCAGCGGGCCGTTAAGTTTCCCTTCGGCGACAGGGTGAATCGGCGTTAAGGGACGGCGGAGGGTGCATCGGCGCGAAGCGCGTGACGCACCGGACAGGCGCGCGGCGGGGCCGGCGCTGCGTTACGCCGCAGCGCGGCTCAGGCACGCTCTGGTGTCGAGGAACCAGACCGGCACGAAGCGCAGTCTTGCGCGTGCGGGTTCCGGCAGATCGGCCGAGTGGCGGATCCACTGGGCCACGAAGTCATCGCGATCCATGAGCGTGACCGGGGCGCCGTGGCGGCGCGCCTCGTCGCGGGCGGGGCAGGTGAAGCCGCCGGTGGAGATGAAGAGGCCGGTCTCGCGGGCGGGATCGAGGATGCCGCGGAGCGCCGCGATCTCCTCGCGCCTTGCGCGCGCGGTGCGGTGCTTCACCTGCGCGCGGATGTGCGGCGTGCCGGCGCCGAGCGCGTCCGGCAGGGCGAGGATGTCGGTGCCGCCGTCGGGGCCGGGCGGCGAGACGTGCGTGACATAGCCCATGGCCTGGAGCAGGGCCGCGCTCAGCTCCTGCATCTCGTAGGGGCCGAGGCTCGCAAGATGCGCCTCGATCCCGGCGCGGGCGGCCGCGCGTGCCCGCTCGATCGGCGGGACGGGATCCTCCGCGTCCTCCGCCTCGCGAACGGGCGTCGGCGGCAAGTCTTTGATCCGGCTCGCCTCGGCTGCCCGGACGAGGCCCGAAGCTCGGCCGGCGGCCGTTGCGCAGGCGCGGCGGGCGAGCGTCGCCTCGGCCTCGTCGTCGGCGCGCTCGTTGCGCAGCGTCCCGTCCCGTTCGTAGAAGAGCTCGAGGTCGACCAGGCGGGCGCGCAGGCGCCGCC
>PQAH01000107.1 GCA_003105195.1 Bradyrhizobiaceae bacterium
GCCGACGCGGTGGAGACGTTCCTCGCGGAGGGCATCGAGGCGGCCATGAACCGGCACAACCGAGCGGAGGAATCGTCCTCCTGACTCCTTGCCACCGCGGTTGCGCGGTGGCCGTTGATGTCCAGAAGGAGCACGCATGAGTCAAGCCAGACAGTACGAGCTCGTCTACATCCTGTCGCCCGACGCGACCGAGCAGGAGATCACCGATCTGCACGCGCAGATCGAGTCGATCATTGCGCGGTACCAGGGCGAGCTGGTGCGGACGGAGAACTGGGGGCGCCGCAAGCTGGCGTTCCGCATCGGCAAGCACCGCGAGGGCACCTACGTCCTCGAGGTCTTCAAGGGCAGCGGCGAGCTGACGAAAGAGCTGGATCGCCGCCTGAAGGTCATCGACAACGTCATCAGGCACCTCTGCGTCCGCGTGGACGAGGAGCTGCGCCTCGCCGAGCGGACGCGCGCGCGCCGCGAAGCGGAGACCCAGCGCCGCATCGCGCGCGGGCTGCCCGTCGGCGGGCGGTCGCGCCGGGCGGACGACGAGGGCGGGGACGACGATCAGGCCGACCGGGCGGAGGTGTAGCGATGGCTGAAGAGAGACGCGGACGGGGCGGATCGGGATCGAAGGCGCGCGGCAACGGGCGGAGCGGCGAGAAGGGCGGCCCGCGGCGCGGCATGTTCCGCCGCCGCAAGGTATGCAAGTTCTGCGCGGACAAGGTGGACTACATCGACTACAAGGACGCCAAGATGCTGCTGCCCTTCGTGCCGGAGCGCGCGAAGATCCTGCCGCGGCGCATTTCGGGCGTGTGCGCGATGCACCAGCGCAAGCTGCAGACGGCGATCATGCGGGCGCGCCAGCTCGCGCTGCTGCCTTACTCGACGGACTAGGTGGACCGCCATGGAAGTCATTCTTCGTGATCACGTGGAGAACCTGGGCCGCCGCGGCGACGTTGTGAAGGTCGCCGATGGTTATGCCCGCAACTACCTGCTGCCGCGCAAGCTGGCCCTGCCGGCGACGCCGGGCAACCTGAAGGTGGTCGAGCGCCAGCGGAAGATCGCCGACGCGGCCGAGGCCGCCGAGAAGGCCGGCGCCGAGGCGCTGGCGGTCCGCCTGTCCCAGGCCGAGTGCGTCCTGGCGCGGCGGGTCGGGGAGCACGAGACCCTGTACGGCTCGGTCACCGCGGCCGACATCGCCGACGAACTGGCCGCCAAGGGGTTCGAGATCGACAAGCGCAAGATCCAGCTGGCCGAGCCGATCAAGCACCTCGGCGAGTTCAGCGTGGCGATCAAGCTGCACCGCGACGTCGTCGCCCACGTCCCGGTGAAGGTCACGCCCCTCGAGGAGGCGGTTCAGGAATAGGCGAGAGGGAACAGGCGGGAGGCGGGAGGGATGGACCTTCCGGCTCCCGCCTCGTGCTATGCTCCCGTCTCGCCTCTCGCCTTGACTCTCTCGCCTGAGTGAGGCACCCATGGCCGATCCCGCCGTCGATCGCCCGCTGCCGCACAACCTCGAGGCCGAGCGCGCGGTGCTCGGCGCCATTCTCCTCGACGCCGAGGCCATCCACCGTGCCGTCGAGTTCGTCAAGGACGGCGACTTCTTCCGCGACGCCCACCGCCGGATCTTCGCGAAGATGATCGACCTCGCCGAGCGCGGCCAGGCGATCGACTTCATCACCGTCAAGGACGAGCTGGCCCGGAGCGGCGATCTCGATCCGGTCGGCGGCCCCGCCTACATCGCGTCGCTCGTCGACGGCCTCCCGCGCGGCGTCAACATCGCCGACTACGCGCGCATCGTCAAGGAGAAGTCGTCGCTGCGCAGCCTGATCCAGTCGGCCAACCGGGTGCTCGCCAGCGCCTACCAGGCCGAGGACGATCCCGGGGTGATCATCGACGAGGCCGAACGCGAGATCTTCGCGATTGCCGAAGGGTCGATCCACCGCGGCTTCGTGTCGATGCGGGAGCTCGCCAACGCGAGCTTCGCGGTGGTCGAGCAGGCCCACGCGCGCAAGCAGCTCGTCACGGGCGTGCCGACGGGATTCCTCGAGCTCGACGAGATGCTGGCCGGCCTGCAGCCGTCGGACCTCGTCATCGTCGCGGCGCGGCCCTCGATGGGGAAGACGAGCCTCGTGCTGAACATCGCCCAGCACGTCGGCACGAAGACGAACATGACGGTGGGCTTCTTCAGCCTCGAGATGTCGAAGGAGCAGCTGTTCCTCCGCATGCTCACGTCCGAGGCCGGCATCGACGCCCACCGCCTGCGCACCGGGTTCCTGGGCGAGCGCGACTTCCCGAAGCTCACCCACGCGATGGAGGTCCTCGGGAGCGCGCGCATCTTCATCGACGACTCCGCCGCCATCGGCGTGCTCGAGATGCGCGCCAAGGCGCGCCGGCTCAAGGCCGAGCACGGCCTCGACCTCATCATCATCGACTACATCCAGCTCATGCAGGGCCGGGGCCGCTTCGAGAACCGCGTGACCGAGCTCGCGTCGATCTCGCGCGGGCTGAAGGGCCTCGCCAAGGAGCTCGGCGTTCCCGTCGTCGTGCTGTCGCAGCTGAGCCGCGCGCCCGAGCAGCGGCCCAACAAGCGCCCGCAGCTCTCCGACCTGCGCGAATCCGGCGCGCTCGAGCAGGACGCCGACGTCGTCGTCATGATCTTCCGCGAAGACATGTACGAGGCGACGGAGGAGAACCAGGGCGTGGCGGAGCTCATCATCGCGAAGCAGCGCAACGGCCCCACCGGCACCGTGCGCCTCGCGTTCATCCGGGAGTACACGCGCTTCGAGAACCTGGAGCGCGGCCCAGCGTCGTGATTCGGCCCACCGCCGCGCACATCGATCTCAGCGCCCTCGCGCACAACGCCCGCGCGATCCGCGCCTTCACGGGCCCGCGGCGCGACGGCGGCCCCGCGC
>PQAH01000108.1 GCA_003105195.1 Bradyrhizobiaceae bacterium
CCGGAGTTCACGTCGATCGCGACCAGCGCCTCGGCCTGGTTGAGCACGATGTAGCCGCCCGAGCGCAGCTGCATCACGGGCGTGAACATGGCGTCGAGCTGGCTCTCCACGCCGTAGCGGCTGAAGACCGGCTGCGGATCCTTGTAGAGCTTCACGTTCTTCGCATGGCTCGGCATGAGCATGCGCATGAAGTCGCGCGCCTCCTTGTGGCCCTCGTCGCCCGCCACCAGGATCTCGTCGATGTCCTTGGAGTAGAGGTCGCGGATCGAGCGCTTGATCAGCGAGCCTTCCTCGTAGACCAGGGCCGGGGCCGTGGACTTGAGGGTGAGGTCGCGCACGCTCTCCCACAGCCGCAGCAGGTACTCGAAATCGCGCTTGATCTCGGTCTTGGTGCGGCTGGCGCCGGCGGTGCGCAGGATCACGCCCATGCCCTCCGGCACCTCCAGCTCCTGCGCGACCTCCTTGAGCCGCTTGCGGTCGGTCGGCTGGGTGATCTTGCGGCTGATGCCGCCGCCGCGCGCGGTATTCGGCATCAGCACCGAGTAGCGCCCGGCGAGCGAGAGGTAGGTGGTGAGCGCCGCGCCCTTGGTGCCGCGTTCCTCCTTGACGACCTGCACCAGCATGATCTGCCGGCGCTTGATCACCTCCTGGATCTTGTACTGGCGGCGCAGGCGCGGCATGCGCTCCTGCACCTCCTCGAGCGCGTCGGCGCCGCCGACCGACTCGATCACCTCTTCCTCGCCGGCCTCCTCGTCGCCGTTCTCGCGCCGCGCCGCCGCGCCGTTGTCGTCGGCCGCGGCCACCGCCGCGTCCGCGGCCTCGTCGGCCCCGTTCGCGTCCTCGGACTCAGCTTCGACGTCCTCGTCATCGCGCTCATTCTCGCGGTTCGTGTCCTCGCCGTTGTCGTCCTCGCCGTCATCATCGTCGCCGTTATCGTCGGCGCGGTTCGTCTCCTCGCCGGCCGACGTCTCCAGCTCGGCCTCGCCGGCTTCGCCCGGCGCGCGCGCCTCGACGTCCGGTTCCGCGGCAGCTTCGGCTTCGGCCATGGCCTCGGCGCTCTCGCTCGCCTCCGCGGCGGGCTGCAGGTCCTGGCTCTTGCGGGCGTTGCCTCTCGCGCCCTGCGCCTTGTGGCGCGAGCGGCGCGACGAGCGCCGATCGAGCTCCGCCTCGGCGTCGCGATGGGCGCGCTCCTCCTCGGCGATCAGCGCCTGCCGGTCGGCGACCGGGATCTGATAGTAGTCCGGATGGATCTCGCTGAAGGCGAGAAAGCCGTGCCGGTTGCCGCCATAGTCGACGAAGGCGGCCTGCAGCGAAGGCTCTACGCGCGTGACCTTGGCGAGATAGATGTTGCCGCGCAGCTGCTTGCGGCTGGCCGATTCGAAATCGAACTCCTCGACCCGGTTGCCGCGCACGACCACGACCCGGGTCTCCTCCGGGTGAGTCGTGTCGATGAGCATCTTGTTTGCCATTGAATGGTCTCTTGAGGGCGGGCCACGCCGCGACCGGCCGCTGCCGCACGACGCGCGGCAGGGGGCGGCGCGAGCGGCGCGCCGGACAGCGGGTTGAAAACGAAGTTGCGGGCTGCCGAATGGAAGCGGACGACCGCGGGGAGGCGGCCGTACGGATCTCCGTTCTGCTCGTGCTGGCGACGCGGCTGATCCGCGTTCTTCGCCTGGAGCATGACCCTCAACCTGGACGGAACGGCACCGCTTGCGCGTCGCCGTGGTTTCTCAGCATGCCGACGGCATGTGCCTGGAAGTCCCAGGCGCCATTCCCGGAGTGTCCTTCACAAGGGCATCGGCGGCGGCCAGTCCTCGCGTGGCGCGGGGCCACGGGCGGAGGTAGCCGCGGACTGCCTGCCCGGCGGGTTCCCCTCGGAACCACTCGGGCAGGCCGGCCGGATGCCCGAACGCGGCAAATCCGGATACGCAACCGTCAACGCGTCCTTCTTACGGCCGCGGGCGCGCATTGGCAAGCCGCGGGCGTCTCCATCCCCTTGCGTGTGCAGGGATTCGCCGCCGCGTCTGGGCCGCGTCGCGCGTGCGCAACACGACCTGGCGATTCGGAGCCATCCGGTTAAAGCGCGGTTAACCATGCGCGCCTATTGGAGTAAGCAGGCGTGACGAACGAGGAGCCACGTGACCTCGCGAGCGACCGGCTGTCTGGCGCTGCTGTGCGGCTTCGTTCTCGCGGGCCTCGCTACCGCGGGGGCGGCCGAGCGCGCGCAGGTGGCGCGCACCGGCGCGCCGGCCGACGACCGGTTCCCGGTCGCGACCGACGCGCGGCTGGGCGGCGATTCGGCGCGCACCCGGCTGGTCATCGACCTGAGCCGCACCCTCCCGCTGACCGCCTTCACCCTCGCGGACCCCTACCGGGTGGTGCTCGACCTGCCGCAGGTCACCTTCAGCCTGCCGCCCAAGGCGGGCGAGGGCGGCCGCGGTCTCGTCAAGGCCTTCCGTTACGGCCTGGTGATGCAGGGCGGCTCGCGCGTCGTGATCGACACCAGCGCTCCGGTGCGCATCGACAAGGCCTTCGTCCTCGACCCGATCGACAACCAGCCGGCGCGGCTGGTGCTCGATCTCGTCGCCACCGACCGCGACAGCTTCATGCGCAACCTCGCCCTCGAGACACGCCAGCGGCGGCCGCCCGAGACCGTGCAGCGCGAGCCCGCCAGGCGCTCCGACGATTCCCGGCCCGTGGTGGTGCTCGATCCCGGCCATGGCGGGCCGGACACCGGCACCATCGCGGCGAGCGGCGAGATGGAGAAGGCCATGGTGCTCGATTTCGCCCTCGCCCTGCGCGAGCGCCTGGAGAAGACCGGCAAGTACCGGGTGCACATGACCCGCACCGACGACCGCTTCATCCCGCTCGCCGAGCGGGTGCGCATCGCGCGCTCCCAGGAGGCCGCGCTGTTCATCTCGATCCACGCCGACGCGCTCGCCCGCAACGACGGCGAGACCCGCGGCGCGACCGTCTACACGCTCTCCGAGGATGCGACCGACGCCGAGGCCGCGCGTCTCGCCGAGGCCGAGAACCGGGCCGACGTGATTGCCGGCGTCGACCTGTCCGTCGAGCCGAACGAGGTCGCCGACATCCTGATCGACCTCGCCCAGCGCGAGACCAAGAACTTCTCGGCGCAATTCGCCCGCACCCTGGTGGGCGAGCTCAAGACCGCGGCGCGCCTGCACAAGAAGCCGATCAAGTCCGCCGGCTTCCGCGTGCTCAAGGCGCCCGACGTACCCTCGGTGCTGGTCGAGCTCGGCTACGTGTCGAACCCGAAGGACCTCAAGCTTCTGATGTCGGAGGCCTGGCGCAGCCGGGTGACCG
The DNA here is from genome assembly GCA_003105195.1 of Bradyrhizobiaceae bacterium. GTDB lineage: Bacteria > Pseudomonadota > Alphaproteobacteria > Rhizobiales > Xanthobacteraceae > FEB-22. The sequence continues at coordinate 3,328 of PQAH01000108.1, forward strand.
AATCGATCGCCCAGGCGATCAACACCTATTTCACCACCCGGGTCGCCGGCCAGGCGCCGGGACGGAGGGCCAATTGACGGTTCTGCGGGCGCGCCGGCCTCAGTTTGACCATAAAACGGCGCGATCTGGCGCGGTCACGAGGGCGCCGGTTTCCCCTGCGGCCACGGGGTGGTTTCGCGTATCATTCGCCCGGCGCGGGATGGGCGAGCCGGTCGCGGGGCCGTGTAGGGACGAGGGCGACAGGGTCGCAGTGGGACGGCAGGCATGAGGCTTCTGCTTCGCTTCTTCGGTTGGATCTTCGCGCTCGGGACCGTCGTGTTCCTGGTCGGCATCGCGGCCGCCGCCGGGCTGCTCTGGCACTATTCCAAGGACCTGCCCGACTACTCCCAGCTCCAGGACTACGAGCCGCCCGTGATGACGCGGGTGCACGCCACCGACGGCGCGCTGGTCGCCGAATACGCCCGCGAGCGGCGCCTCTATTTGCCGATCCAGGCGGTGCCGAAGCAGGTGATCAGCGCCTTCATCGCGGCCGAGGACAAGAACTTCTACGACCACGGCGGCCTCGACTTCCAGGGCATCGCCCGCGCCGCGCTGGCATTCGCGCAGAACTACGGTACCAACCGGCGGCCCCAGGGCGCCTCCACGATCACCCAGCAGGTCGCCAAGAACTTCCTTTTGACCAACGAGGTCTCGATCGCGCGCAAGATCAAGGAAGCGCTGCTCGCCATGAAGATCGAGCGGACCTTCTCCAAGGACAAGATCCTCGAGCTCTATCTCAACGAGATCTATCTCGGGCTCGGCGCCTATGGGGTGGCCGCCGCCTCGCTGCTCTATTTCGACAAGTCGGTGCACGAGCTGACCGTGGCCGAGGCCGCCTACCTCGCGGCGCTGCCCAAGGCGCCGAACAACTATCATCCGTTCCGCCAGCGCGACCGCGCCATCGAACGGCGCAACTACGTCGTCGACCGCATGGTCGAGGACGGCTACGTGAAGCCGGCCGACGGCGAGAAGGCCAAGAAGGAGCCGCTCAACGTCACGCCGCGCCCGACCGGCGCGCACATCTTCGCGGCCGAATACTTCGCCGAGGAGGTGCGCCGCGAGCTCTACGACCGCTACGGCGAGCAGAAGCTCTACGAGGGCGGCCTCTCGGTCCGCACCACCCTCGACCCCAAGCTCCAGGTCTCGGCGCGCAAGGCGCTGGTCGACGGGCTCGTGAAGTACGACGAGGCGCGCGGCTACCGCGGCGCGGTCGCCAAGCTCGAGCCCGGCGGCGACTGGGGCGTGAAGCTCGCCGAGGTCAAGGCGCTGTCCGACATCGCGCCCTGGCGGCTCGCGGTGGTGCTCGAGACCGGCGACCAGGCGGCGCGCATCGGCTTCCAGCCGGCGCGCGAGCCGGGCGGCGCCGTCGCGAAGGAGCGCGAGGTCGGCATCGTGCCCCTCGACGGCGTGAAGTGGGTCAAGTCGATCGCCAGCCAGCCGCGCGGCCGCGTCACCGGGAAGGTGTCGCAGGTGCTGGAGCCGGGCGACGTCATCTATGTCGAGCCCCTCGACAAGGACCAGAACACCTGGCGCCTGCGCCAGGTGCCGGAGGTGTCCGGCGCGATCGTCGCCATGGACCCCTGGACCGGCCGCGTGCACGCTCTCGTCGGCGGCTTCTCCTACGACCAGAGCCAGTTCAATCGCGCCACCCAGGCGCTGCGCCAGCCCGGCTCCGCCTTCAAGCCGTTCGTCTATGCGGCGGCCCTCGACAACGGCTACACGCCCTCGACCGTGGTTCTCGACGCGCCCATCGAGGTGGACCAGGGCCCCGGCGCCGGCATTTGGCGGCCCGAGAACTACTCCCACAAGTTCTACGGCCCGCAGACCCTGCGCTTCGGCATCGAGCACTCGCGCAACGTCATGACGGTGCGGCTCGCCCAGGACGTCGGCATGCCGCTGATCGGGGAATACGCCAAGCGCTTCGGCGTCTACGACGACCTGCCGCCCTATCTCTCCTTCGCGCTCGGCGCCGGCGAGACCACGGTGCTGCGCATGGTGAGCGCCTACGCGATGTTCGCGAACGGCGGCAAGCGCATCAAGCCGACGCTGATCGACCGCATCCAGGACCGCTACGGCAAGACCATCTTCAAGCACGACCAGCGCGAATGTCGCGGCTGCAGCGCCCGCAAGTGGGAGGGCCAGCCCGAGCCCGCTTTGGTCGACCGGCGCGAGCAGGTGCTCGACCCGATGACCGCCTACCAGATCACCTCGATGATGGAAGGCGTGGTGCTGCGCGGGACCGCCACGTCGCTGCGCGAGCTCAACAAGCCGATCGCCGGCAAGACCGGCACCACCAATGACGAGAAGGATGTCTGGTTCATCGGCTTCTCGGCCGACCTCGTGGTCGGCGTCTATATCGGCCACGACAAGCCGAAGCCGCTCGGCCGCGGCGTCGCGGGCGGCAACACGGCGGCGCCGATCGTGAAGGAGTTCATGAAGGTGGCGCTCGCCGACAAGCCCGGCGTGCCGTTCAAGGTGCCGGCGGGCATCAAGCTCATCCGCATCGACCCCAAGTCCGGCCTGCGCGCGGGCCCGGGCCAGGCCGCGATCATCGAGGCCTTCAAGCCCGGCACCGCGCCGCCCGACTCCTACTCGATCGTCGGCTATGGCGACGGGCAGGGGGGCGCGGTCTCGCCCGAGGCCGAGCGCGCCATCCGCTCGGGGACGGGCGGGCTGTACTGAGCGGCGTGCGGTAGGGTGCAATAGCCGCGCAGCGGCGTATT
>PQAH01000109.1 GCA_003105195.1 Bradyrhizobiaceae bacterium
GCCTCGACGCCGGTGATCACCACGCCCTTGATCGAGTCCTTGATCTTGTAGCGCTCGCGCAGCTCCTTGCTCATGTTGGCGAGCTCGAGGCCGAGCGCCTTCTGCACCACCGACTTGTCGGGCGCCGGCTGGTCGGTGCGCGCCGCGACCGGCTGCGGGGTGTCCTCGAGCCGCCCGAGCTTCACGGTCTTCTGCTCTTCCTTGCCCTTGCGGACCACCACCACGGGCACGTCCTTGCCGACCGGCGTCTCCGCGACGATCTTCGGCAGGTCACGCATCTCCTTGATGTCCCGGCCGTCGAACTTGACGATCACGTCGCCGGGCTCGATCCCGGCGGGCTTCGCCGGCCCCTTGTCGTCGACGCCCGCGACCAGCGCGCCGCGCGCCGGCTTCAGCCCGAGGCTCTCGGCGATCTCGTCGGTGACCTGCTGGATGCGCACGCCGAGCCAGCCGCGGCGGATCTCGCCGAACTCGCGCAGCTGCTGGATCACCCCGATCGCGGTCTTGGCCGGCACCGCGAAGCCGATGCCGATCGATCCGCCCGAGGGCGAGATGATCGCGGTGTTGACGCCGATCACCTCGCCGTCGAGGTTGAACAGCGGGCCGCCGGAATTGCCGCGATTGATGGCGGCGTCGGTCTGGATGTAGTTGTCGTAGGGTCCCGAATTGATGTCGCGGTTGCGCGCCGAGACGATGCCGGCCGAGACCGAGCCGCCGAGGCTGAAGGGATTGCCGATGGCGATCACCCACTCGCCGAGCCGCAGCCGGTCGGAGTCGCCGAACTTCACGGCCTTGAGCGGCTTGTCGGAGACCACCTTGAGCAGCGCCAGGTCGGTCTTCTGATCCTTGCCGAGGATCTCGGCCCTGAGCTTGCTGCCGTCGTTGAACACCACGTTGATCTCGTCGGCGTCGGAGATCACGTGGTTGTTGGTGACCACGAGGCCGGAGGGATCGATCACGAATCCGGAGCCGAGCGAGTTGACGCGGCGCGGACTGCGCTCGCGGTTCTGGTTGTCGCCCTGCCCGCGCCGGTTCTTGAAGAACTCCTCGAAGAACTCCTCGAAGGGCGAGCCCGGCGGCAGCTGCGGGGTCTGGCCGCCCGGCCGCGCCGCCACCTTCTGCGAGGTCGAGATGTTGACCACGGCGTCGATCACGGCCTCGGACACGTCGGCGATCTTTTCCGGACCGCGGGCCGCGGCGAGCGTGGGAGCGAGGGTGACGAGCATCGCGGCCGCAGCCGCAGCGAGCATGGAACCGCGGGCGGAGCCGCCGAGGGAAGCAAGAGTGCCGGCCATGGGCGTGGGGTCTCCTGGAGGAGGATTCGGCCGCGACAGTGCTCCCGCCGCGGAATCGGCGCAAGGGCGCGCGTCGCCGCGCCTCGCGCCGCACCGGACATAAGTGCCGGATTGGGGCGGAAAAGCGACTGGCGCGACGGCCACCGGCCGCGCCGTCACGGGGATGTGAGGGCGGTCAGCCGCGCACCAGCCAGACGATCACGAGCCCGACCAGAGCCGAGCCGATGCCGATCATCCGCAAGGGCCCCTCGGGGGCCTCCAGCACCTGCATCATGGCGCGCTTGGCGGCCGAGGGGCTCGCCGCGAAGACGAGCCCCTCGATCACGAACACGAGGCCGAGGGCGACGAGGAAGTCCGACATGGGCGCCCCAAGGCCGGCCGGGCTACCTCAGCTGGCTCTGGGGCGGCACGGCCTCCGCCCTGCGGCGGCGCGCCGTCGGCCGGCGGCCGCCCGCCCGACGCCGCCGGCTTCCGGCTGCGCCCGCGCGGGTCGCCGAAGTAGCGGAAGAAGTCGGATTCGGGCGTGAGCACCATCCGGGTATCGTTCGCCTTCAGGCCCGCCTCGTAGGCCTGCATGGTCCGGTAGAAGGTGAAGAAATCCTGATCCCGGCTGAAGGCCTCGGCGAACACGCGGTTGCGTTCCGCATCCCCCTCGCCGCGGGTCTGCTCGGCGCGCTGCTGCGCCTCCGCGATCAGCACCGTCACGTCGCGATCCGCGCGCGCGCGGATCTCCTGCGCCCGCTGGCTGCCAGTGGCGCGGAACTCGGCGGCCTCGCGCTGCCGCTCGGTCTGCATGCGCTGGTAGATCGCCTGGCTGTTCTGCTCCGGCAGGTCGACGCGACGGATGCGCACGTCCACCACGTCGATGCCGAACGACTGCGACTCGCGGTTCAGCTGCTCGCGGATGCGCCCCATCATCTGGGTGCGCTGGTCGCGCACCAGCGCCTCGAAGGAGGATTCGCCGACCACGCGGCGCAGCGCCGAGTTGAGCAGGGTGGCGAGCCGCGAGTTGGCCCCCTCGATCGAGCCGACCGATTGGTAGAACAGCAGCGGACGGACGATCTTGTAGCGCGCGAAGGCATCGACCACGAGCCGCTTCTGGTCCGACGCGATGATCTCCTGCGCCGGATTGTCGAGGTCGAGGATGCGCTTGTCGACCGGGATCACCGTGTCGATCAGCGGGATCTTGAAGTTCAGGCCCGGCTCGGTGACGATCCGCACCGGCTCGCCGAGCCGCACCACCAGGGCCTGCCGGGTCTGGTAGACCGTGAACATCGAACCCCAGGCGACGATCAGCAGGACGATCGCCAGGACCGCGAGGACGCCGCCGAAAACATTGAGTCTCATCGGTTTCCTCCCGTCGGCGTCTGCGGCTGCGGCCGGCGCGACAGCTCGTTGAGCGGCAGATACGGAACGACGCCGCTCCCGCTCGATCCCACGCCGGATTCCAGGATGACCTTGTCGGTGCCGCCGAAGATCCGCTCCATGGTCTCGAGATAGAGGCGCTGGCGCGTGACGTCCGGCGCCTTCTGGTATTCGTCCAGCACCTGGAGGAAGCGCGACGTCTGGCCTCTCGCCTCGGCCACCGTCTGCTGCTTGTAGGCCTCGGCGCTCTGCAGGATCTGCGAGGCCCGGCCACGGGCTTCCGGGACCACGCGGTTGGCGTAGGTCTGCGCCTCGTTCTGCGCGCGCTCGAGATCGGCGCGCGCCGCCTGCACGTCGCGGAAGGCGTCGATCACCTGCTGCGGCGGGTCGACCTTCTGCAACTGCACCTGCGTGATCTGGATGCCGGCGCCGTAGTCGTCGAGCGTCTTCTGCATCAGCTCGTGCACGGCGGTTTCGATGTTCTGCCGGGCGCCGGTGAGGATCGGCTGGATGTCGCGCTGGCCGGCGATCTCGCGCATCACGCTCTCGGCCACCGCCTTCACGGTGCCCTCGGGGAACTGGATGTTGAACAGGTAGTCGGCGGCGCCGTTCGGCTTCACCAGCCAGAACACCGAGAAATCCACGTCGACGATGTTCTCGTCGCCGGTGAGCATCAGGCTCTCCTCGGGGATGTCGCGCATGGTGGTGCCGGTGCGCCGCGTGTCCTCGATCAGGCGCATGCCGATGTCGATGCGGTGCACGCGGGTGACCTTCGGCGTGAGCACGCTCTCGATCGGATACGGCAGGTGGTAGTTGAGGCCCGGCCTCGCGTCGCGGACATACTTGCCGAACCGGGTGACCACGCCGAGCTCGTCGGGCTCGACGCGGAAGAAGCCCGAGAAGCCCCAGATCACCATCGCCGCGAGCGCGATCAGCATGAAGCCCTTGCCGCCGAGATTGCCTCCCGGCAGCACGTTCTTCAGCTTGTCCTGGCTGCGGCGCAGCAGGTCCTCGAGGTCGGGCGGCGTCGGACCGGACGACTGTGGCCCCGACCCCCACGGTCCCTTCGGGCCCGAGCCCCAGGGACCGCCGCCTTGATTGCTCCACGGCATGGATTGTCTCTCCTCGCGGGCCGGCCTTCGATCCGCCGCCCGCTCCTCGCGCGCCTTATAGGGGACGACCTTCGCGCGTTCAACGCGTGTCCGTGCCGCGACTTACGGTCGCGCCGCCCGGACATAGCTGACGAAGTCGAAACCGGCCTCGTCCCCGGGCCCCGGCGGATGCGCCGCGCGTGCGGCTTCGCGCCACACGCGCGGGTCGATGGGCGGAAACAGCGTATCACCCGCCGGGCTGAGATGCACCTCGGTGATCTCCAGCCGGTCGGCGGCCGCCAGGGTCTGCGCGTAGAGCTCGGCGCCGCCCGTGATCATGATCGCGTCGGCGCCCCGCCGCAGCGCGTCGCCGCGTGCCGTCTCCAGCGCGGCCGACAATGTCGGCGCCACCACGATGCCGGGCGCCGCGAAGCCCGGATCGCGGCTGATCACGATGTTGGTGCGACCCGGCAGCGGCCGGCCGAGCGAGAGATAGGTCTTCCGCCCCATCAGGATCGGTTTTCCCATCGTGATGGCGCGGAAGTGCTTCAGGTCGGACTTCAGCCGCCAAGGCAGGCCGTTCTCGCGCCCGATCACGCGGTTTGCGCCGATCGCCGCGACCAGCACCAGCTCCATCAGCCGCCCTCCCGGCGCGCGAGCCTGGCGAGCGCCGCGCCGCTGACGCGGCACACCGTCCATTCGTCCATCAGCTCGGCGCCGATCGCACGATAGAAGGCGATCGAGGGCGCGTTCCAGTCGAGCACCGCCCACTGGAAGCGCGTCCAGCCGCGTTCGACGCACAGCCGCGCGAGCCGCACC
>PQAH01000110.1 GCA_003105195.1 Bradyrhizobiaceae bacterium
TGGGAAGAGAAGACCAAGTGGTATCACGACGAGATCGCCAAGAAGGGCATGAAGGTGCAGCCGCCGTCGCCGGCCCTCGCGGCCGGCTTCAAGAAGATCGGCGAGCAGCTCACCGCCGACTGGCTCAAGAAGGCCGGCGCCGACGGCCAGGCCGTGATCGACGCGTACAAGAAGATGTAGGGCCGTGGACGTTGCGGCGGCCTCCGGAGCGATCCGGAGGCCGTTTCGCTGCCCGCGTCCGCGCAACGAGCAGACGGCCGGCTTGATGTCCCGTAATCGTTGCACGATTATTGCGGGAGCCCGGCGGAGGGCAGGGAGCCACGCAAGCTTCTCGGAGGCCCGTCGGCGTCCGGGCAGGAAATCGTGGAAGAATGCGCCTCGGGAGGGAGCGTGCGCATGGCCAGTTCCGTGAAGTACGGACATATCGTTTTCGATTCGGGCTTTCTCTTCGGAACCGACCCGGAGGGAGCAACCATCAGGTTCAGCCGGGCCGAGCGCGCCCTGCTGACGAGGTTCACGCAGAATCCCAAGGCGGTGTTGACGCGGGATGAGCTGCTCGATGCGATATCGGGACCCGGATCCGACGTGTCCGACCGCAACATCGATTTCCTGATCAACAGGCTTCGGCGCAAGCTCAAGGATCCGGCGCGCAACCCCGTCTTCATCGCCACGCAGTATGGCGAGGGCTACGTGTGGGTCGCGAGCCGCATGACGCCCGCCGCCAGCACGGCAGGCGCTTTCCTGGTCGTCGGACCCATTCGGGGCATGAGGCATCTCGGTCCGTTCCGCGCGCTTGCAGCATCCTGCGCCGAGGACTTCCGATCGAGCCTCGAGCGGAGATCCGCCAAGGAGAGCCGGGTCGTCATCGACGAGGATTGCCCTCCGCCGGAGGATTTCTCAGGCGACAAGCCATCGTTTGCCGCGGAGCTCACCTTTCTGGAAACCGGCGACCGCCTCGATTGCGCCGTCACGCTGAAGGCCTTCGCGACCGGCCAGATCATCCGCGTCTCCCGCCACACGCTTGCCACCGGCGGGACCGGTCAACCGACGTCCGACCGGAAGGCCGTCGAGGCCGCGGCGGAGCAGACGCTCGCCGCGATCTGGGAGACGCTCGCCTATCGCGCCAGCGCGCCGGTGGCGCCCTCGGCGGAGCCGCTCGCCGTCCGCATGCACAATGCCTCCCTTCTCCTGGCGGACACCGCGCCTTGGCTCGAAACCCACCGGCGGCTCAGATCGGTCCTGGAAAGGGAGCCGGACAATCACGAGGCCCAGCTGATGCTGGCGACCAATATTCATTCGAAGTACCTGATGGCGGGACCGATGATCCTTCCCCACCAGGACTTTCGCGCCCAGGACGAGGATGAGATCGAGCGGCTGACGCTCGCGAGCCTGCCCCATCTCCAGGACAACCCGATCCTCATGATGGCGGCCGGCAAGCTGCTCTACTTCGTCGACCGCGGTCATCGCGCCTTGGCGGCCGAGATCGTCGAGCAGGCCTTCGAGGCCACCACCGCATTCGCCACGTCGTTCGCCATTCTCGGCCAGATGCGGATGCACGAGGGGGACATCGAGACCGCACTCTCGCTGATCGAGCGCGGCCTGGAGCTCTGCCGCGACGGATCGGAGTTCGAGCTCTATCTCATGATCCTGAAATGCCAGGCCCTGCTCGCGTCCGGCGAGCGGAAATCGCTCGCGCCGGTCGTCGAGGCCTTCTACGCCAAGAAGGCGGGAACGCGCGAAGCACTTTCCATCTTCTTCGCGGATCCCGAAAAGCCCCCGCCCGCGGTGAAATTCCTCCTCGAGAATGTCGGTGAAGCGCAGGCGAGGGGCATGCTGGTCTGGACGAACTACATCTGCGCGCGGCTGTTCCGATTCGTCGAGCACCGCGAGAACCTCCTGCGGGGACCGCTGACGCTGTTCGTCGGGCATCTCGGACCAGGTGTCATTCCGGACGACCTGCGCTCATCCGTGCCCGCGCTCGTTGCCGCGCTCGAGGATCGGCATGAACGCCCTCTGGAGACCGCTGCACACCATCGCGTACTGTCGACCCTCGATCGAGATGCTGCGCGTTAGGCCGTTCCGGAGGCGACCGTCTGTTTCGGGGGCGGACTTGCCTGCGTCGGCGCGATCGTGCCGCGGTGGTCGTCATCTGCGGCGACGCGTTTCGGCGCCGGGACCGCGGTCGCGTCGGGCCTTCGCGCGAGACGCAGCCCTTCAATGAGGATCTCGCGGCGCCTGTTGGCTCTCTCCGGGCTTGTCGCGACGATCGCGGGAAGCGCGGCACAGGTCGCCCGCGCGCGGGAGCTGCCGCAGCAACCGCTGCCGGAGATCACGGTTCGCGCGCCTGCGCCCGTCCCTCCGCTGCCGCGTGACCCGCGCCTCGCGGTCGACTGGCTTCTGCAAGGTCCGTGGCCGAACGGTCCGCCGCCGACGCTCACGACGGCGGGTCCGGTGAGCGGCTACCGCGCGCTCACGGCAATCTCGTCGACGAAGACCGAAACCCCGATCGAGCGCATCCCGCAGACCATTCAAATCGTCCCGCGCACCGTCATCGACGATCAGGTCTCGCTCACCCAGAGCGAGGCGATCCGCAACGTCGCCGGTGCGGCCGGCGTGCCGCCGACGGTCCTCAATGGCGTCGGCTACAAGGTCCGCGGCTTCGACGCCGAGCGGTACGTCGATGGGCTGCCGAACTATATCGACGCCGGCGACCATACGTCCCTGGTCAACACCGAGCGGATCGAGGTCGTCAAGGGGCCCGGCGGCTTGTTCTTCCAGAGCGGCGTCGGCATGACGGGGGGCGTGATCAACACGATCTCGAAGTTGCCGGGCGTGGCCCCCTCCTATCGGGCCGGCTTCATCGGCGGCGGGCAGGGGCTGCGCAATCCGTGGTTCGACGTCAACCAGCCGCTCGGCAGCGGCGTCCTGTTCCGGATGACGGGAGAGTTCGAGCAGGCGCGGCATTTCATCGACGTGATCGAGCGCGGGCGATTCTCGCTCAACCCCACATTGGCGTTCGTGAAAGATGGGACGTCACTGACCGTCCAGGGCCGGATCTCGCGCCGCGATCACCAGGTCTATGTCGGACTGCCCGCGACCGGATCGCTCGATCGCTCCCTCTTCACGCTGCGCCGCGACCTGTTCGTCGGTCCGCCGGACCTCCCCAAGTCCACCTCGGAGACCCTCGGCGTGACCGCGCGCCTCGAGCACGAGATCGACAGCGTCTGGTCGCTGAGGTCCGCGGCCCGCTTCAGCGAGATCCGGTACCGGGACCGGGCGCAGTCGTATCTTTCGCATGCACCGGACCTCGGAACATCCTTCGTCATGTTCAATCTGGGAACGCCGTGGGACGCGCGCGAGGTGTCCGCAAATGCGGACCTGATCGGGAGGTTCACGGTCGGCGAAACCCGCAACACGCTCCTTTTCACCGCGGACTACAACCGGGTCGCCGATTCCCTCGCGATCTGGTCCTCGCCTGCGGGCTTGACGGACTTCGCGGTTCCGGCCCCCATGTTTCCGGCATACCGGGATCCGATCGGGACCGGGACGATCACCTTCGAAGCCGACAACGTCAATATCAACAGCGGCGTCGCGGCCCAGCTGCAGACGACGGTCTGGGACCGGCTGCACCTCGTCGCGGGCGCGCGATGGGCCCATGTCGATTTCCTCGGCTCGCAGCCATTCGGCAGCGGTCGATATCACAGCGTCGAGAGCAAGGTGCTGCCGCGCTTCGGCGTGGCCTTCGACCTCGTTGCGGGCGTCACGCCATTCGCCGGCTACAGCGAGGGATTGCGTGCCGTCCGCTTCTTCGGCGGTCAGGGGACGCCCAAGCCGGAGGAAGCCGAGCAGATCGAGGCGGGCGTCAAGCTGGCGCTGCCATACGGCATCTCGGCCACGCTCGCCGCCTTCGACATCACCCGGCGCAATGTCGTGAGCAGCGCCCCCGGCAATCCGCTCCTGCAGGTCCAGACCGGCGAGCAGCGCTCGCGCGGCTTCGACGCAGCCGTCGTGTGGCAACCGCTGCCCGGCCTGTCGATGTTGGCAAGCTATGCCCATATCGATGCCCGGCTCACCCAGGACGCGGTGCTCCAGCCGGGCAATCGGCTCGATCGCGTCCCCGCTGATTCCGGACGCCTCTGGCTCCAGTACAAATTCCAGGACGGCTGGCTGAGGGGCGTATCGGTGGGGGCCGGACTGTATGCGGCCTCGCGCCAGGCGATCGGGCTCGACAATCGGTTCTTCACCCCGGCCTATGCGACCCTCGATGCCCGGATCGGCTATGACGCCGAGACCTGGAGCGTCGGAATTGTCGGGAAGAACCTGACGAACAGCCGCCACTTCGAGCCGTATCCTTACGCCCAAGGTCGCGTCGCGCCGGCGGAGCCACTCACCGTCCTGGGCTTTGCGACGCTGAAGCACTGACGACCCCGCATTTCCGCCGCGCGACGCCCAATCCATCCGGAGCCGTCCGGCGCCCCGCCGTCGGCGGCGCGATTGTTGCGGAAATATTTGCAGGCGTCGGACCACGGCAAAAATTGAATTCTTTGCGGCCGAGCGACTCGCTGCGAGAATTGAGCGAGCAGCCGACAAGAACAAGGAGGAGGGGGCATGCTTGGCTTTGCGACGATGGCACGCGCGTCTCACCGTCGCGGCGACGGGTCGTTCGATCGACGCAAGTTCTTGCTGGGCGGCGGCGCTGCGGCCGGCGCTGCGGCCGGCGCTGCCGCGGCGTTTCCCACGCCCGCGATCTCTCAGGGGATCCGCGAGCTGAAGCTGGTCACGAGCTGGCCGAAGGGCCTGGCCGGCCTCGGAGCGAGCGCCGAGCGAATGGGCCGGTCGATCACCGACGCATCGGGGGGACGGCTTCGGGTGAAAGTGTTCGGCGCCGGCGAGATGGTGAGCGCCTTCGAGGCGTTCGATGCGGTATCGGCGGGCGTCGCCGACATGTACCACTCGGCGGAATACTACTGGGAGGCCAAGTCGCCCGGGTTCAGCTTCTTCGCAGCTGTGCCGTTCGGCTTCACGGCGGATGAAATGGCGGCGTGGATCCACTTCGGGGGCGGACAGCAGCTGTGGGACGAGCTGAGTGCCGGCTTCGGCGTCAAGGGGCTGCTCTCCACCAATACGGGCGTGCAGATGGGCGGCTGGTTCACCAAGGAGGTGCACGGGCCCGACAGCTACAAGGGGCTGCGTTACCGGATGCCGGGGCTGGGCGGCGAGGTTCTGCGCCGTCTCGGTTCTGTCGTCGTCGCGCTGCCCGGAGGCGAAATCATCCCGGCGCTCAAGTCCGGCGCGATCGACGCCAGCGAATGGGTCGGCCCGTGGAACGATCTGGTGCTCGGGCTGCACAAGGTCTCCAAGTACTATTATTACCCGGGTTTTCACGAGCCGGGCACGGTACTTTCGACCGGCGTCAACAAGAAGCTCTGGGATTCCTTCTCCGGCGAAGATCGCAAGATGCTCGCGACGGTGGCGGCAGCCGAGTACACGACGTCGCTGGCGGAATTCAATGCCAACAATGCAAGGGCCTTGCGGCAGTTGGCCGACGACAAGTCGATCGAGATCCGCAGGTTCGACGACGCGCTGCTCGAGGCGCTCGGCAGGGCGAGCGAGGAGGTGGTCGCGGAGATCGGGCACAAGGACCCCATGACGCGCCGCATCTACGAGAGCTACATCGCATTCCGCGGCCTGTCGCAGCGCTGGGCCGAATTGGCGGAGCGCGGATTCCTCAATGCCCGCCATTCGACGTTGGCGAGTAAAGGCTGATCGTGAGCAGTCTGGTGACGACCCCCGCGGCTTCCTCCGGCAGCGGCCTGGGGGCCCGTATCGGTGTGCGCGGCAGGCTGCTGCTGGCCTTCTTCGGGATCAGCGCCCTGGCGATCCTCGGCGCGACCGCCGCCCTCTATTCGTTCCGGGAGATCGGTGAAGTCCTCGACCGGATCACACAGCGGCGGATTCCCGTTGCATTGAATTCACAGGCCTTGTCGCGGCACACGGAACGCATCGTCGCGGCCGCGCCCGCGTTGCTGACCGTCGCGACCCGGGACGACAAGATCGAGTGGGCCAGGGAGATCGCGCGGGAGGTCGAAACCCTCAATCGGCTCTTGGCCGAGGTCAAGCACGACAGCGGCGAAGCCTCGGCACTCCGCCCGCTCGAGCATGAGATCGAGCAGCTTCGGCACAATCTCGTCGAGCTGGACTCCCTGGTCGACGAGCGTTTGACGGCAGCCCAGCGAAAGAGCGAAATCCTGACGAGATCGCTGGCCGAGGCGGGCGCCCTGCAGCGGCTTCTCACCCCCTGGGTCGCGGTCATGGACGGACGGATCGCGCAGTGGCGAAGGATCGCGACCGATCCGCAGGTGTCCAACGAGAATCGAATCGCCGCCGACCGCCATTTCGAGCAGTCGCTGGCGTGGTTCCGCGCCCTGCAGACCTCGCAGGTCCTTGCCTCGTCGGTCAGCGACCAGTTCCAGCGGGCCGCGGCGGCCGACGGGATGTCGGCCCTCGATGTGAGCCGCTTCCGGTTGCAGCAGTCGCTGAACGAGATGTCGCGCCTCGCGCCCGCCTTCGATGCGAAGCTGCAAGTGCTGGTCGAGGACTCGATCGAGCAGCTGCGTGGCTTCGTGGCAGGCGATTCCAGCATCTTCGCCTCGCGCGGGCTGGAACTGTCGTTGACCGCCGAGGCCTCCCGTTTGCTGGCGGAAAACAGCAGGCTCTCGCAACGCCTCACCGCGACGGTGGACACGGTCGTCGGCGAGGCGACGGCGGATATCGGGACCGCCAACACCGAAGCCGCGGCCGTCGTGAGCTTCAGCTCCTGGGTGGTCGTGCTCGCCGTCGTTCTCAGCCTGGTGAGCTCCGCGCTGATCGTCTGGCTCTACGTGAGCCGGAACCTGATCGCCCGCCTCACCGCGTTGAGCCGCCGCATGCTGGCCTTGGCGCAGGGCGACCTGCGGTCGCCGCTTCCGCACGGCGGCACCGACGAGATCGGGCGGATGGCGGAAGCGCTGGCGGTGTTCCGCGCGACCGCCATTCAGATGGAGGAGACCAATCTCCGCGAGATCACCGAGGCGCGCCACCGCCTGACGGAGGCCATCGAGGCGATCTCGGAGGGGTTCTCGCTGTACGACGCCGACGACCGCCTGATCGTTTCCAACTCCCGCTACAACGAGTTGTTCGCGCCGCAGGGCGCCGTCATGCGGCCCGGTACGCCGTTCGAAGCCATCATCCGCCATGCGGCGGAGATCGGCCTGATCGCCGACGCGGCGGACCGCATCGACGAGTGGGTGCAGGAACGGCTGCGGCGTCACAGGAGCCCGACCGGGACCCATATCCAGCAGCGTACCGACGGCCGCTGGATCAGGATCAGCGAGCAGCGCACCGCCAATGGCGGCGTGGTCGCGACCTACGCGGACATCACCGAATTGAAGCAGCGCGAGGCGCAGCTGGCCCATCTCGTCGACGAGCTCGAGGTCGCGCGCGACGCGGCACAGGAGGCCAACCGGACCAAATCGAGCTTCCTCGCCAACATGTCGCACGAGCTGCGCACCCCGCTCAACGCGATCATCGGCGTCACGGAGATGTTGCAGGAGGACGCGCGCGACCTCGGGCGCGACGACGAGCTCGAGCCGCTCCAGCGCGTTCTGCGTGCGGCCCGCCATCTGCTGGCGCTGATCAACGACATCCTCGATCTCTCGAAGATCGAGGCCGGCAAGATGGATCTCCACCTGGAGAGCTTTTCGCTGGCCGCTCTCATCGAGGAGGTCGTCAAGATCATGGAGCCGATGGCGAGCAAGAACGGCAACACGGTCGTCGTGGATCACGCACCCATCGACTCGATCCATGGCGATCAGATGCGCGTTCGCCAGATGTTGCTGAACCTCGTCAGCAACGCCTGCAAGTTCACGTCCAACGGAACCGTGACGATATCCTCCGCCAGGCGGGGCGAAGGAGAGGACGGCCACATCGAGATTTCGGTCCAGGATTCCGGGATCGGCATGACGCCCGGGCAGGTCGAGAAGCTGTTTCAGGAGTTCTCCCAAGCCGATTCATCCACGACGCGCAAGTACGGGGGAACCGGATTGGGTCTCGCGATCAGCCGCCGCTTCTGCCAGATGATGGGTGGCGACATCACGGTGGAGAGCGAGCTCGGCGGAGGATCCAGATTCACGATCCTGCTGCCGGCCCGGATGGCGGAGGGCGGCGAGGCCCCCGCACCGGTCGCAACGGCGGAAGCGGGGCGCCAGCGCCCGGCGACGACCTCCGAGGATCCCCTGATCCTCGTCGTGGACGACGACCGCACGGTCCGGGAGGTGGTGGCGCGATATCTCGAGCGCGAAGGCTTCGCGATCGCTCTCTCGGAGGGCGGGCACGAAGCCTTGCGCCTCGCGCGCGAATTGAACCCGGCCGCCGTGACGCTCGACATCCAGATGCCGGACCTGGATGGCTGGACGGTGCTCGCCGCCATCAAGGGCGATCCGGCGCTGGCGCACATCCCGGTCATCCTGATGACGATCCTGGACGAGAAGAACCGCGGCTTCTCGCTCGGTGCAGCGGACTATCTGGTCAAGCCGGTCGAGCGCGACGCCCTCGTCCGGGTGTTGCGGCGGATCAGCGGTGCGGTGGCGGGACGCGTCCTGATCGTGGATGACGACGAGGTCGGCCGGCACGGCCTGACGGTCGCGCTCGAGCACGGCGGATGGCAGGTCACCGAGGCCGGGGACGGCCAATCGGCCCTCGAGCGGCTCGAGGAAGCCAAGCCGGACGCCATTCTGCTCGACCTGATCATGCCGGGAATGAACGGGTTCGAGTTCCTGGAGGAAATGCGCCGCAACGACGCGTGGCAGGACACCCCGGTCGTCATCGTCACTGCGCGGGACTTGACCGCGGAGGACCGCGAGCGCCTCAACGGCGGCATCGAGCGCGTGATCCAGAAGAAGGGACGGAACGAGATGCTCGGCGAGCTGCGCGCCGTGCTCGATCGATGCCTGGAACGTCGCCGCGGAGAGAGGGCAGCGGTGGCATGATCAAGGTTCTGTATGTCGAGGACAACGAGGACAACGTCTTCGTCCTCAAGAGCCGGCTGACGCGGAAGGGCTACACGGTCCTGATCGCCGCCGACGGCGCCGAGGGCGTGTCGATGGCCGCGAGCGAGCAGCCGGAGGTGGTGCTGATGGACCTGAGCCTGCCGGTCCTCGACGGCTGGGAGGCGACGCGTCGCATCAAGGCCGGAGAGCGGACCCGACATATCCCGGTGATCGCGCTCACGGCGCACGCGATGACGGGGGACAGGGAGAAGGCGCTGGCCGCGGGCTGCGACGACTTCGACACCAAGCCGGTCGAGATCGATCGCCTGATCGGCAAGATCCGGGCCCTTGCCGGGGGAGGCGGGGTGTCGTGACCGCCCATGATCCCGCCTTCCTGCTCGTGGATGACAACGAGGACAATCGCTACACGCTGATGCGCAGGCTCGGTCGTGAGGGATACAACAACCTCGCCGTCGCCGCGACCGGGCGCGATGCGCTCGCCAAGATGAGGCAGCAGCGCTTCGACATCGTCCTGCTCGACATCATGATGCCGGACATGAACGGCTACGAAGTTCTCGAGCAGGTCAAGTCGGACCCGGCGCTGCGCGACATTCCGATCATCATGATCTCGGCGCTCGACGAGGTCGACAGTGTCATCCGCTGCATCGAGCTCGGCGCGGAGGACTATCTCGGCAAGCCGTTCAATCCGACGCTCCTGCGTGCGCGGGTCGGTGCCTCGCTCGAGAAGAAACGTCTGCGGGACGAGGTTCGCCGCAACCTCGAGCGACTGGAAGAGGAGCTGGATTCGGCGCGCGCGTTGCAGGCCGCCATGCTGCCGCGCGAGTTTCCGGTCTGCTCGCCCTCGCAGCCGGTCGCCGTTCACGCGCTCATGCAGCCGGCCAGGGAAGTGGGCGGCGACCTCTACGACTGCTTCTATGCCGGCGAGCGCACGTTCTGCTTCCTGGTAGGGGACGTGTCCGGGAAGGGCGCGGCCGCCGCCATGTTCATGGCGCGCGCCCGCAGCCTCGTGCGCATCACCGTGAACCTGTGGCGGGAATGGCGCCCGGACGACATCGATGCGGGCGCGTTGATGGAGGCGGTGAACCGGGAGCTCTGCCAGAACAACGACGATCGCATGTTCGTCACCGTCTTTCTCGGCCTCATCGACACCCGGACCGGGCTCGTGTCGTTCGTCAATGCCGGCCATCCGCCGCCGTACCTGCTGGCCGCCACCGGGGACACAAGGCAGCTCGAGGCCCAACCCGCGATGCCCCTCGGCGTCCGGCGTCGAGCCCGCTACCAGACGCGCACCCTCGCGATCCGGCCCGGCGACGCCCTCTTCGTGTGCTCCGACGGCGTGTTCGAAGCCTTGAACGACGAGGGTGACCTGTTCTCGATCGAGCGGCTGAGCCGGTTGCTGCGCGAGGTCAAGGCCGCCGAGCCTCCGGAGATGGTTCGCGTCATCAAGGAGTCCGTCGATGCCTTCACGGGAAGCGCGCCGAGGGCCGACGACGTCACCGCGCTGGCGTTGCGATGGCGACCCGCCGAAGCCGCGGCCGAGCGTTCGATCGCGTGGGCCTGCGCATGATCCGCTCGGTCGATCTCAGGATCCACAACGACATGTCCGAGATCGGTGTGGTTCGCGACGCGTTGGACGATCTCGCCCGCCAGCACGCCATCCCGAGGCGGGCACTGACGCAGCTGCAGGTGGCGCTCGACGAGATCGTCAGCAACGTCGTCAAGTATTCCTGGGAGGACGGCGGACGGCACGAGTTTCTCGTGCGGATCACCGTGAGGTCCGGCGGGGTCGACCTGGAGATCATCGACGACGGCCGTCAGTTCGATCCGCTGACCATCGCCGCGCCCGCCACCGTGGCGGCGGGAAGGCGGCCGCGGCCGGGCGGTCTCGGCATCCACATGGCGCGCAAGCTGGTCGACCAGGTCACCTATGTGCGTGTCGACGGACGCAATCATACGACGCTGAGCAAGGCATGCGAGGTCGACGTGGCGACCCAGGGGAGCGGCAAATGAAGAATGGCGGCCTCAGTATCGATATCGACCGGACGCGGGCCGGAAACGTGTGCATCGTGACCCTTGCGGGCAGGATCGACAGCTCCAATGCCAAGGACGTGCTCGCCGAGCTCACGCGTCTGATGGACTCGGGCGAGACGTCGCTCCTGGTCGATCTCGGCAATGTGCTCTATCTCACCAGCGCCGCCTTCCGCGTGCTCCTCGTCGCGACCGACGAGGCCGAACGGCGGGCCATCAGGTTCGCGCTGTGCAGCCTCGCCGGCCATGTCCTCGAGCTGTTCGAGATGGGCGGACTCGTCGACGTCTTCGCGATCCACCATTCGCGCGAGGACGCGCTGAAGCAGCTCTCCTGACCCGATCGGCACGCGAGATGACCCACACCTCCGATGTGATCCAGGCCGTCGACGAGCGTCCGCCGCGGAGTGCGTCGCAGGACCCTGTCCGGGCGGGGGCAAAGCTGACCGGGGCCAGGAGGCCGGCGAACCTCGCATACGGCCTCGACGAGGTGCCGCCGCCGTCGGCGCTGGTCCTCAACGGGCTGCAGCATGTCGGCCTGGTCACGATCTATCTGGTCTACCCGCTGCTGGTGTTCCGCGCGGCCGGTGTTCCGATCGACGTGACCGCCGGCCTGATGTCGACCGGAATGATCGTCCTGGCCGTGGCGACGTTCCTGCAGGCGAAGCGACTGGGTCCGGTCGGCTCGGGCTTCATGTGTCCTTCGACGTTCACCGCGAGCTACATCGGACCGTCGCTGCTGGCAGCGAAGGCCGGCGGCCTGCCGCTGGTCTTCGGCATGACGATCTTTGCCGGACTGCTCGAAGCCGTGCTGGCGCCGATGCTGAATCGGCTGCGCGCCATCCTGCCGCCCGAGGTTTCGGGTCTGGTCATCTTCGTCATCGGCCTGTCGGGCGGAATCGCGGGTCTGCGCACGCTGTTCGGGCCGCAGGCCGAGCCGGTGCTGCCGTCCGAGTGGTGCGTCGGCCTCCTGACGCTCGGCGTCATGGTCGCGCTGAACGTGTGGGGTCGAGGCGCCGCGCGCATGTTCTGCGCCCTGATCGGCTTGGTCATCGGCTATGTCGCGGCCGCGATTGCGGGGTTGGTCGACGCGAGCGCGATATCGGTGGTGGTTGCGGCTCCGTGGTTCGGAGTCCCGAAACTGCACTTCTCCTGGTCGTTCGATCTGGCGCTGGTTGCGCCGTTTGCGATAGCGAGCGTGGCGGCAACCATGAAGGCTGCCGGCGCGATCACGGTGTGCCAGCGAATGAACGATGCGGCCTGGGTGCGGACCGACATGAAGTCGGTGACCCGGGGCGTGCTCGCCGACGGCGTGTCGACCGCGCTCGCGGGCGCGGTCGGTGCCGTGGGAACCAACGCCGCGACGTCCTCGGTCGGGCTCGCCGCCGCAACCGGCGTCGCGAGCCGCAGCGTGGCCTACGCGGTGGCGGCGATATTGCTGGTGCTGGGCTTCTTGCCCAAGCTGCCCGCCCTGCTCGGCGTGATGCCGCGTCTGGTGATCGTCGCCGCCCTGCTGTTCGCGGTGAGCTTCATCATGATCAACGGCCTGCAGATCATGATGTCGCGGCTTCTGGATGCGCGGCGGACGCTGATCATCGCGCTGTCGCTGACGTGCGGCATGGCGATCGAGGTCTTTCCGTGGATCTCGACCGCCACGCCGGTGCCGCTCGCGTGGTTCGTCGGCAGCTCCCTGGTGCTGGCGACGGCGACCGCGCTCGTGCTCAATCTCCTCTTCCGCATCGGCGTCCGGAAGACGGCTACGTTCACGGTGAAGAACGGGGAGATCGAGCCGGAAGCGGTCGAGCGCTTCTTCCAGGCACAAGGCGCGACCTGGGGCGCCCGCCCGGACGTCGTGAAGCGCGCCACCTACGGGACGATCCAACTCATCGATGCGATCGCGGCCGACTACCTGCACGACGGGCCGATCACGATCGAGATGAGGTTCGACGAGTTCAATCTGGACGTCCGCGTGACCTATCGGGGCGAGCAGCTGACCTGCCCGGAGCGACGTCCGTCATTGGCCGAGATCCGGGAGAGCGAGGCGGGCGCCCGGCTGCTGGCGGGCTTCATTCTGCGCCGCAATGCGGATCGCGTGCGGACCGAATGGAAGGACGGTCGCGCCTGCGTGCAGTTCCATTTCGACCATTGAGATGCAGGCAACGGCCGCCCGCGTCCCCCGGGGGCTTCGGGTTCGCCGGGTCGGGTCATTTCAGCCCTTCAGTCGCAGGAGCCGGCCCGGGGAGGGGGATGGCCGGATGCGCAGCGTCGTATCCGCGGCGTCGCTGACGCGGCGCGTCGCGGAAGCGTCGCGGATGCCGGCGCGCCACCACATTCACGGGACGCCATGATCGGCTCTGCGACACTGCCCCGCGTCATCTGTTCGAATGAGCTCTTGGCGATACCGGCCGGCGGCCAGACGGACGCGATCAGGCCTGCGCCTGTCGCAAACGTGGCGGGGGCCCGGCCGGTCTCCCGGTCGGGCCCCCCTATCGGCATCAGCCGGCCTGTAAGCCGGGTTCTGTAGGGCGGGACTGCTCCCGCGCGACGGCCATTCCTCTGGGACGCCGGTTGCCCGGCGCCTCTGGCAACCTACCCGGACGGCAAGACCCGGACAAAGGGTCCCGGGGTCGCCCCCGCGCCGTCCCTATTCGGTTTTGCTCCCGGTGGGGTTTGCCGTGCCGCGACCGTTGCCGGCCGCGCGGTGCGCTCTTACCGCACCGTTTCACCCTTACGGTTCGCCTCGGCGAGCAGGCTCGCCTCGCCGAACTCCGCGGTCTGTTCTCTGTGGCACTTTCCCTGGGGTCGCCCCCGCCGGACGTTATCCGGCACCGCATGTCCGAGGAGCCCGGACTTTCCTCCCCGGCGACCTTTCGGTCCCTGCCGGAGCGGCCGTCCGGCCAGCTGACATGAATGGGATGGGGGTTCCGGCCGGCCGGGTCAAGTCTCGACGGCCAATAAAAAAGTCCCGGGTCGCGGGAGGGGCGCCCCGGGACTTGAGGGCGGCCGAGGGGAGGGAGAGTCCCGGCCGTCGGAGATCAGCTATGCGTCCTACGCATTGACCCCGGCCAGCGGGCGGGTGCCGCGCGGGCGGCCCAGCCCGAACCAGGACCTCAGGCGCGCGGCGAAGCGCTGCCCGATCGCGCGCATATGGGCGGCGCGCTCCGCGTGGGCCCGGCGGTTCAGCTCCGCGATCAATTCCGGGGTGATCTCGTCGCGGGTCGTCAGGGTGTGGAACTCGGTCATCTTGGCCTCCGGCCATCTGCGGTTCGGGGAGGATCCGAACCACCGAGTGGCAAGATATTCCATTTTCCTGAAATGATAATACCATGCCTCGGCATATCATCCTTGCCTGGGAGGCATAGATGGACCGCGATACGAGCATGCGTGTCTTCGTCCGTGCCGTGGAGCGGGGCAGCTTCTCGGCCGCGGCCCGTGATTTCGGCCACACCCCCTCGGCGGTCTCCAAGCTGGTGACCCGGCTCGAGGACCGGCTCGGGGTGCGGCTGATCCGGCGCACCACCCGGCGGCTCGCGCTGACCCCGGAAGGCGAGATCTATTTCGCCCGGGCGCGCGCGATCCTCAACGACATCGAGGAGGCCGAGGCCGAGGTGACCCGGGCGCGCGGCGCGCCGCGCGGGCGCCTGCGCATCAATTCGGGCACCGCCTTCGGCCTGCACCAGCTGACCCCCGCGCTGCCCGACTTCCTGGCGCGCTATCCCGAGATCGACATCGACCTGTCGATCACCGATCGGATCGTCGACCTGATGGAGGAGAGCGCCGACATCGCGGTGCGCAGCGGGCCGATCGGCAACGTGCCGCACATCGTGCGCAAGATCGCCGACCTCGAGCGCGTGATCTGCGCGGCGCCCGCCTATCTGGCGCGCCGCGGCACGCCGCGCAGCCCGGCCGACCTCGCCCGGCACGACTGCATCGTGATCAGCGCCCAGACCGGGCTCAACCGCTGGCCGTTCCGCACCCGCGCCGGCGTCGACGTGTTCGAGGTCCGCCCGCGCGCCAGCACCGACGACGTGGAGGCCGCGGTGCGGCTCGCGACCGAGGGCGCCGGCATCGTGCGCCTCGCCGACGTGGTGGTGGGCGGGCCGATCCGCCGCGGCGAGCTGGTGCCGATCCTCGCCGACGTCAATTACGTCGAGCCGCTGCCGCTCTCGGCCGTCTATGCGGCGGGCCGCCACCGCCTGCCCAAGGTGCGCGTGTTCCTCGAGTTCGTGATCGCGCGCTTCTCGCACGCGCCCTGGCGGTTCGAGCCCGGCGGGCCGAAGGCGTCATAGCGTGGACTGCGGTGAGCTCGCTCGGGTCACGATCCGCCTCCCATTGCGGCCTCACGGAGACGATGCAGCGTCTCTGCCGTCGAGGCGTCGGCGCGCCCGTCGACCAAGGCGGGGCGGAAGTGGCGCTGGAAGGCCGCGACGACATCGCGGGTCGCGGCGTCGTAGCTGCCGTTGACCGCGAGGCTGTAGCCGACACCGGAAAGCGCGCGCTGCAGCGCCGCCACCTCGGCGCCGGTGTCGCCGGGTGCGAGCGCGGGACCGTCGACGATCGGCGCCGGCGCGACCCACAGGCCGATGCCGGCGGCGGCGAGGCGGGCCCAGGGAAACTTCTCGCCCGGGTCCTGCTTGCGGCCGGGCGCGACGTCGGAATGGGCGAGCACGCGCGCGGGCGCGATCGCGCGGCGCGCGAGGATGTCGCGGCAGAGCGCGACCACGGCCTCGATCTGCGCCTCGGGGAAGTCCGGATAGCCGAGGTCGTGGCCCGGATTGACGATCTCGACGCCGATCGCGCAGGAGTTGATGTCGCGCGTGCCCGCCCAGGCGGCCTCGCCGGCGTGCCAGGCGCGCTCGCTCTCCGGCACGAGCTGGAGGATGCGGCCGTCGGTGTCGACGAGGTAGTGCGCCGAGACTCCGAACTCGCGCGCGGTCAGGCGCGCGAGCGCGGCGGCGCCGCTCGCCATGCCGGTGTAGTGCAGGAGCAGCATGTCGGGGGATGCGCCGTCGCGGCGCGGCTCGCGGTTCGACGCCGGCACCACGGCGTGAACGAGCGGGGAATCGGGCGGGAACACGCGGACCTTCCAAAAGCGGCGGCGGCCCCTTACATTGCAGGAATCGTCAACAACAGAAAGGAGGTGATCCAGTGTCTCATTGTCTCTCGCCGCGGTCGCCGGCGTCCACGAGCTGGATCCTTCCCCTCGCGGAGGTTCGCGCGTAGCGCTTCAGCGCTGCGGTTCGAGCCGGGCGCCGGTGGCGCCCGAAGCCGGACCGGGGCCGACAATGGAAGGGCCGCCCCTGGCGGGGCGGCCCTTCGCATTTCGGGGCGAGCTGTCGGCGTGCGCTACTTCGTCGTGCCGCCCGGGCGGGCGGTGCCGGGGGCGGCGCCGGTGGTCGGGCTCGGGCGCGGCGCGGGCGGCTGATAGGGCTTGAACTCGGCCGCCTGCTGCAGCTGCTCCTTGGTCATGGAGAGCTTGAGCTTGGTGTCGGCGCCGTTGGCGCCGGGCATGACCTCGAAGGACTGCATGCTCAAAGCGACGTCCTTGGCGCCGAGGCCGAGGAAGCCGCCGACGCCGATGATCACGGCCTGGATCTGGCCGCTCTTGTCGAACAGGAGGTCGTTGACGTCGCCGATCTTCTGGTTGTCGGTGCCGACCACGTCGGTGCCCTTGAACTTGGACGCCAGGTACTGGTCGGGCTTCTGCTCCGAGATCACGGTCTGCGAGCCGGCCGCCATCGAGCCGGACGGCGCGGTCTGCGCCTGCGGGCTCGTCGCGGCGGGCGGCGTCTGCGGGCTCGTCGCCGCGGGCGGCGTCGTCGAGGTGGGCGGCGTCGGCGTGGACTGCTGGGCGATCGCGCCCGAGACCAGGAGCGCGCCGAAGGCCGTCGCGGTCACGAATGACTTGAGCATCTCTTCCTCCATGCGAAGTCGAACACGCCGGCCTGGACGGACTCCAGGCAGCGGAGATTGACGTGCGACAACTCGCAGGCGGTGCCGCAAGTTCCCCGGGAACGCGGATGCCACGCTCACACCGCGCGCGACCTCGGTTAGACTCTTCACGCGTGCGCTCAGGCGGCGGGGATGCCTCAGGCGACCTTGGCTTCCGGAAGCCCGTGCATCGCGCCGCGTTCCGCCATCAGCGTCAGGAAGGCCGTGACGGGCATCGGCGGCGCCACCACATAGCCCTGGCCGTGGTCGACGCCGCACACGGTGAGCGCGGCGATCTGCTGGGCGGTCTCGACGCCCTCGGCGACCGTGGTCATGCCGAGCTCGTGGGCGAGGCGCACCAGCATCTCGATCACGGTGCGGGCGGCCGCGTCCTTCGTCACCGAGTCGACGAAGAACTTGTCGATCTTGATGGTGTTGACGCCGAGCTTCTGCAGGTAGGAGAGGCCGCTGTGACCGGTGCCGGCGTCGTCGATCGCGACCTTGAAGCCGGCCTCGCGCAACGTCGCGACCACGCCCGCCGCCGCGTCGAGATCGCGGATCGCCTGGCGCTCGGTGAGCTCCAGCAGCACCTGGCGCGGCGAGACCCGCGCCTCGGCGACGCAACTGCGCAGCGCGGCCGCGAAGCCGGGCGTCATGAACTGCTCGGGCACGATGTTGAAGCCCACCCGGAAGCTCTTGTCGCGGCGCAGCAGCGGGCGCAGCTCGGCGAGCGTCTGCACGATGATCTGCCAGGTGAGCGGCGCGATGCGGCCGCTCGCCTCGGCGAGCGGGATGAACTGCGCGGGCGGCACCACGCTGCCGTCCGGGCGCACCCAGCGCGCGAGCGCCTCGCAGCCGGTGATCGCCCCGGTCGAGAGCGAGAAGATCGGCTGCAGGTAGGGCCGGAACTGCCGGGCCGCGAGCGCGCGGTCGATCAGCGTCACGGGATCCGGCGGTCGCGTCAGCAGGCGCGCGCTCAGGACGCCGAACAGCAGCCCGAGCAGCCCCGCCAGGAACAGCACGGCGGGGCCGAGGTCGTGGTTCCAGTGGCGCAGGGTGGCGAGATCGACGCGCAGGTCCGAGGCGAGGGGATAGCGCGGCGAAGTCGCCGAGAAGCCGACCGGGCGCGACACGGCCGTCGCCGCATCCGTCTCGGGCGCGTAGCTCGCGACCGTCTGGTCGGGACCGATCCGGAGCGTCACCTGGGTGCCCTCGCGCAGCTCCGCGGGCAGCATGTCGAACAGCAGCGCGTCGGTGCTCACCACGGCGACCAGGCACGTGTTCTCGTCGATCTGCCAGGCGAGCCCCAGGGCGACGCCTTCCTTCTGGTCGATGCGGAACAGCGAGACCGCGGCATTGCGGGCCGGGAGCTTCACGGCCTCGCGCATGTCCCGCGCGTCGAAGCCGAGCGTCTCCACGAAGGCCGAGCAGGCGAGGCTGCCGTCCCGGTTGATGACGCGGATGTCCTTGAGCGTGCCGCGCTGGTAGACCTGCCGCTGCAGCTCCGCGAGCGCGGGCGCCTCGCAGCTCACGATCCCCTTCTCGACCAGCTCGCCGAGCGCGATGAAGGCGAAGTCGACCGAGCGCTCGGCGCGGTCGAGGATGCGCATGTTGAGCTCGCCGAGCTGGCGGCGGTTCTGCGCCTCGGTGAGCGCGCCATAGGCGAGATAGGCCGACGCGGCGAACAGGCCGATCGAGATCAGCACCGTGGCGCTCTGGCCGAGGCGCCGGTTGTTCAGGGCCATGGCGGGCTCGCGGGCCGTTGAAGCGGCCCGCATCCTGCCCGACCCTGGTTATTTTTACGTATCCGGGCCCGCCGGGATGACCCCCCGCGCGCGCTTCCGCGCGGCGCTGCAACGCTTTGTTAAGTGAATGAGCGGTTAATTCCGATCGGGACGCAGCACGGCCGAAGGGCCGCGCTGGGCGCGGCGATTCCATTGACGACCATAACATCCCATGATATCCCAAATTCTCCCATCAAGGCTTGTCAGCGCCGGCGCAGGGGCCGGCGCGGACGCGTGGGGGTCGGAAGCCTCGCGGGAGGCTTCGAGGGTCGGGCGATGCAAGGGGCGGCATGGACCTGTTCGTGTCCCATCAGACTTCGCGCCTCGACGCGAAGGGACGCGTCTCGATCCCGGCCCTCCATCGCGCGGTGCTCGCGCGCGACGGCTTCGACGGCCTCTACTGCTATCCGGCGCTGGAGCTTCCCTGCATCGATGCGGGCGGCAATGCCTTGATCGCCGAGATCCAGCAGCTGATCTCGCGCTATGCGCCCTATTCGGAGCCGCGCGACGCCTTCGCGCTGGCGCTCTACGGCGTGAGCGAGACCCTGAAGATCGATACCGAGGGACGGGTGATCCTGTCGGATGCGCTGAAGACGCATGCCGGCATCACGGACCAGGTCACCTTCGTCGGCCTCGGCCACAAGTTCCAGATCTGGGAGCCCGGACGCTTCCGCGCGCAGCTCGCGGAGGCCACCGGGAAGGTGCGCGCGCATCGGAGGCAGCTGGGTCCCCAGGTGTCCGACGGAGCACGGGAATGACGGTGGGCAGCGGCGGCGGCAACGTCGCCGCTGGCGGACCGGCTCGCCACGTTCCCGTGCTCGGTCACCCCGTGATCGAGCATCTCGCCCCGCGCGACGGCGGGCTCTATCTCGACGGCACCTTCGGGGCCGGCGGCCACACGACCGCGATCCTCGCGGCCGCGGACACCCGTGTCGTCGCGCTCGACCGCGATCCGCAGGCGATTGCGGACGGCGTCGCGCTGGTCGCCGCGGCGGCGGGCCGGCTGCGTCTCGTCGAAGCCCGTTTCTCCGAGCTCGCGGAGGTGCTGCGGCGCCTCGGCGTCGACAAGGTCGACGGCGTGCTGCTCGACATCGGCGTCTCGTCCATGCAGCTCGATGCGCCCGCGCGCGGCTTCTCGTTCCGCGCCGACGGCCCGCTCGACATGCGCATGGGGGACGAAGGCCCGAGCGCGGCCGAGCTGGTCGCGGCCGCCTCCGAGCGCGACCTCGCCGCGATCATCCGCGTGCTCGGCGAGGAGCGTCACGCCGGCGCGGTCGCCCGCGCCATCGTGCGCGCGCGCGCGCAGGCGCCGATCCGCACCACCGGCGCGCTCGCCGAGCTGGTCGCGCGCGTGGTGCACGCCAGGCCGGGCGAGATCCATCCGGCCACGCGCACCTTCCAGGCGCTGCGCATCTTCGTCAACGACGAGCTCGGCGAGCTCGCGGCCGCGCTCGCGGCCGCCGAGCGCGTGCTCGCCTCCGGCGGCCGCCTGGTCGTGATCTCGTTCCATTCCCTCGAGGA
>PQAH01000111.1 GCA_003105195.1 Bradyrhizobiaceae bacterium
TCGCCATGGCGGCCTGTCTGCCCTAAAGCCCCGCGCGCGCCCCGGCGCGGCGAATCGATGCGTCAGTGTCCCTGCGGCGGGGCGCCGCGCAAGGGGAAGTCGCTGCGGCACGGGCGAGAACGCCCGGCCCGCCGGCCGGCCCGCCGTCAGGGTCGCGGAACATCGTGGCGCTACAGCGTCGCATTCTTCAGCCGCATGACGTAGCCGATCACCTCGGCGACCGCCTTGTAGTGCTCGGGCGGGATCTCCTGGTCGACCTCCACCGTGGCATGCAACGCGCGGGCGAGCGGCGGGTTCTCGACCACGGGAATGTCGTGCTTCGCCGCGACCTCGCGGATCTTGAGCGCGACCAGGTCCAGGCCCTTGGCCACGCATTCGGGCGCGCTCATGCCGCGTTCGTAGCGCAGTGCCACCGCGTAGTGGGTCGGGTTGGTGATCACCACCGAGGCGCTCGGAACCGCGGCCATCATGCGCTTGCGCGCGCGCTCCTGGCGCAGCTGCCGGATCTTCGCCTTGATCGCCGGGTCGCCTTCCGACTGCTTGAACTCCTCCTTGAGCTCGCGCACCGACATTTTCAGCTTCTGGTACCATTGGCGGTACTGGAACAGGTAGTCGAGGGCCGCGACCACCGC
The DNA here is from genome assembly GCA_003105195.1 of Bradyrhizobiaceae bacterium. Taxonomy (GTDB): domain Bacteria; phylum Pseudomonadota; class Alphaproteobacteria; order Rhizobiales; family Xanthobacteraceae; genus FEB-22. Next base: position 633 of record PQAH01000111.1, read on the forward strand.
CATGATCGCGACCACGGCGCCGAGGATCTCGAGCGAGAGCGATTTCGCGACCGCCAGGGTGGCGAGCGGGTCGAGGGTGACGAAGCTCTCGAGCTGCTGGCGCTTCGGCCACAGGATGACGGTCATCACGCTGCCGATCAGCGCGAGCTTGACCAGTCCCTTGACGAAGTTGGCGAGCGCGATCTTGGAGAACAGGCGCTTGAGCCCGGCGGCGGGCGAGATCTTCTCCAGCTTCGGCGTGATCGGCTGGGTCGACCAGACCAGCCGGTGCTGCACCATGTTGCCGGCGAGCGCGGCGAGCGCCAGCAGCAGGAACGGAATCGCCAGCGCCGCGAGCGTCTCGAAGCCGAAGGTCTCGGTGAGCCGCATCAGGCCGGGCCCGTCGGCCGGGATGCGGTGCGAGCTCTCCATCAGGCCGCGGAAGCTGGTGGTGAGGCCGGCGCCCATCGTGCCCGAGAAGGACATCAGCACCAGCGTGCCGCCGGCGAGCACGAACCAGGTGCTGACCTCCTGGCTCTTGACGACGTTGCCCTTCTCGTGCGCCTCGTCGAGCCGTTTCTGGGTCGGGTCTTCTGTCTTCTCCGTCTGGTCCTGTTCCTCGGCCATGCGCGCCCTCCCGGCTCACGAATAGGGCGCGAGCTGGCGCAGCACGCTTTCCACGTAGCCGAGGAAGGTGCCCATCATGGTGCCGACCACGAGCAGCAGGATCAGGAAGCCGAGCAGGATCGAGAGCGGCATCGCCACGAAGAACACCTGCATCTGCGGCATCAGCCGCGAGAGCACGCCGAGCGCGAGGTTGAACAGGATGCCGAACACCAGGAACGGCCCCGCGAGCTGCACCCCGACGCGGAACGCCGCCGTCGTGGTGCGCGCGACCAGCGCCGCGACGTCCCCCACCACCGGCACCTCGCCGGGCCGGAACAGCTGGTAGCTGTCGTGCAGCGCCGCGATCACGAGGTGGTGCAGGTTGGTCGCGAACAGGAGCGTGATGCCGAGGATGGTGAGGAAGTTGCCGACGATGACGCCCTGCTGGCCCTGGTTCGGGTCGACCGCGGTGACGAAGCCGAGCCCGAGCTGCTGGGCGACGACCGCGCCCGCGATCTGCAGCGCCGAGATGGTGAGCCGCGCGGTCAGCCCGAGCACGGCCCCGACCAGGAGCTCCTGGCCGAGCGCGAGCAGCACCGGGCCGAATGTGCGCAGGTCGATGGCGAACCCCGCGCGGTGCAGCGGGAACAGCGCCGCCGTCAGCACGAGCGCGACCACCAGGCGCACCCTGACCGGCACGCTGAGCTCGCCCAGCCCCGGCAGCAGCATGACCATGGTGCCGATGCGCGCGAACATCAGCATGAAGGCGACCGCATAGGCGGGCAGGAACGTCAGGTCGATACGCATGCGGCTTCCTGCCGGTCACTTCGCGACGATGTGGCTCGCGATCCTCGTCATCTGGCCCTGCAGCAGGTCGCCCATGAAGGGCAGCGCGATCAGCATGGCGAGGAAGATCGCCATGATCTTCGGCACGAACACCAGGGTCATCTCCTGGATCTGGGTGAGCGCCTGGAACAGCGAGATCACCACGCCGACCAGGAGGCCGACCAGCATCAGCGGGGCGGCCACCAGCACCAGCGTGATGATCGCATCGCGCGCGACGTCGAGAACCTCGGGACCCGTCATGCCGCCCCGCCCCTCGCTGACCCCCGGTGGCCGGTCCGCATCAGATCGGCATCCTCAGGATCTCCTCGTAGGCCTGGATCACCTTGTCGCGCACCGAGACCAGCGCCTCGATCGCGACCTCGGTCTCGGTCACCGCGGTGACCACGTCGACCATGTTGGCCTTTCCGGTCGCCAGCGCCTGGGCCTGGGTATCGGCGTTGCGGCCGGCCTCGGCCACCTGCCCGAGTGCCTCCTTGACCAGGCTGCCGAAGCTCGGCCCCGGCGATTCGGAGCCGATGCCCAGGGTGGGAGTGGTGCCCGGATTGGCGATCTTCGCAAGCTTGGCGTAGGCGTTGGCGGCCGCGATCGGAGAAGCCATGGCTCAGGACCTCATGTGCGCAGGAGCTCGAGGGTGCGTTGGATCATGCGGCGCGTGGCGCCGATGACGTTGAGATTGGCCTCGTAGGAGCGCTGGGCCTCGCGCATGTCGGTCATCTCGACCAGGGTGTTGACGTTCGGATACTTGACGTAGCCGCTCGGGTCGGCGGCCGGGTGGTTCGGCTCGTACTTCACGCGGAAGTCGGAGCCGTCGGGGCGCACGCGCCCGAGCGACACCACCTTGGCCTCGAGCGCGCGGTCGACCTCGGCCTGGAAGGTCGGGACCTTGCGGCGATAGGGATCGCCGCCCGGCTGCTGGGCCGTGGAGTCGGCATTGGCGATGTTCTCCGAGATCACGCGCATGCGCCCGGCCTGCGCCTTCAGCCCGGAAGCGGCGATCGCCATCGATTTCAGGAAGTCCACAGGGCCTCTCCTCGGGTTTGCGCGGGAACCGCGCTAGCGCCTGCCGATCGCGGTCTTCAGAAGGCCGACGCTCTTGCCGTAGAGCGTGGTCGCGGCCTGGTAGTCCATCTGGTTCGCCGCCACCTTCATCATCTCGTCCTCGAGGTTGACGGCATTGCCGGCCGGGCGGATCTCGTAGCCGCCGCGGCGGCTCGGGAAGGCGGTGCCGCCCGGCAGCCCGGCGAGGTGGTGGGCGTCGGTGCGCGCCAGCGTCAGGTTGGCGGGCTGCGGCTGCTTGACGTCGACCGGGACGAGGTCGCGGGGGCGGAAGTTCGGCGTGTCCGCATTGGCGACGTTCTCGGCGAGCACGCGCTGGCGCTCCTGGTTCCAGTGCATGCGGGTGCGCAACATGGAGAAAATCGGGATGTCGGTAATCGCCATGCGCCCCTCCGCGCGCCGGGAACCGGCGCCCCGCGCATGCGCCCGGCGAAACCGCTTCGCGAGAGCATGCGCCCGAGAACAACTGGGCAGACTTTGCCTAGCGCATGGTTAACGCGGGGTTAAAAGGCCGGGCCTGCCTTGAATCCGCCGTTAACCAAGAAAAAAGTCCGAGGGCCGGTCTCTATCGAGAAACGCCCCGGGGGCGTTTACATTTGCGTATCGCCTGTGGCGGCAGGACTGCCGCCGGTGTCGGCCGGACCGCGGGTGGACGGGCGGGACGCCTCTGCGAGGGAGCTCGACCACCGATGTTCGAAACCCTTTTTGGTGCAGGGTGGCCCCTTCCCGTGCAGTTCCTCCTCGCGTTCGTCATCGTCCTCCTCCTGATCGGCGCCACCTTCTGGCTGATCCGCCGCTTCGGCACGACGCCGCTCGGCACCACCTCTTCGCGCGGGCGCCAGCCGCGCCTCGCCGTGATCGACGCCACCGCCGTGGATGCGCGCCGCCGGCTGGTGCTGATCCGGCGCGACAATGTCGAGCATCTCGTGATGATCGGTGGGCCGACCGACCTGATCGTCGAGCAGAACATCGTGCGCGCCGTCCCGGTGGCGCCGCCGCGTGAGATCGGGCGCGAGCCGCCGGTCCGTCCGGCCCCCGACCCCCGCCTGGCCGTCGAGGACTGGGAGCCGCCGCCGCGTCCGGAGCCGGCGCGTGCCGAGATTGCGCCGCGCCCGCAGCCCGACCATCCGTCGCGCCCCCTCCCCGAGCGCGGCGAGCCGCGACCCG
>PQAH01000112.1 GCA_003105195.1 Bradyrhizobiaceae bacterium
CGCCCCGAAGGGGGCGACCAGCAGGGCCGGCAGCGCGTTCTGCAAGAGCACGATGGTCGCCACCGGGTCGTGGCTGGTGCGGCTCTTGAGCATCACCATCACGACCGCATAGCTCACGGCCGACAGCATGGCGGCCGCGATGCCGGCGATCGTCGCGCCGCCGGAGCGGTCGATCTCGCCGGACAGCACCACCAGCACGCCGAGGAAGCCGACCGCGACCGCGAGCCAGACCCGCGGCGCGGGCCGCTCGCCCAGGAACAGCCGCGCCGCCAGCGCGATGAAGAACGGCGACGTGAAGGAGAGCGCCAGCGTCACCGCGAGCGGCAGCACCGAGAGCGCGTGGAAGAACGCCGAGGCCGTGACCACGATCGCGACCGCCCGCAACGCGTGGGCGCGCAGCGCCGCGCCGCCGGGCCAGGGATCGCGCATCGCCCGGAACGCGATCAGGGCCGCGACCGCGCCGAAGGCGAAGCGCAGCAGCACCACCTGCGCGGTCGCGTGCTGCGCCGAGACGAGCTTGACGAGCCCGTCCATCACGGTGAGCAGGCCGATGCCGAGGACCGCGACCGCGACCGGGCCCAGAGCGCCGACAGGAGTCATCCTGGATCCCGCTGGAAAAGCCAAGGGGGATGCGGCCGCGAAGATCGCGCGGCCGGTGGGGCCGTGACGGTTAGTCGATCGGGCGCGGGAAGTCGAGCCGCGTCAGCCGAAGCGCCGCGCGATCAGGTGGTCGATCGCGAGCACGCCCGGCCCCCGCGCGATCAGGACGAGAAAGCAGGTCGCCCAGACGCCGTGGGTCGGCCAGGCGCCCGGATAGACGAACACCTGGATCACCAGGGTCATGGCCAGGAGCGCGAGCGCCGAGAAGCGCGTCGCGAGCCCGAGCACCAGGAGAATCGGGAAGGCATGCTCGGCCGCGGCCGCGAGATGGGCCGCGATCGCGGGATCGATCAGCGGCAGCCGGTACTCCTCGCGGAACAGCTCGACCGCCGTGTCCGACACCCCCCAGCCCTCGACCTTGGTGCGGCCCGACATCCAGAACACCGCCGCCGGGAAGATGCGGGCGCAGAGCGCGATGCCCGAGTAGGAGATCCCGTCCATCGCCCGCACGGCCCGGCGGACCAGGCGGACCAGGCTGGAGTCGGCGGCGCGCGGCATGGCTTCGGTCACGGGGCTCATGGTGTTCCTGTTGTCGCATCGATGAGGAGGTCGACCGCCAGGCCCGCGCCGATCAGGCCCGCGAGGTTCCGGCTGACGTCGAATTCGGCGGTCTCGTGCAAGCCGGCCTCGATCGCGGCCGCGAGCGGCGCGCCGGCGGCGAGCCCCTCGAGGAAGGCGGCGCCGCCCGGCGGCAGCGCCCGCACCTCCACGTCGAGGGCGGGGCGCATCACCAGCGCGTCCTCGCCGCGCCAGTCCGCGATCGGGGCGAGCGGCGTCGCGCCGGTGTTCATGGCCCAGATCGTGACGATCGGATGGGCGGAACGCAGGATCGCGGCGGAGGGATGCAGCGCGACGCGCGCGGCGCCGGCGGCCTCGCCGAGCGCCGCGAAGCGCGCCGGATCGACCGGCGCGGCATCGGCCGCGTGATAGGCGCGGGTATGTGCGGCCTCCAGGCGCGCGACGTCGGGAAGATAGGGAAGCTCGCGTGCCGGCGGGAAGCACGCGAGGAACTCGGGCAGCGCCTCGCCGAACCACATCATCACGGGCGAGGCGGGCGGGTGTGCCGCCGCGTAGAGGCGCGCCATGGCGGCGAAGAACTCGGGCCCGACGATGCGCTCGACGGCGGGAAAGCGTGCCCGCAACGCCTCGATCAGGCTCACCACGACATTGTTGCGGTAGACCGCGAAGCGCCGCACCGGGGGCGCGCCGGTATGGCTCACGACGCCCTCCGGGACGGGGGCACCGGGGTCGAGCAGGGCGGTCGCGAAGCGGGCCTGAAGCGGCGCGAACATCGCGAGCCTCACGCGGCGACCGGGCTCGTAGCCCGCTCGAGCGCAGCGAGATGCGGGTCGGCGCCCCGGGTGTCGCTTCGCTCATCGGGGCTGCGGCGCTCGGACGTCAGCATGCGGTCGGCGCGCTCGGCCTCCGCCCGCAGCACCGGCCAGGGCGGCACGTCGTTGTCCCACTCGATCAGCGTCGGCCGCGCGCCGGCGCGCGCAAGCACGTGGCCGTAGAGGGTCCAGACCGGGTCCGCCACGGGCGCGCCGTGGGCGTCGATCAAGAGCGGCGCGCCGGTCTCGTCGACGGTCTCGTCGTGGCCGCCGAGGTGGATCTCCTTCACGCGCTCGAGCGGGAAGGCCGCGAGATAGGCCACCGGGTCGGCGGCGTGGTTGCGCGCCGCGACGAACACGTTGTTGACGTCGAGCAGGAGGCCGCAGCCCGTGCGGGCCGCGACCGCGCGCAGGAACTCGGTTTCCGGAATCGTGCTCTCGGCGAAGCCGACATAGGCCGCGGGATTCTCCAGCAGCATCTCGCGCCCGAGCGCCGCTTGCACGGCGTCGACGTGCTCCACCACGCGGGCGAGCGTCTCCTCCGTGTAGGGCAGGGGGAGGAGATCGTTGTAGTAGACCTCCCCGTGCGACGACCAGGCGAGATGCTCCGAGAAGCTCTCGGGCGCGTAGCGCGCGCACAGCTCCTTCAGGCGCCGAAGATGCGCGCCGTCGAGCGGCCGCATCGAACCGATCGAAAGGCCGACCCCGTGCAGCGACAGCGCGTAGCGCTCCCTGAGCGCGGCGAGCTGCGCATGCGGCGGTCCGCCGGCCCCCATGTAGTTCTCGGCATGGACCTCGACGAAGCCGATCGGCGCCGCGTCGGCCAGGATGTCGGCGAAATGCATCGGCTTGAAGCCGACGCCGGCGCGGTGGGGAAGCGCGGACGGGGTCATGACGGTCTCCGGGGGACGAAGGTGTGGGGCGCGCGCCTTCGCGCGCCCGCCCATGCGGGCTCGGGGGTCACGACGCCTTCGCGGAGAGCGAGCCGTTGCCCTTCGGGGTCTTCATGGTCGTGCAGGTCCCCTTGGCGACGTATTTCCAGGCATTGCCCTGGTAGTCGACCTTGGAGGTGCCGGCGCAGGTGGTGCCGGGCCCGGCCGCGCAATCGTTCTGGCCCTTCAGCGCCACGCCGTAACACTTCTCCTTGCTGGCGTCCTGCGCGGCCGCCGGCGCCGCGACGAGGGCGAGGGCGGTCGCGAGAGAGCCGGCGAGCGTGGCGGCGGTGAGCGTCTTCGCGGTCATGGGTCAAGTCCTTTCTGATCTGGCGTCGCGCAGCGTCTGCTGGCACGAATGCCCTGGGCGTCCCCGGTTCCCGGGGCCTGCGCCGAAGACTACGGGGGGCCGCGGACACGCGTTACGGCCATCACGCTGTTGTGTTCCCGACCCAGGCGGGCGTAACGAATGCGAGGACGTCCACGTATGAACCCTCAGGAGCTTGCGTGAGCGACCGCGAAACCGAGCTCGCCGCCCTGTTGCGGGCGGCGAATGCCGGGGACGCGGCGGCCTATGCGCGGCTGCTCGAGGCCGTGGTCCCGCTGCTGCGGATGGCCGCACGCCGCCATCTCGTGCGTGCCGGGATGGACACCTCGGACGCGGAGGACCTGGTGCAGGAGACCCTGCTCGCCATTCATCTCAAGCGGCAGACCTGGGACCCGGCGCGTCCGGTCGGTCCCTGGCTGCAGGCGATCGTGCGTCACAAGTTCGTGGACGCGTTGCGCCGGCGCGGGCGCCACGTGCATGTCCCGGTGGACGACCTGGTGGACAGCCTGCCCGCGGAGGCGGCCGAGGAGCCGGTCGCACACGAGGTCGCGCGGCACCTCGGCGGCCTGCCGCGGCGCCAGCGCGACGTGGTGCAGGCGATCGCGGTGGACGGCGCGTCGATCCGGGACGCGGCCGCGCGTCTCGCCATCACCGAAGGGGCCGTGCGGGTGGCCCTGCATCGCGGGCTCGCGGCGCTCGCCGCCAAGCTGAGGCACTGACCAGGCATGCGGACCGACCATCTCGTGCGCAGCCTCGCAGCCGACGGCGCCGCCGTGCGGCGGCCCGAGGCCGTGCTGCCGGCGGCGCTGATCGCGGGCGCCCTGGTCTCGGCCGCGCTGTTCGCGGCGTTCCTGGGGCCCCGCGCGGACATTGCGGCGGTCGCGACCGCGCCGCGCTTCCTGCTCAAGTTCATCGAGACGCTGCTCCTCGCCGCCACGGCGTCGCTCGTGATGCTGCGCCTCGCCCGGCCCGGCGCGCGGCCGGCCGGCGCGCTGCTGCTGCTCGCCCCGGCCCTGCTCGCGGCGGCGATCGGCGTGGAGCTCGCGACCGTGCCGCGCGAGGGCTGGTGGATGAACCTCACCGGCAAGAACGCCATGGTCTGCCTGGTGAGCGTGCCGCTGCTCTCGCTTCCGGTGCTCGCCGCCCTGCTGGTCGTGCTGCGCCGTGGGGCGCCGTCCCGCCCCTGGGCGGCCGGGGCGGTCGCCGGCCTCGCCGCCGGCGGCCTCGGCGCCGCGCTCTATGCGGCCCATTGCACGGACGATTCGCCGCTCTTCGTCGCCGCCTGGTACACCCTGGCGATTGCCCTGGTGACGGCGGCGGGCGCGCTCCTCGGCGGCCGCCTGCTGCGCTGGTAGACGCATTCCCCGGGGCAGCGCGGCGCCGTCCGGTAACCCCCGGGAACCCGATGCCTTGCCTCCGCCGCACCGGCCTCGCAAAGTCGCCCCGATCTGCCGCGCCCGAATATGCTAGGAGGGCTGTCCGAGCGATGCGGTCACGGCAAGTGTGGTCCATTGGGGCGAGGAGGCCCGCGTCATGAGTGAGGTGCGTTCGCGTTCATGGAGGGTCCCGCTGGCCATCGTCCTGCCGGTCTGGCTGGCGGCCTGCGCGACCCAGGGGCCGGGCTTCGACACGGCGCAGCCGCCGCCCACCGCCGCCCCGGCCCCCGTGACGCCGGCGAGCATCCCGGCCCAGGACATCGTCGGGCGCTGGGGCTTCGCGGCCTACCACAAGGACGAGGATCGCGCCCGCACCGAGGCGGCCGCGCGGCGCCAGTGCACCCACCCCTACAATATCGGCCGCGGCACCCGCGGCGGCGTGGTCATGCATCCGGCCGACGCCGCACAGCCGACCGAGCTCATGCTCAAGGGCGGTCCCGGCGGCAAGAACTATATCGGCCCGTTCGACGAGCCGGGCGGCAGCCAGGCGGACCGCGAGATCGTCTCTTTCGACGGCCGCGTCCTGCTGCTGCGCTGGGTCGACCCCGAGGTGCACGGCCGCTACGGCAACATGGTGTATGTGCGCTGCACGGCGCGTGGCTGAGCCGCGCGCCGATCCTGCGCTTCCGCACACGCCGGGAGGACCCCGATGGTCGCCACTCTCCCCGCCCTGCAGGCCCTGCCGCTCGCCGCCTGGGAGCGGGACGGGCTCGCCGCGGCGCTGCATCGCGCCGGGCTGCCGGTCGACGACCTGCGCGAGCCCGGCCGTCATTTCTGGCGCTTCGAGACCGCCGAGTTCGAGCCGGCGGGCTTCGGCGGGCTCGAGATCCTGGGCCGGGACGCGCTGCTGCGCTCGGTCGTGACCCTGCCGCCGCTGCGCCGCCGCGGCATCGGCGCCGCGATCGTCGCCAGCCTCGAGACCGAGGCGCGGCTGCGCCATTGCGGCGCCCTCTGGCTGGTGACCACCTCGGCCGCCGCCTTCTTCGAGCGGCTCGGCTTCGCGACCTGCGACCGCGCCGTCGTGCCCGAACCCGTGCGGGCGACCCGCCAGTTCGCGGAGCTCTGCCCCGACTCGGCCACCGTGATGATGAAGCGGCTCGCGTAATCAACCGTGAAGACGCCGGGCGGCGGCGCGCCGCCGGTCCGTGCTAGGTTCCCGGTCCCGCCATCGTTTCCCCGCCCATGCCCGCTGTCAGCAGTCTCCTCCGCGGCCCGTGGCGCGCCGTGCCCGTGCTCGGCGTCACGCAGATCCTCGCATGGGGCGCGCTGTTCTACCCGCCGGTGCTGACCGTGCCGCTGATCGCGGCGGAGCGCGGCTGGTCCTTCACCTTCGCGATGGGCGGGCTCTCGGCTGGGCTCCTGGTCGCCGGGCTGGTTTCTCCCCTGGTCGGAACGCTGATCGACCGCCACGGCGGCCACCGGGTGATGCCGTTCGGCTCGCTTCTCGGCGCGCTCGGCCTCGTCGGCCTCGTCTTTGCGAGCCATCCCGCTGCCTATCTGGCGGTGTGGATGCTGCTCGGCGCCGCCATGGCGGGCTCGCTCTACGACCCCGCCTTCGCGACCCTCGGCCGCATCTTCGGCGGCGCCGCGCGCCGGCCGATCACGCTGCTCACCTTCGCGGGCGGCCTCGCCTCGACGGTGAGCTGGCCCACGACCCACCTGCTGCTCGCCTCGCTCGGCTGGCGCGGCACCTACCTGGTCTATGCGCTCCTGCTCGCGGCCGTGGCCGCGCCGCTGCACGCCTTCGCGCTGCCGCGCACGCGCGCCGCGCCGGAGCCGCCGGCGCGAAGCGGAGGCGCTCCGCCGCCCGCGCTGCTGCCGGCGAACGGACTCGCCTTCGCGCTGGTGGCCGCGGCCTTCGCGTCCTATGCCTTCGTGCCCTCGGGGCTCGCCGCCCACATGATCGCGATCTTCGGGCGCTTCGGCCTCGACGCCGGCACCGTGGTGCTGATCGGCGCGCTGTTCGGGCCCGCGCAGGTGGCGGCGCGCTTGTGCGAGTTCGTGTTCGCGCGCAACGTCCACCCGCTCGCGGTGGCGCGCTTCGGGGTCGGCCTCCTGGTGCTCGCCTTCGCGATGCTCGCGCTCGCCGGCGTCTCGGTCGCGACCGCGGCGACCTTCGCGGTCATGTTCGGCGCCGCCAACGGGCTGGTGACGATCGCGCGCGGGACCGTACCGCTGACCCTGTTCGGCCCGCACGGTTACGGCCGCCTGCTCGGCCGCATCGCCTTCCCGTCGCTCCTGATGCAGGCCGCGGCGCCGCTCGTGATGGCGCTGGTCGCCGAGCGCAGCGCCGACCCGGTCGCGCTCGCGGTCGCGGCCGCCTTCGCGAGCGTCGCGCTCGCCTGCCTGGGATTGATCCGAAGGCCGTCGTGAGCGCGCGCCAACGCGCGTCGTCCGGCATCGGATCAGAGGAATGCGCCGATCTCGCCTAGCGCAGGATCTCTTCCGAAAACCGGGATCCCACTTTTCGGGATCATGCGCTAGGCGAACAGCGCGTCGATCTCGTCCTGCGAGGCGTGGCCGACCTCGTCCTCGAGCTTCGGCCCGTTGAGCAGCTTGGCGTCGCCGTCGCGCTCGGCGATCGCCTCGGGCGCGACGTCCTTGAAGGCCTCGATGCCGCCCCAGATCTCCATCATCTGCACGATGTGGGTCTCGATGAACTTCAGCGTCTGCACCACCTTGGTGATGCGCTGGCCGGTGAGGTCCTGGAAATTGCAGGCCTCGAAGATCTTGATCACGCGCTCCTGGATGTCGGAGGCGAGCGCCTGGTTCTGCTCGTCCTTGAGCCGCGCCACCAGCGTGTGCGACATCTGGTCGATGTCCTCCGCCGAGGACAGGATCTGCTCGGTCGCGCGCTCGGTGCCGCCGACGATGGCGTCGAGCTCGTTGGTCACGCGCGTCATCTCGGGGCCTTCGAAGCCCGTGACGTGCAGCGTCGCGATCTCCTTCTTGGTCTTGTTGATCGCTTCGTAGATCAGGTCGAGCTCGCTCTTGAGCCTCGAGGCCTCGGCGATCTGCGCCTTGTAGGCGTCGATCATCTGCTGCGTCACCTGCTCGGCCGGCTTGACCAGCGAGCGCAGTGTGCGCAGCTCCGTCATCACTTCCTGGTGGCGCGTGGCCGGATCGCTGTCGCCGGCGGGCGCGGCGCCGGATCCGTTGCGACTCATCGATTCGACGCGAAACACCTTTCGCCGGGCCGTCATACGTGTCCCCAGGAGGAAATCTGCTGGCCGCAGAATTAGCGGGGCGAATTTAAAAAGCGGTTCACGTCCGCGCAGCGCCGCGCGCGCCGCGCATCGCGGGTCACGGCCGGTTAACCATGCGGCTTTACGCGGCGTGAACCGTAACGCGAGGCGAAGCGTCCGATTGCACGCCTTGTGCCCGCGGCACGGGCGCGATTTTACCAAACGGTCGAACTTCATGTGTTTACTCGCGTGGCCCGCGGCGCTCGCGTATCGGCGCCGCACGACGATCATGTTCGCGAGTACGTCGATGTCACGCTATCTGGTTCCCGCAGTCGTTCTCTGCGCGCTTGTCGCCGTGCCGGCGGCGGCGCGTCCCTTGCAGCTCTCCCCCGAGGCTTATCGCACGGTCGCCCCCGAGCCCGAGGTGGTGGTCGCGCCCCCCGCGGCCGAGCCCGAGCCCGCGCCGGTGCGCACCGCCGCGGCGCCGCAGCTCGGCGGCGGCTTCATCGAGTTCCTGTTCGGCGGCGGCCGTCCGGTCGCGCCGCGCTACGGCGCGCCGGCGGACCCCTACGGCCGTGGCTATCAGGAGCCGGCCTACGGCCCGCAGGGCTACGGGCGTCCCGCGCCGACCTCCGAGCCGGCGCGGCCCGCGATGGACCCGCGCTACCTCAAGCAGGTGGTCGGCTATGCGGGCGAGGAGAAGCCCGGCACCGTCATCATCAACACTCGCGAGCGCTTCCTCTACCTCGTGCAGGAGGACGGCAAGGCGCTGCGCTACGGCATCGGCGTCGGCCGTCCCGGCTTCACCTGGGCGGGCGTGAAGCAGGTCTCGGCCAAGCGCGAGTGGCCGGACTGGCGTCCGCCCGACGAGATGCTCAAGCGCCGTCCCGACCTGCCGCGCTACATGCCGGGCGGCCCCGACAACCCGCTCGGCGCGCGCGCCATGTATCTCGGCTCATCGCTCTACCGCATCCACGGCTCGAACGAGCCCTGGACCATCGGCCAGGCGGTCTCCTCGGGCTGCATCCGCATGCGCAACGAGGACGTGATCGACCTCTACGAGCGCGTGAAGGTCGGCACCAAGGTGATCGTGATCTGAGCGGCCGGCAGCCCTGAACGGACAAGACCGCCGCGTCGCCGCGGCGGTCTTTTCGTATCGATGGATGCCGTAGGCCTCAGGCCTCGCCGATGTCGAAATCCGCGTCGAGGTCGTCGAAGTCGCCCTCGTCGCCGCCGCCGAACAGGCCGGCCGGCTGGTCGCGGCCGCTGTCGGAGAGGCCGGCCGAGCGCGAGCCGCCGATGTCGCCGACGCCGGCGTCCCGCGCAAGCTCGTTGCCGCCGCCGCCCCAGGGCGACTCGGACTTGCCGGATCCCGCGAGCTGGTCGAAGGCGCCCTGGAACGGTCCCGACTGCTCGCCGCCGAGCACGGAGCGGATGCCGTTCATCAGCAGCGCGCCGCCGATCACGCCGGCGGCGGCCGCCGCCGCCGTGCCCAGGAACGAGCCGCCGCGCCCGCCGCTTTCCTGCGCCGGATAGCCGGGCTGAGGCGGCTCGCGGCCGAAGCTTTCGGGCGCGCCCATCGGCCGGGCGCCCGGACGCACCGGCGGCACCGAGCCGCGCGGCTCCTCGCGCCCGAACAGGGTCTCGCGCATGCTGTCGAGGAAGCCCGGCGGCTCGCGCGGCTCGTGCGCGGGAAATCCTTCCAGGTCCTCGATGCGCGCGTTCGCGGCCTTCAGCGCCTGCTCCTGCACGAGCACGGTCTGCACCAGCGCGTAGACGGCGTTCGGCGCCTGCCGCAGGCCCTCGCGGATCGCGCTCTCGGCCTCCGGGTCGCGCGGCGTGCGCTCGAGCCCGGCGAGCCGCTCGAACAGCGCGTCGACGAGCTCACGTTCCTGGCGGTTCATCGCATCCTCCTCTGGATCCCGGCTGGCCGCGGGGCCCCCTCGATATGGGGTCCGTCTAGCGGTGCGGAATGGCAGAAAGGTGAAATTGTTCAGGCGGACCGCGGAGGCCCTCGCGCCCTCAGGCGAGCCTCACGCCCCTGGCGGCGAGCGCGCGCGGGAAGTCGGGCCCGGCGAAATAGGCATATTCGGCCTCGCGCAGGGTCGTGAGGGGATCGAGGCGGGCGAGCTCCGCGTCCACGCGCCCGGGATGACACATCACGACGCTGCCGTCCGGCAGGCCGTCGAGAAAGCCCGGGAAGATGCGCGCGAACGCGGTCGTCTCCCGATACGTGTAGGTGCCCGCGAAGGCCGGGTTGACGGCGAGGCCGAGCCTGTGCGCGCGGGCGCGGAAGGCACGGCTCAGCCGGTCGATCAGGAGCCCCTTCGGGTCGCCGAGGCGGTGGCGCAGCGGCGCGGCCGCACCGCACTGGCGCAGCCAGGCGGAAGGCGCTGCGCGCTTGATGACCGCGAGCACCGCGTCGCGCACTTGCGGAAAGAGATGCACGTGCTGGTGCCCGTCGACGAAATCCGGCGCCCGTCCGAAGCGCGACACGAAGGCCGCGAGCTGCGCCGCGACCTCGGCGGAGAGCGCCGCCGGATCGAGCCGCCGGGCGGTCGCCAGGACCAGCATGCGGCCGACGCCGGGAAAGTGCCCGTGCGGGGTCGGCCGGTAGCCGGGCGAGGCGGGGCGGAACGGGCCCGTCAAGGTGAGGTGCAGGCCGATTGCCGCGCGGCGCGGCGCGGCGGCCGCCGCGAGGGCCGCGGCCTCGGCCTGCGTCAGGCTCGGCGCCACCACCATGGCCGAGGCGGCGTTGAGCCGGCCCGCCGCGACGAGCTCGCGGATCGCGCCGTTCACGCCGGGCGCGAGCCCGTAGTCGTCCGCGCACAGGATGATGCGCCGTGCCGATGCGGCGGATGCGGAGGGAAGCTCCGGCGCTGCGGGCACGCAGGCGCTATTCCGCGGCCGTGCGGGTCGGCGCCGCCTCGCTCCCGGCTGCGCTGCGCTCGCAGTGCTCGGCCACGAAATAGACCGGGCGTCCCTTCAGCTCGGAGAGGATCTTGCCGATATACTCGCCGACCACGCCGATCATGATCAGCTGCACGCCGCCCAGCACCATCAGCCCGACGACCACCGAGGGATAGCCCGGCACGCTGCCGTTGAAGACCAGCGTCTCGACCACGATCCAGCCGCCGAACACCAGCGCGCCAGCCGCGAGCAGGAGGCCGAGCAGGCTCGCGAGCCGCAGCGGCGCGACCGAGAACGAGGTCAGCCCCTCGATCGAGAGGCCGACCAGCGCGCGGTAGCCCCAGGAGCTGTTGCCGTGGTCGCGCCGGGCCGGCTCGTAGTCGACGCGGATCTGGCGGAAGCCGATCCAGCTCGAGAGGCCCTTGAAGAAGCGGTTGCGCTCGGGGAGCTGGCGCAGCGCGGCCGCCGCGCGCGGCGAGAGCAGGCGGAAGTCGCCGGCATCCTCCGGGATCTTCTGGCGTGCGCCCCAGTTGAGCAGCGTGTAGAAGGCCCGCACGCCGGTCCGCCGCAGCAGGCTCTCGGCGTCGCGATGCGCCTTGGCCGTGTAGACGACGTCGTAGCCGTCCTCGAGCCAGTGGCCGACCAGGGTGTGGATCATCGTCGGCGGATGCTGCCCGTCGCCGTCCATGAACAGGACGGCGCCGCGCCGCGCGTGATCGAGGCCGGCGAGCAGCGCCGCCTCCTTGCCGAAATTGCGCGAGAGCGAGACCACCTGCAGGTCGAAGCTCGTAGCCGGCAGGGCGCGCGCGATCGCGAGCGTGTCGTCGCGGCTGCCGTCGTCCACATAGACGACCTCGACGCGCAGGCCGTGGCGCGCTCCGAGCGCGCGCGCCGCCTCGCCGAGCCGCTCGTGCAGGCGCGCAAGCCCGCCCGCCTCGTTGAACAGCGGGACGACGATCGACAGGCCGGCCTCGGCGCGCTGGGCGCCCGAGCCGGCGGCTCCTCGGTTCATGGTGGTCATCGCTTCAGGCCGTCGGGCCGCCCCCGGGACCGGTCTTTGCCGGATTTTGTGGCCAATCTATAGCGCAGTCGCGACCGCCTCTGCCAGATCCCGGGCGGCCCGAAAGGCTCGGCGCGCCCGGCCGGACGTGCTAAAGCGCGCCCCATGAAATCTCCTGGCCCGGCCCCAACCCTTCTCGACCGGCTCGCGACTGCCTGGCGCGAACGCGCCGTGGCGCTGAAGGCGCTGAGCTTCGGCATGGTCGGGGTGGTGAACACCCTGGTCGACGCCGCCCTGTTCTTCCTGGCGCTCGCCTTTCTCACCCACTCCCTGATCCTCGCCAACCTGATGTCCTGGCTGGTGGCGGTGAGCGGCTCCTATGTGATGAACTCGTTGACGACCTTCGCGGCCGAGTCCGGGCGGCAGCTCCGCCTCAAGGCCTATCTCGGCTTCGTCGCCTCCGGGATCGCCGGCGTCGTCGCCAACACCACCGCGCTGGTCGTCGCGGCGCAGTTCCTCCCCGTGGTCGCCGCCAAGGCGATCGCCATCCTGGTGAGCTTCGTGGTCAACTTCTCGCTCGCCCATTTCGTCGTGTTCCGCGCCCGCCCGGCGCCGGATGCGGGCTGACAGTCCGTTCCCAGCCCGGCCCGGTGGTTCGATGGATTCACGGCCGCCGAAGTGGTCGCGAGCGGAAGCGCGCTTCCTCGACGACCGTGTAACGGCCGACGAGCGAAGTCCCGAACCGGTCGATTGCCGCCAACAATCGTGGTCCTTTCAGCAAACGTCGTATCGGGTCGATCCGCAACAGGACGAGTCCCGGCACGGCTCGGGACCGTCGAAAGGTCAGGTCACCGAAATCCTTGTCTTCCGTGAGCAGCAGCCGGTCTTCGCGCTCAGCCCGACTCATGACCTCTGGATCGGTTGCGCTGGGCTCGACGTCAGGGATGTAGACCACGTCGTGGCCCGACTCGCGCAAGAAGGTCGCCAAGTTCGCATCGACACATTCGTCTATCAGCCAGCGCACCCGGGCTAGCCGTAGACGAGCGCTTCATCGGCAAGGTAATCGGCGGCGAAGGCTTGGGCGGCGCGAATGTCGTCGGACTTCAGCCGCGGATGATCCGCCATGATGGCTTCCGGCGTCATGCCAGCGCCCAGCTTGCGCAGGATGATCTCGACTGGAACACGCGTTCCTCGGATCACGGGCTTACCACCCATGATCTCCGGATTGATCTCGACTCGCTCGTGCGTGGCCATCGCGGCTACCTCGGCGCTCCAGCGGCATTCTTGAATACATATAGCATGTCGCCCGCTTGAGCGCAGCGACATGCGGGTGGCATCCCGGGTATCGCTGCGCTCACCCGGGCTACGGCCTACCCAGCCCCGCCTCGAGCCGCGCGTAGAGCGGGTTGTCGCGCGCGAACACGTAGGTGAGGGCGGCGACCGAGACCGCCTCGGCGCCGTGCGCGCGCAGGAAGCTCGCGAGCGCGTGCACCTCGCCGGGCGGACAGTGCAGCACGATGGTGCCCGAGGCGGTCGCGCCGCCGAACGGGGCCTCGACGCCGAAGCGCGTCTGCGCCTCGGCGAGGATCGTCTCGTCGAGATCGGCGATGCGGGTGCGCACCTCGCGGAAGGCGCGGGCGCGCGCCTCGGCCGCGAGGCGGTCGAGGATCGTGCGCGCGGCCTCGCGCTCGGCCGCGCCCCAATAGGCGTCGCGCGCCGCCACCAGGTTCGCCTCCGAGCGCAGCACCACGCCGTCGTCCAGCACCTTGAGCGCATTGGCGGCGAGCGTCGCGCCGGTGGTCGTGATGTCGACGATCAGCTCGGCGGTGCCGGCCGCGGGCGCGCCCTCGGTCGCGCCCAGGCTCTCGACGATGCGGTAGTCGATGATGCCGTGCTCGGCGAAGAAGGCGCGCGTCAGGTTCACGAACTTGGTCGCGACCCGCATCTTGCGGTCGTGGGTGGCGCGGAAGCTGGTCGCGACGTCGTCGAGGTCCGCCATGCTGCGCACGTCGATCCAGGCCTGCGGCACCGCGACCACGACATTGGCGTGGCCGAAGCCGAGCTTCTCCAGCATCACGACGCGCGCGTCCGCGTCCGGGATCATCTCCCGTACCAGGTCCTCGCCCGTGATGCCGAAATGCGCCGCGCCCTGCGCGAGCTGCGCCGTGATCTCGGCGGCCGACAGATAGGCGACCTCGACCCCGGGCAGCCCGGCGATCGCGCCGCGATACTCGCGCGCGCCGCGCGGCTTGACGAGCGCGAGCCCGGCGCGGGCGAAGAACGCCTCGGCGTTCTCCTGCAGGCGGCCCTTGGACGGCACCGCGACGATCAGCGGGCGCGTCATGGCGCGGCTCCGATCTCGGCCAGGCGCTCGATCCAGACCGCGAAGCCGACCGCCGGGATCGGCTCGCGCGCGCCGAGCCGCGAGAGCAGGCCGTCGTAGCGGCCGCCGCCGATCAGCGGCCGCTCGATCCGCCGCGCGGCGTCGTGCATCTCGAATACGAAGCCCGTGTAGTAGTCGAGCCCGCGCCCGAAGGCGGTCGAGAACTTGACTCGCGCGACCTCGATGCCGCGCGCGGCGAGGAATCCGGTGCGGCTCTCGAACAGGTCGAGCGCGGCGTCGATCGCGAGCCCGGCATCGGCGGCGAGCCGGCGCAGCGCGTCGGCGGCCTCGTCCGGATCGCCCGCGACCGCGAGGAAGCGTTCGATCACGGCGCGCGTCTCCTGCGGCAGCTTGCCGGCGCCGAGCGCCGAGTGCTCCAGGAAGCGCTCCGCGATCTCGCCGACCGTGCGCCCGCCGACCGTGGTGATGCCGGCGATCGACAACAGGTCGGTCACCAGCGCGCGCGCCGCCTTGGGATCGGAGCCCGCGAGCGCCGAGAGCACGCCCTGGTATTCGGGCCGCTCGCGGCTCGCCGAGCGCACCAGGCTGTCGAGGTCGCTCTCGAGGCTTCCCAGCCGGTTGAAATGCTTCTTCAGGCGCCGCTTCCAGGCGGGCGAGAGCTCGAGCGCCTCGACCAGGGCGCCGAACAGGCCGACATCGCCCATGCGGATCTCGGGCGCATCGATGCCGTAATGGGCGGTGGCGTCGAGGGCGAGCGAGAGCATCTCGGCGTCGGCCGCCGCGGTGTCGCGCCGCCCGAAGGACTCGATGTCGGCCTGCACGAACTCGGCCGCGAGGTCGCCGCCGCGATGGCGGAACACCGGGCCGAGGCAGCAGAAGCCGGCCGCCTCGCCGGCCTCCGCCGAGGCGAGGTAGAGGTGCGACACCGGGATCGTCAGGTCCGGCCGCAGGCACAATTCCTGCCCCTCCGGATCGGAGGTCAGATACATGCGCCGCCGGATGTCCTCGCCCGAGAGGTCGAGGAACGGCTCGGCCGGCTGCAGCAGGGCCGGCGAGACGCGCACATAGCCGACGCGCTCG
>PQAH01000113.1 GCA_003105195.1 Bradyrhizobiaceae bacterium
GTGCTGCACCACGGCGCGCTCGGCTCGTTCGCGACCGTGTACCTGCCGGAGGGCGCCGAGACCGCCGCCCTGGTGGCGCGGCTCGACGGCATGGAGGGCATCGACGAGGTGCTCGGCAAGGCCGAGGCCTGCACGCGCTTCGAGCTGCCGCCCGACCGCATCGGCGACATCGTCGTGGTCTCGACCGTCCACAAGGTGCTCGGCACCAGTCGCGCGCGCCACGACCTCTCGGCGCTCAAGGAGCCGCTGCGCTCCCACGGCGGGCTGACCGAGCAGGTCGTCCCCATGATCGTCAACCGCAAGGTCGCGCTGCCGGAGGGCCGGCGGCTGCGCAACTTCGACGTCTTCGACGTCGCCTTGAACCTGGTGAACTGAGGAGCCGGCCCCCGTGAACATCCAGTCCCAGCCGACCGCGTCCGTGCGCCACGAGGCGATGCGCATCGCCGGCAAACCGGTCGCCACCGACGAGCGCATCGAGGTGCTCAATCCCTGGAACGGCGCCGTGGTCGGCACCGTCCCGGCGGCGCGGCCCGAGCACGTGCGCGAGGCCTTCGCCCGGGCCGCGGCGTTCAAGCCCAGGCTCTCCCGCTACGAGCGCCAGCAGATCCTGCTGCGCACCGCCGAGATCCTCGCCGGCCGCAAGGAGGAGTTCGCGCGGCTGATCACGGCCGAGTCCGGGCTCTGCTGGAAGGATTCCCTCTACGAGGCGAGCCGCGCCTACGACGTCTATTCCTTCGCGGGCCAGCTCACGATCCGCGACGACGGCGAGACCTATGCCTGCGATATCTCGCCCCAGGGCAAGCAACGCAAGATCTTCACGCTGCGCACCCCGCTGCGCGGCGTGATCTCGGCGATCACGCCGTTCAATCATCCGCTCAACATGGTCTCGCACAAGCTCGCGCCCGCGATCGCGACCAACAACCGCGTCGTGCTCAAGCCGACCGAGCTCACCCCGCTGACCGCGCTCGCGCTCGCCGACGTGCTCTACGAGGCGGGCCTGCCGCCCGAGATGCTCTCGGTCGTGACCGGCAATCCCACGACCATGGGCGACGCCATGATCACGGATCCGGACTGCGACCTGATCACCTTCACGGGCTCGGTCAAGGTCGGCAAGTACATCGCCGAGAAGGCCGGCTACCGCCGGCTGGTGCTCGAGCTCGGCGGCAACGACCCGCTGATCGTGATGGAGGACGCCGACCTCGACAAGGCGGCCGAGCTCGCGGTGGCGGGCGCGACCAAGAATTCGGGCCAGCGCTGCACCGCGGTCAAGCGCATCCTGGTGGTCGAGCGGGTGGCGGACGAGTTCGCGGCGCGGGTGCTCGCCCGGGCGAAGAGGCTCAAGGCCGGCGACCCGATGGATCCCGAGACCGACGTCGGCACCGTGATCCACGGGGGCGCCGCCCGGCTGTTCGAGCGCCGGGTCGCCGACGCGGTCGAGAAGGGGGCCGTCCTGCTGCACGGCGGGGCGCGCCAGGGCGCGCTCTACCCCCCGGCGGTCGTCGACAAGGTGCCCTACGACTGCGAGCTCGTGCACCAGGAGACCTTCGGGCCCGTGATCCCGATCGTCCGCTGTCCCGACGACATCTCCGAGGTGATCCGGATCTCGAACTCCACGGCCTATGGCTTGTCCTCCGGCGTGTGCACCAACCGGCTCGACTACGTCACCCGCTTTATCAGTGAGCTGGAAGTCGGTACCGTGAACGTCTGGGAAGTGCCGGGCTACCGGATCGAGATGTCGCCCTTCGGCGGCATCAAGGACTCCGGACTCGGCTACAAGGAAGGCGTGGTCGAGGCGATGAAGTGCTTCACGAATGTGAGGACCTATTCATTGCCGTGGCCGAGCTGACCGGAATGGGCGGCAGCCCGGGGCTGTCATCGCATCGTCATCGCGCCGTGCAAGCCACGGTCGCGTGGCGAGCAAACGAAGTCGGAGGGGAGATCATATGAAAGTCGGTATTTCGGCCGCGGCCATCGGCCTCGCGATGGCGCTCGGTCTGGCGACGTCTGCCGAGGCGCAGCGCACCAAAGTGACGGTCTACACCTCGCTCGAGAACGACCAGCTCGGGCCGTTCAAGCAGGCGATCGAGGCGGCGGTGCCCGAGGCGGAGGTCGTCTGGGTGCGCGACTCGACCGGCGTGATCACGGCCCGCTTCCTCGCAGAGAAGGACAATCCGCGCGCCGACATGGTGCTCGGCCATGCCGCCAGCGCGCTGCTCGTGTTCGAGAAGCAGGGCCTGCTCGAGCCCTACAAGCCCAAGGGCGCGGACGCCCTCAAGGAAGCCTTCCGCGACACCAAGGAGCCCTACACCTGGACCGGCATGGACGCCTATCTGGGCGTGATCTGCTTCAACACGGCGGAAGCCGGCAAGATCAACGTGAAGGCGCCGACCTCCTGGAAGGACGTGCTCGATCCCGCGCTCAAGGGCAAGCTCGTGATGCCGCACCCGGCCTCCTCGGGCACCGGCTACCTGATGGTCGGCGCCTGGCTGCAGACCATGGGCGAGGCCGAGGGCTGGAAGTTCATGGACGCGCTGCACGAGAACATCGCGGTCTACACCCATTCCGGCTCGGCGCCCTGCGTGCAGGCCGCGCGCGGCGAGCGTGTCGCCGGCATCGCGCTCGACATGCGCGGCGCCTCGGAGAAGACCAAGGGCGCGCCGCTCGAGGTCGTGATCCCGAAGGAGGGGACCGGCTGGGAGATGGAGGCCTTCTCCATCGTCAAGGGCACCAAGAACCTGGCGATCGCCAAGAAGATCGCCGACTGGGCCGCGACCAAGGGCGCCAACGAGCTCTACTCGAAGACCTACGCGGTCGTGGCCATGCCCGGCGTCGTGAACTACCCGCCGAACTACCCGGCGACCGCCGAGAAGCAGATGATCAAGAACGACTTCAACTGGATGGCCGAGAACCGCGAGCGGATCCTCGCCGAGTGGACGAAGCGCTACGAGGCCAAGGCCGCGCCGAAGAAGTGATGTCGTGGTCGCAGGGCGGGTTGCGCGTCCTTCGGACGTCGACCCGCCCTGCGGTCGTTCATCCCGGCCGCCATGTTCGCGCCCCTTGCGAGCCGTCGCGTTCTGGCCGACCATCGCGGCGGCCGGAGCCGGACCGGCCTGTGGCGCGAACCGAAGGCGGGCAGGGGATGAGACATCCGGTCGAGCCGGCGAACGGCAGCGCGGCGGGCACCCGCGCCCCGTTCCTGCGCGTCCAGGGCATCACCAAGCGCTTCGGCGCCTTCACGGCGCTCGACGACATCTCCCTCGACGTGTTCCCGGGCGAGTTCGTCTGCTTCCTCGGCCCCTCGGGCTGCGGCAAGACGACCCTCCTGCGCGCGGTCGCCGGCCTCGATCCGCAGGACGCGGGACGCATCGAGATCGCCGGCCGCGACGTCTCGCGGCTGCCGCCGGCGGCGCGCGACTTCGGCATCGTGTTCCAGTCCTACGCGCTGTTCCCCAATCTCACGGTCGCGGCCAATGTCGGCTACGGCCTCGTCAACCGCCGGCGGCCGCGCGCCGAGATCGACGCCCGCGTCGCCGAGCTGCTCGACCTCGTCGGCCTGCACGACCAGGGCACGAAGTACCCGGTGCAGCTCTCGGGCGGCCAGCAGCAGCGCGTCGCGCTCGCCCGCGCGCTCGCGACCTCGCCGGGCCTGCTGCTGCTCGACGAGCCGCTCTCCGCCCTCGACGCCCGCGTGCGCCTGCGCCTGCGCGACGAGATCAAGACCCTGCAGCGCCGCCTCGGCGTCACCACCATCATGGTCACCCACGACCAGGAGGAGGCGCTCGCCATGGCGGACCGCATCGTGGTGATGAACCAGGGCGTGATCGAGCAGGTGGGGGCCCCGGTCGAGATCTACCGCAGGCCCGCCACCGCCTTCGTCGCCGACTTCGTCGGCACCATGACCTTCCTGGACGCGGAGGTCTCCGGTCCGGACCGCGTGCGCCTCGGCTCCATGCAGCTCGCCTGCCCGGAGGCCGAGCGCTTCCCCGGCGGCACGGCCGTGCGCGTCGGGCTGCGTCCCGAGGAGGTGCGCGTGCGCAACCTCGACGACGGAACGCCGAACCGCTTCGCCGCCAAGGTCGTGCTGCTCGACTTCCTCGGCTCGTTCTGCCGCGCGCAGCTCGAGCCCGAGATCGCGCCCGGCACCGCCATCCTGGCGGATTTCTCCCTCAACCTCATGCGCGACCTGCAGGTGGCCGAGGGGCAGACGCTGGCGATCGCGCTGCCGCCCGAATCGCTGCGCGTGTTCGCGTCCGGCTGAGCATCCCATGAGCCTCGCCGCGACCGGGCCCATGGCCGAGGGTGTGCGGGTCCCGCGCGAGGGGCTGGTGATGCGGCTCGGCGTGACGCTGCTGGTCGCCTGGCTCCTGCTCACCATCGCGCTGCCGCTCTGGGCGCTGCTCTCGAAGAGCTTCCAGAACGCCGACGGGGCGTTCGTCGGTCTCGCCAACTACCTGCGCTATTTCTCGACGCCCGCCCTGTTCGGCTCGGTCTTCAACAGCATCGCGGTCGCGCTCGCCTCCACCGCGATCGTGATCCCGCTCGCCTTCGGCTATGCCTATGCGCTCACCCGCAGCCGCATGCCGTTCAAGGGCCTGCTCTACGCCGTGGCGCTGTTCCCACTGTTCGCGCCCTCGCTGCTCTCGGCGATCTCGCTCATCTACCTGTTCGGCAACCAGGGCCTGCTCAAGGACCTGATGTTCGGCGCCTCGGTCTACGGTCCGATCGGCATCGTGATGGCGCAGGTGTTCTACTGCTTCCCGCACGCCCTGATCATCATCGTCACGGCGCTCGCGCTCGCCGATGCCCGCCTCTACGAGGTGGCCGAGGCGCTCGGCACCGCGAGGTCGCGCATCTTCCGCACCGTGACGTTGCCGGGCGCCAAGTTCGGGCTGGTCAACGCGGCCTTCGTGGTGTTCACGCTGGTGGTCACGGATTTCGGCATCGCCAAGGTGATCGGCGGCCAGTTCAACGTGCTCGCGACCGACGCCTACAAGCAGGTGGTCGGCCAGCAGAACTTCGAGATGGGCGCGGTGGTCGGCATGGTGCTGCTGGTGCCGGCGGTGCTCGCCTTCGCGATCGACCGGATCGTGCAGCGCCGGCAGGTGGCGCTGCTCTCGGCGCGCGCCGTGCCCCTGGTGCCGAAGCCGAGCCGCGGGCGCGACGCCGCGCTGCTCGCCTACTGCCTGGTGGTGGGCAGCCTGATCGTCATGGTGCTGGGCGTGGCGATCTGGGCCTCCTTCATCACCTACTGGCCCTACAATCTCACGCCGACTCTCAACAACTACAATTTCGGCAACTTCGATCCCGGCGGCTGGGATCCCTATTTCAACTCCGTCGCCATGGCGGCGGCGGCCGCGGTCGCCGGCACCGCGATCGTATTCGCGGGCGCCTACCTGGTCGAGAAGACCAGGGCGTTCGCCGCCGGCCGCATGCTCGCCCATCTGCTCGCCATGCTGCCCATGGCGGTGCCCGGCCTGGTGCTCGGTCTCGGCTACGTGTTCTTCGTCAACGCCAAGTGGAACCCGCTCGGCATCCTCTACGGCACGCTCGCCGTCCTGGTGATCAACTCGATCGCGCACTTCTACACGGTCGCGCACATCACCGCGCTGACCGCGCTCAAGCAGATCGATCCCGAGTTCGAGGCGGTCTCGGCCTCGCTCAAGGTGCCGTTCTGGCGCACTTTCGGCCGGGTGACGGTGCCGATCTGCCTGCCCGCGATCGTCGACATCGCGGTCTACATGTTCGTCAACGCGCTCACCACGGTCTCGGCCGTGATCTTCCTCTACGGTCCGGGGACCAAGCTCGCCTCGATCGCGATCGTGCACATGGACGAGATGGGCGCCGCCGCGCCCGCCGCCGCCATGGCGACCCTGATCGTCGCGACCGCGCTCGCCGCGAAGCTGCTGCATCTCCTGGTCGATCGCCTGCTGCTCGGCCGCCTGCAGGCGTGGCGGAAGCGGTGAGACGGGTCCGGGAGCGCGCGCCTCAGCGTCTCAGCCGCACGACATTGCCGGCGCCCGCGGAGAGCGCGAGCCGCACCTTGTCGACGAGCTCGCTGTCGACGAAGGGCTTGCCGACGATCTGCGCCTCGCCGACTCCGGTCAGTGCCGTGCGGTCCGCGAAGCCCGTGATGAACAGGATCGGCAGCGCGGGGCGCCGCGCCCGGACGTGGCGCGCGACCTCGGCGCCGCTCATGCCCGGCATGGCGAAGTCGATCAGCATCAAGTCGACGCCCGGCTCGCGTTCGAGGAGGTCGAGGGCGGCCCCGCCGCTCCCGGCCTCCCGCACGACGTAGCCCAGCTCGCGCAGCATCGCGGCCGTCACCTCCCGCACGGCGTGGTCGTCGTCGACCAGCAGGATCGTCCTGCCCCTCGACCCGTCGGCCGAGATCGGCGGAGCCGGGCCGGCGCCGGCTTCCGCCGGCGTCTCGGCGCGCGGCAGGTAGATGCGGATCGCGGTACCCTGCCCGGGCCGGGACGCGATGCGCAGGCCGCCGCCCGATTGCTTGGCGAAGCCGAGCACCTGGCTCAGCCCCAGGCCCGACCCCTTGCCGATCCCCTTGGTCGTGAAGAACGGCTCGAAGGCCTTCGCGCGCACCTCGTCGCTCATGCCGACGCCGGTATCGGTGACGCTGATCTCCACGTAGTCGCCGGCGGGCGGCTCTTCCGGATAGAGCGGCGGCTGGAGACTCGCATTGGCGGTGGCGACGCTGAGCGTGCCGCCGATCTGCATCGCGTCGCGCGCATTGATCGCCAGGTTCAGCACCGCCAGCTCGAGCTGGGTCGGGTCCACCAGCGCCGGCCAGAGATCGTGCGAGAGGCGGGTCTCGATGCGGATGCTGCCCCCCATGGTGCTCTGCAGGAGGTCGCGCATGCCGGCGACCGTCTCGTTGAGATCGAGCGCCTTCGGCGCGAGTCGCTGACGCCGCGAGAACGACAGCAGCTGGTCGGTCAGCTTGGCGCCGCGCTCCGCCGCGGTCCGCATGTAGCCGAGGCGGCGGGCGAGCTTGCCGTCGACGCCGGCCTCCGCGAGCCCCTTCTCCAGGAACGCGACGTTGCCGAGCACCACGGTCAGCAGGTTGTTGAAGTCGTGCGCGACGCCGGAGGTGAGCTGCCCGACCGCCTCGAGCCGCTGCATCTGGCGCAGCGTCTGCTCCACCTGCTCGCGCTCCTCGATCTGCGCCAGCAGCTGCCGGTTGGCGGCCGCGAGCTCGGCGGTGCGCTCGTTCACGCGCAGCTCCAGCTCCTCGTTGAGCCTTCGGCATTCGTGCTGGCGGCGCCGGCCGCGCAGGCCGGTCTGCACCACGCTCACCAGCGTGGTCGGATGGAACGGCCGCTCCAGGAAGCTGACATTGCCGAGCTTCTCGGTGAGCTGGGCCGCCGTCGGGTTGCGTTCCAGCCCGCCGCCGTGCCGGGTCAGCACGATGAAGGGAAAGTCGGACCAGGGCGGCTGCGTCGCGACGAAGCCCGCCAGCTCGCGGCTGTCGACCCCGTGCAGCGCCTCCTCGGTGACCACGGCCACGTCCGCGCCACCGTGGATTCCCTGCAGCAGTTCCGGCAGATCGAGACAGATATCCGCGTGGATCCGCGCCTCGCGCAGGATGCCCTTGGCGACGATCGCGTCGCGTCCCCGCGGGGCGAGAATCAGCGCGCGCTCGGCCGGGGGGCTCACGGGGTATCCAGGAGTGGTTCGGCGCGACCGAGATATTCCGGCACGCCGCGCAGCACCCCCTGGAACTCGCGCAATGGCTCGCCCATCCCGAGGCCGGCGGAGTCGATTCGGAATTCGCGGATCGTGTCCTCGTGCGCGCCGGCCCGTTTCTTGATCACCGAGATCGCGCGGCGCACCCGTCCATGCGCCTCGAAGTAGCGCAGCATGACGACGGTGTCGGCCAGGTAGGTGACGTCGATCGTCTGCTTCATCTCGCCGATCATCCCGTGCTGGGCGACGGTGAGAAACGTCGCGGTGCCCTGGCGGTTGAGATACTGCAGCAGCTCGTGCAGGTGCAGGATCAGGAACTGCTCCTCGGGCATCGCGGCCTGGTAGCCGTTGAGACTGTCGATCGCGACGGCGCTGATCCGCTCGCGGTCGGCGCAGCCGCGCACGCGGCTCGCGAACTCGCCGGGCGAGAGCTCCGCCGCATCCATCTGCTCGATGAACAGCCTCCCGGCGTCGCGCATGGCGGCGAGATCGATGCCGAGTTGCCTGGCGCGCGCGAGCAGGAGGCCGAGCTCCTCGTCGAACACGAACAGGGCGGCCCGTTCGCCGCGCGCGACCGCCGCCGCGAGGAATTGCAGGACCAGGAGCGATTTGCCGGTGCCGGCCGGACCGAGCACAAGCGTACTGGAGCCCGCCATGATGCCCCCGCCGAGCAGCCGGTCCAGGGCCGGGATGCCGCTTTCGAGAAGTTCGCCGGAGAATCCGGCGCGGTGCTCGGCGGCCACCAGCCGCGGATAGACCTCGATCCCGCCGGTCGTGATGCGGAAATCGTGATAGCCGCTGCGGAACGACTGTCCGCGGCACTTGACGACGCGCAGCCGGCGCCGCTCGCCGCCGTAGATCGGCGCCAGCTGGTCGAGATGGATCACGCTGTGGGCGATCGAGTGCACGGCGTGGTCGGCGCTCTCGGTCGTCAGGTCGTCGAGCATCAGCACGGTCGAGCTGTGCGCCGCGAAATAGTGCTTGAGCGCCAGGATCTGGCGGCGGTAGCGCAGCGAGCTCTGCGCCAGCAGCGCGATCTCCGACAGGCTGTCGATCACCACCCGCTGCGGCTTGACCCGCTCGATCGCCTCGAAGATGCGCTTGATGGTCTCGCCGAGCTCCAGATCCGAGGAGTAGAGCAGGCTCTGGTGCTGCTCCGGGTCGAGCACACTCTCCGGCGGGACGAGCTCGAAGATCTCGATGTCGGAACCGATGGTCCAGCCGTGGGACTCCGCACCCTCGCGCAGCTCGCAATCGGTTTCGGCGAGGCTCACATAGATGCCGCTTTCGCCGGCCTCCGCGCCGGCGAGCAGGAACTGCAGCGCGAGCGTCGTCTTGCCCGTGCCGGGGGTTCCCTCCAGCAGGTGCATGCGGTTGCGCGCGAGCCCGCCCCCCAGAATGGCGTCCAGCCCGGCCACACCGGTGCTCGCACGCGGCAACGACTTGATCTTCGGGGTCATCGGTTTTCCCCCGGCTCTCCTTTCGAAAACGATGAAGCCGGAACGAGAAGACGGTCCGGGATGGGATGCCGCCGAATGGAGGCGGCGACGCCCCGGAAACGTCCGGCCCGACGAGAAAGTTCCAGCCGGATGCCCGCCCGGGCAAAGGCCCCGGATGTCGCACCGGCGCGAAGTGTTCCGGGTATGTTCCTCTTCCCGATCGCACCTGCGGGAGACTGCTGCCGCTGCCAAGGCGCTTCCGGGCCGGACACGCCCGTGCGAGAAACGCTTCCGATGACGTCTCCCCGCGAATCCGAAAGCGACACCAACCTCTCGGCCCGGCGCCGCGCCTGGACGGCGCGCAACATCGATCCCTATGCGCAGGCGGTGCTCGCCGATGACGCCAGGTACTTCCTGCGCCAGTCGGTCTCGACCCCCTGTCTCAACGCGATCGCCCGGGCGGAGGGCATCTACCTGGAGGACGTCGCCGGCCGCCGGGTGATGGACTTCCACGGCAACAACGTCCACCACATCGGGTACGGGCACCCGCGCCTCAAGCGCGCCATCGCGGAGCAGATGGACGCGCTGCCGTTCACGCCGCGCCGCTACACCTCGGGTCCCGCGATCGCGCTCGCGGCCAAGCTCGCCGAGATCGCGCCCGGAAACCTCGGCAAGGTGCTGTTCACCACCGGCGGCTCCGACGCCGTCGAGGTCGCGATCAAGATCGCGCGCGCCGCCACCGGCCGGTTCAAGACCCTGTCGTTCTGGGACGCCTTCCACGGCGCCGGCTTCGGCGCCGCCGCGGTCGGCGGCGAGGCGCTGTTCCGGTCGGGCCCGATCGGCCCGCTGATGCCGGGCGCCGAGCACGTCGCGCCCTATGCGTCGTATCGCTGTCCCTATGGCACCGACGGCATCGCGGCGAGCGCGGAGGCCTGCGCCGGCATGATCGAGTACGTGCTCGGGCGCGAGGGCGACATCGCGGCCTTCATCGCCGAGCCGATGCGCGCGGTGCCGCACGTGCCGCCGCCCGGCTTCTGGCGCCGCGTGCGCGCGGCCTGCGACCGCCACGGCACGCTGCTGGTCTTCGACGAGATCCCGACCGGCCTCGGCAAGACCGGCCGGATGTTCGCGTGCCAGCACGACGGCGTCGTGCCCGACATCCTGGTGCTCGGCAAGGCGCTCGGCGGCGGCATCCTGCCGATCGCGGCCGTGATCGCCGACCCGCGCCTCGACGTCGCGGCCGACTGGGCGTTCGGACACTACACCCACGAGAAGAATCCCGTGACGGCGCGCGCCGCGCTCACCACCCTCGAGATCATCGAGGAGGAGGGCCTGGTCGCGAATGCCGCCGCGGTCGGCGCCTTCGCGCTCGCGCGCCTGCGCGAGCTGCAGGCGCGTCACGCCCTGATCGGCGACGTGCGCGGCTGCGGCCTGCTGCTCGGGGTGGAGCTCGTCTCGGACCGCGCGAGCAGGGCGCCCGCGAACGACGCCGCCGAGGCCATGATGTACCGGGCGCTCGAGCTCGGGCTCTCGTTCAAGACCACCTTCGGCAACGTGCTGACGCTGACGCCGCCGCTCACCGTCCGCGAGGCCGAGATGGCGAAGGCGCTCGACATCCTCGATTCGGCGCTCGCCGAGGCGGGGCGCGCATGAGCGAGGTCGTCATCGCGCCCGAGCCTCCCGGCCGGCCCGAGATCGTCGCCCTGATCGAGGCGCTCGACGCCCATGCCATGGCGCTCTACCCGGCCGAGAGCAACCATCTCCTCGACATCGGCGCGCTTTGCGCGCCCGCCGTGACCTTCCTGGTCGCGCGGCGCGACGGCGAGGCGATCGGCTGCGGGGCGGTGCTGAACGATGCGCGCGGCTGGGGCGAGATCAAGCGGATGTATGTCCGGCCGCAGGCGCGGGGCCGCCGGATCGGCGCGCGCATTCTCGATGCGCTGGAGCAGGTCGCGCGCGCCCGCGCGCTGGCGATGCTGCGGCTCGAGACCGGCATCCACAACAGCGAGGCGCTGGCGCTCTATCGCCGCGCCGGATTCCGCGACTGCGGGCCGTTCGGGGACTATGCGCCGGACCCGCTGAGCGTGTTCATGGAAAAGACCGTCGGCCGAACCGGAGGGGCTGAACGATGGCGGGGAACCTGAGCTTCGAGAATCTCGCAAAGGCCGTGAAGACCGGCACCATCGACACCGTCGTGGTCGCCATGGTCGACATGCAGGGCCGATTGATCGGCAAGCGCTTCCAGGCCGAATACTTCGTCGACGGCGCGCACGAGGAGACGCACGCCTGCGACTACCTGCTCGCCAACGACATCGACATGGAGCCGGTCCCCGGCTATGCGGCGGCGAGCTGGGAGCAGGGCTACGGCGACTTCGTCATGAAGCCCGATCTCGCGACCCTGCGCGTGCTTCCCTGGCTCGAGGGCACCGCGCTGGTGCTCGCCGACGTGCTCGACCATCACCACCACGATCTCGCGCATTCGCCGCGCGCCATGCTCAAGGCGCAGATCGCGCGCCTGAAGAAGGCGAAGATGCGCCCCTTCTTCGCCTCCGAGCTCGAGTTCTACCTGTTCGACGAGAGTTACGAGTCCGCGCACGCCAAGCGCTACGCCGGGCTCAAGACGGCCGGCCAGTACATCGAGGACTATCACATCCTCCAGACCACCAAGGAGGAGGGCGTGATGCGCGCCATCCGCAAGGGGCTGGAGGGCGCCGGCATCCCGGTCGAGAACTCCAAGGGCGAGTGGGGGCCGGGGCAGGAGGAGATCAACGTCCGCTACGCCGACGCGCTCGAGATGGCGGACCGCCACGTGATCCTGAAGAACGCCGTGAAGGAGATCGCCTGGGCCCAGGGCAAGGCCGTCACCTTCATGGCCAAGTGGAACTACGCCCTCGCGGGCTCGAGCAGCCACATCCATGCCTCGCTCTGGGACGAGGCCGGCAAGGCCTCGCTGTTCCACGACCCGAAGGCCGAGCACGGCATGTCGCGGCTGATGCGGTCATTCGTCGCCGGCCAGCTCAAATACGCCCGCGACATCACCTGGTTCCTCGCCCCCTATGTCAACTCCTACAAGCGCTTCCAGGTCGGCACCTTCGCGCCGACCAAGGCCGTGTGGAGCCGCGACAACCGCACGGCCGGATTCCGCCTGTGCGGGGAGGGGACCAGGGCGGTGCGCATCGAGTGCCGCGTCGGCGGCGCCGACCTCAATCCCTATCTCGCCTTCGCGGCCCTGATCGCGGCGGGCCTCGCCGGCGTCGAGGAGAAGCTTGCGCTCGATCCGCCGCATTCCGGCGACGCCTACACCGGCAAGGACCTGCCGGAGGTGCCGAAAACGCTGCGCGAGGCGACCGACTGCCTCGCCGGCTCGAGGATGCTGCGCGCCGCGCTCGGCGACGCGGTCGTGGATCACTATGTCCACACCGCCAGGTGGGAGCAATTCGAGTACGACCGCCGCGTCACCGACTGGGAGCTCGCGCGCGGCTTCGAGAGGTATTGAGGATGCGGGCGAAGCAACGCTCCGCGTCATCCCGGCCGAGCACGCAGGTCGCATGTCTGCGACCTGCGCGCCTATCGGCCCATCTCGGGCATATTCTACTGTGTCACAAGTATCGTCGGCGTCATCCCGGCCGCGCGGAAGCGAGAGCCGGGATCCATCGTCCCTGTCTTCAAGATGCGGGAAAACAGCGTTATGGATCCCGGCTCGCGCTCGCACCCGGGTCGGCCGTTGCCGACCTGGGCATCTGTCGATGCCGATCTCGCGCAAGCGCGAGATCGGTGCACGCATGGCCGGGATGACGCAGTCTCTTCTCGGAACCTGAAATCGAGATTGAAATGACCGACATCGTCTGCATCTCGCCTGTCGACGGCCGCGAGCTGGTGCGGCGCAAGGCCGCGAGCGAAGCCGAGATCGCGGCGGCGGTCGCGGCCGCGCGCAAGGCGCAGGCCGAGTGGGCCCGGGTGCCCGTGGCCGAGCGCGCGCGGGTGCTCTCGCGCGCGGTCGACGCCATGCTGGCGATGCGCGAGGAGATCGGTCCCGAGCTCTCGCGCCAGATGGGCCGGCCGGTCCGTTACGCGGGCGGCGAGCTCAACGGCTTCGAGGAGCGCGCCCGCTACATGATCGCGATCGCCGGGAGCGCGCTCGCGCCCGTCGTTCCCGAGGCCAAGGCCGGCTTCAGGCGATACGTCGCGCGCGAGCCGGTCGGCCTGGTGCTGACCGTCGCGCCCTGGAACTATCCCTATCTCACGGCGGTGAACTCGGTGGTGCCGGCGCTGATGGCGGGCAATGCGGTGCTGCTCAAGCACGCGGCGCAGACCCTGCTGGTCGGCGACCGCTTCCAGGCCGCCATGGACCAGGCCGGGCTGCCGCGGGGCCTGTTCCGCGCCCTCGCCCTTTCGCACGAGGCAACGCTCGCGCTGATCCGCTCGGGCGCCGTCGACCAGGTCTGCTTCACGGGCTCGGTCGCGGCCGGCCGCACCATCGAGCAGGCCGCCGCCGGCACCTTCGCGGGCGTCGGCCTGGAGCTCGGCGGCAAGGATCCGGCCTATGTGCGGCCGGATGCGAACCTCGCGCATGCAGTGGAGAACCTGGTCGACGGCAGCTACTTCAATTCCGGCCAGTGCTGCTGCGGCATCGAGCGCATCTATGTCCATGCCGACGTCTACGAGCGCTTCCTCGACGGCTTCGTCGCGCTGACCCGGACCTATGTGCTGGACGATCCGCTCGATCCGGCCACCACGCTCGGGCCGATGGCGCAGCCGCGCCTCGCCGCGACGGTGCGCGACCACATCGCCGAGGCGCGCGCCAAGGGCGCGCGCGCCCTGATCGACACGACGGCCTTCGGGCGCGACGTGCCCGGCTCGAGCTACCTCGCGCCGCAGGTGTTGGTGGACGTGGACCATTCCATGAAGGTGATGATGGAGGAGACCTTCGGTCCCGTGGTCGGGATCATGAAGGTGAAGGACGACGCGGAGGCGGTGCGGCTGATGAACGACAGCCCGTACGGGCTGACCGCTTCCATCTGGACCCGCGACATGGACGCGGCCGAACGCCTCGGCGCGCGCGTCGAGACCGGCACGGTCTACATGAACCGTTGCGACTATCTCGATCCCGGCCTCGCCTGGACCGGCGTGAAGGACACCGGCCGCGGCGCGACACTCTCGCGCGTCGGCTACGAGAGCCTGACCCGCCCCAAGAGCTATCACCTGCGGGAGGTCTGACGGGCCGGATGACAGACGCCGTCCTGCGCATCCGCGGCCTGTCGAAGAGCTTCGACAAGCCGGCCGTCAAGGGGCTCGATCTGACGATCGGCGCCGGCGAGTTCTACGGCCTGCTCGGTCCGAACGGCGCCGGCAAGACCACGACGCTGCGCATGATCGCGGGGCTGCTGCAGCCGGACGCCGGCAGCATCGAGGTCTGCGGCATCGACGCGCTCGCCGACCCGCGCGCCGCCAAGCAGGCGATCGCCTGGCTCCCCGACGAGCCGATGCTCTACGACAAGCTGACCGCGCTCGAATACCTGGCCTTCGTCGCCGGCCTGTGGGGCATGCAGGCCGGCCTTGCGACCCGGCGCGCCCAGGAACTGCTCGAGCGCCTCGAGCTGTGGGAGCAGCGGCACGACGCTTGCGAGACCTTCTCGCGCGGCATGAAGCAGAAGGCCGCTCTGGCCGGCGCCCTGATCCACGAGCCGCGCCTCCTGGTGCTCGACGAGCCGCTGACCGGCCTCGACGCGGCGGTCGCGCGCCAGGTCAAGGATCTCCTGCTCGAGCGCGCGCGCGCCGGCTGCACCGTCGTCCTCAGCACGCACATCCTCGACGTCGCCGAGCGCCTGGTCGACCGGATCGGCATCATCCAGGCGGGCGTGCTCCTCACCGAGGGCAGTCTCGACGACCTGCGCGCGAAGGCCGGGCAGGCCGATTCCACGCTGGAGGACGTGTTCCTGCGTCTCGTCGCCAAGCCGCGGACGGCGGCCGCATGACCCCCGGCTCGGTGCCCTGGCTGCTGCGCCACGAGCTGCGCCTCGGATGGCGCGCCGTTCGCGGCCGCACCGGTCCGCGCTGGCTGGCGGCGCTCGCGGTCTTCAGCCTCGCGATCATCCATCTGGCGGCGGTGCCGCTCGCCTGGCTGCACAGCGACGCGCCGCTGGTCGGTCCCGACGAGACGCTGATCGCGCTGACGGGCCTGATCGTGTTCGCGCTGCTCGGCATGGTGTCGACCGGCCTGGTCGCGGCCGTCCAGGTCGTTTACGGCCGCGGCGACATGGACCTGATCCTTTCCGCGCCGGTGCGTCCGCGCACCGTCATCGCGGCGCGGGCGATCGCGATCGCGGCGTCGCTGCTCTCGCTCTCGGCGGCGATCACCTGGCCCTTCGCCAACGTGTTCGCGTCGTTCGGCCATCCGCGCTTCCTCATGGCCTATCTGGTGATGCCGTGCCTGGCGCTGCTCGCGGCCTCGGCGAGCCTGGCGCTGGCGCACGGCGTGTTCCGCGCGCTCGGGCCGCGCCGCACCCGGCTGATGGCCCAGGTTCTCGCCGGCCTGATCGCGCTCGCCTTCGCGCTCATGCCGCAGGTCCCGACCCTGCTGATGGGCGAGGCCTCGCCGTTCGACGCGCTCGCGGTCCTCGCCGGCCTGGTGCCCGGTCCCGACAGCTGGATCTGGCTCCCGGCGCGGGCGGCGCGCGGGGAGCCCGGGCCGCTCGCGGGCGGGATCCTCGCCTGCCTGGCCCTGTTCTGGCTCACGATCCGGGCGCTCGCCGACGGCCTGATCGCCGATGCGGTCGCGGCCACCGGCGCGCGCAGCCTCACGCCCGGCGTGCGGCGCGAACGTTCGCGCGGCTTCGCGGGCGGCGTGCCCGCGATCCTGCGCCGCAAGGAGCTCTATCTGCTGGCACGCGATCCGTGGCTCATCGCCAAGATCACCTCGCAGATGCTGTTCCTGGTGCCGATCGCCCTCCTGATGTGGAGCGCGGACGGCCTCTCCCCGGCCTGGCTCCTGGTGATCGTGCTCGCCGGCAATCTCGGCGGCAGCTTCGCCTGGGTGACGGTGTCGGGCGAGGACGCACCCGACCTGCTCGGCGCCGCCCCGATCCGCCGGTTCGACGTGCTGCGCGCCAAGGTCGAGGCCGCGCTCATCGCCGTGTCGCTGGTCGTGGCCGCGCCGCTGGCGGCGGCCGCCCTGCAGAACGGCTGGCTCGGCCTGACCCTGCTCCTCTGCGGCGCCGGCGCCGCGCTCTCGGGCGCGCTGATCAGCGTGCTGTTCCCGAGCCCCGGGCGGCGCGCCGACTTCCACCAGCGCGGCAAGGGCAACGCCGTGGTCGTCACCTGCGAGATGCTGATGTCCGGCGCCTGGGCCCTGCCGGGCGCGCTGATGCTGCACGGCAGCCTCTGGGCGCTGCCGGTCGCCCTGGTGCTGCTGTCGCTGCCCGCCCTTTTCAAGGGGCTGGGTCGGCGCCTACTTAGGGCGCAGTCCGCTTCGATCGAATCGAGCCCGGCCTGAGGCAAGGAGAAGAGCCATGCAGCTGCGCGGCAACTGGAACTATCCGACCGCGGTCCGCTTCGGGGCGAAGCGCATCGTCGAATTGCCCGATGCGGTGCGCGCGGCCGGGATGAGCAATCCGCTGGTGGTCACCGATCCGACCGTCGCGGCGCTGCCCATGACGGGCGCGGCCACGGCCCTGCTGGAGGCGTCCGGGATCCCGTTCAAGCTGTTCAGCGACATCCGACCGAACCCGATCGACACCAACATCACGGTGGGCGTCGCGGCCTTCAAGGCCGGACGCCACGACGGCGTCGTCGCCTTCGGCGGCGGCTCGGCCCTCGATGCCGGCAAGCTGATCGCCTTCATGGCGGGCCAGGCGCGGCCGATCTGGGACTTCGAGGACCTCGGCGACTGGTGGACGCGGGCCAATGCCGAGACGATCGCGCCCGTGGTGGCGGTGCCGACCACGGCCGGCACCGGTTCCGAGGTCGGCCGCGCCGGCGTTGTCACCAATCACGTGACCCACACCAAGAAGATCATCTTCCACCCCGGCATGATGCCCAAGGCTGCGATCTGCGACCCCGAGCTCACCATGGGCATGCCGCCGGCGATCACGGCCGGCACCGGCATGGATGCGTTCTCGCACTGCCTCGAGGCCTATTGCGGCGACTTCTACCATCCGCTCGCCGACGGCATCGCGATCGAAGGCATGCGGCTCGTGAAGGAGAACCTCGCGCTCGCCGTCGAGGACGGCTCGAACCTGGAGGCGCGCGCCCACATGATGTCCGCCGCTCTCATGGGCGCGACCGCGTTCCAGAAGGCGCTCGGCGGCATCCACGCGCTGTCGCATCCGGTGGGCTCGCTGCACGATACCCATCACGGCATGACCAATGCGGTGTTCGCGCCCTATGTGCTGATGTTCAACCGCAGGGCCGTGGAGGGGAAGATCAAGCGGCTCGCCGCCTATCTGGGCCTCAAGCCGAGCTTCCGCGCCTTCATGGACTGGCTGCTCGCGCTGCGCGCCGAGATCGGCGTGCCCCACACCCTCGCCGGCCTGAATGTCGGGGAGGAGAAGATCGAGCAGATCGTCGAGATGGCGCCGAAGGACCCGACCGCGGGCGGCAATCCGGTGCCCTTCGACCGGCGCGCGGCACGCACCGTGTTCAAGCGCGCGCTGGAGGGGCGCCTCTGAGGCGCGCCGATCAGGCGGCGAGAACCCGGCGCGCGCCGCCGGCATCCACCACGTGGACGCGCCCGTGCCGGAGGCGCCGCAGTATCGCGAGGATGCGTTCGGCCGGCATCAGGCTGAAGGCCGTGGACAGGGCGTCCGCGGCGGTTGCGGTCGGCATGACCACCGTGAGGCTGCGATAGCGCCCGGCCGAGCCGCCGCTCTGCGGATCGAGCAGGTGATTGAAGCGCCCCGGCGCGTCGAAGCGGAAGCCGTACCCACCCGACGTCGCCACGGCCTCGTCGACGATCGCCACGGTCTCGCCGATCCGGTCGGGCCGATCCGGATCGGCGATGCCGACCGCCCAGGCCGAGCCGTCGGGCCGCGCATCGAGGGTGCGGCACTCGCCGAGATCGACGAGGCTGTGGGCGAGCCCCTCGGCACGCAGCAGGCCCACCACGCGATCCGTGATGTAGCCTTGGGCGATTCCGTTCAAGGTCAGGGCCATCCCGCGGCGCGCGAAGGCGATGCGGTCTCGGCTGACCAGCACCTTGGAGAACCCGACGGTGTCGAGCGTGTCCGCCAGCAGGTCCCGTGCCGGGCCTGCCGGATCCGCGTCGCCGCGCGAGAAATGGGCCGCGTAGAGCGCCCACAGCGGCTGCACGCTCGGATCGAAGGCGCCATCGGTCAGCGCCCAGTGGTCCCGGCACCGGGTCAGCAGGTCGACCATCTCGGGCGCGGGCGCGGCCGCGATGCCGGTCCGGTTGAGCGCCACCAGGGCGGAGTCGGCGCGGTACAGGCTGAACAGTCGCTCCAGCCGCTGCACCTCGGCGCGCGCGCGCGCGATCGCGCGCTCGGCGACGGCACGATCCGGATGGTGGATCCTCAGCTCGGCCGCCGCACCGAGGGCGAGGCCGCGCCACGTGACGGCACGGCCCTCGGCCCGCGCGTTCCGCCCGAACGGCACGAGCGGCAGCCCGGCGGCAGCCGCCGCAATGCGGATGAATCGTCGCCGCGAGGGATGCGGGGGCATGGTTCGTAACCTCAATGCGTGGACCTGCTCGGATCGGGCCGTTGGCCTGTTGCATCCGGCGCGGCGCCGGTCGCTTCGCCGCTGCCGAGCACGTAGTCGCGCGGAATCTCGTTGAAGCCGACCACGCGCCCGCCGTTCTCGGCCGCGAAGGCCTCGGCCTTGGCGCGCTCGGAGAACGGCACCGTCTCGTCGGCGCCCATGCCTCCCTTGAGACGGCTGCCGATCACGAAGACCGCCTTCCTGGCGTCGATCCAGTTGCTGGCGCCGGGCTCCTCCCAGGTCGGGGCCTTGGCCATGTCGGAGACGTAGATCGCGCGAATGTCCTTCGCCTCCTCGGGCAGCAGCGAGAAGGCGACCGCGTCGCGGGCGGACGAGAACCACACCGGCTCGGGCCGGCTCGCGAGCAGGATCTGGCCCTTGGGACCGACGTGCTCCATCAGGTTCATCCCGCAGAAATGGCCGACGGCTTCGGCGGTGAGCTCCCGCGGCGGCGGCGCCTCGGCCTTCTGCTCGCCGCAGGCTGCGAGCCAGAAGGATGCGCCGAGCGCGAGGCCGAGGAGGAGAGGGGCCCGGGTCATAGTTCCCTCCGCGAGAACGCGACGGCGGCGACGGCGAGCGGCAAGACGGTCCATCCGCCGAGCGCCGCCAGCAGGACGGCCGGTGCCAGCATCACGGTGTCGGCGAGCCCGGACATGCCCGCGAAGGCACTGACATCGGCCGAGCCCGCCAGGTTGAACATGCGGTAGACGTCGGTCGGATTGAGCAGCAGCAGGGCGTTGAGCAGCGCGGCCGAGATCGTCCGCCCCTGGTCCGCGACCAGCAGGCCGAGCAGCGCCATGTCGTAGATGAGAACGAAGACCAGCCAGGCGCCGACCGCGGCTCCGGCCGCCGTGCCCCGGTCGCGCGCGAGCGCGCTGATCAGGTAGCCGAGCGCGATGAACGCGGCGCCGAGCAGGATCGACGAGCCGATCATCTGCGCGAAGGCGCGAAGGCTCCCGGCCTCGATCGCAAC
This sequence comes from Bradyrhizobiaceae bacterium, assembly GCA_003105195.1. Lineage (GTDB taxonomy): Bacteria > Pseudomonadota > Alphaproteobacteria > Rhizobiales > Xanthobacteraceae > FEB-22. The sequence goes on from PQAH01000113.1 coordinate 19,828, forward strand.
GCCCGTGGTGACCAGCGCGAGCGCGGCGGCGCCGTAGCCGAGGACCGTCGCGAACGCCAGGATGCCGAGATGCCCGGCGAACTTGCCGAGCAGCACCTGCCACCGGGCGACCGGATAGCTCAGCAGCAGCAGCATCGTGCCCCGCTCCATCTCGCCGACCAGGGCATCGTGGGAGATCAGCAGCGCGATCAGGGGCAGGAGGAAGATCGTCAGGCTGGAGAGGCTGACGATGACCACGTCGAGCGGATGCACGCCGACGCTTCCGGTCGGCGCGCTGCCCAGGAAGGTGAGCGTCAGCGCGAGCGCGGCCATCAGGATCGTGGTCGCCAGCACCCAGCGATTGCGCAGGCTCTCCTGCACTTCCTTGCCGGCGATGATCGCGATGTTTCTCATCCCGCGGCTCCCGCGCCGCGCAGGAAATGCGCATAGAGCTCGTCCAGGGTCGGCGGCAGCACGTCGACATCGGCCACCGGCGTGCCCTCCCGCGTGGCGCGCCGGATCAGCTCGATCTTCTCCGAGGCCGCCGCCTCGATCTCGATCGTGCCGCCGTCGATCGTGCGCCAGGGGCCGACCGGCCCCATCCACGCCCGCAGCGGCCCGGTGTCGCAGTTCACGCCCGTGAGGCGGATCCGCGTCGGCAGCCGGGCGATTCCTCGCAGCTCCTCGATCGTGCCGTCGGCGACCAGGACGCCACGGTTCATGATGATGACATGGTCCGCGCGCCGCTCGAGCTCGGTGAGCGCGTGGGAGCAGAGCACGACGGTCGCCCCCTTGGCGCGCAGGTCCTGCACGATCTCGTAGAAGCTCAGCCGCAGCGCGGGATCGAGCCCGGTCGTCGGCTCGTCGAGCAGCAGCACCAGCGGCTCGCCGATCAGCGCCTGTGCCAGCCCCAGGCGCTGGCGCATTCCCTTGGAATAGGTCGCGACCCGGCGGCGTGCCGCCTCGCCGAGCCCGACACGATCGAGCAGCGCGAGCGCACCGGCGACGGGCTCGCGCTTGAGGCGCGCATAGAAGGAGAGGATCTCGCGCCCCGACAGCGCGGGATTGAACGAGACGTTCTCGGGCAGATAGCCGAGCCGCCGGCGCGCCGCGAACTCGCCGGCCGCCGGGTTCTCGTCCAGCACGCGGATCGTGCCCGCGGTCGGATGGATCAGCCCGAGCATGAGCTTGAGCAGCGTCGTCTTGCCCGCGCCGTTGTGGCCGACCAGGGCGACGATCTCGCCCGCTTTCAGGGCGAACGTGACGTCCCGCAGCGCCTCGACGTCGCGGTAGCGCTTGCTCACCCCGGCGATCTCGACGGTCGCGCTCACGGCCGCCCCCGCGCTCCGTCTTGCGGCCGCCGGGGCGGCGACATCAGCGGCCGGCTGTCCACCACGCCGCCCGGCAGCAGCGCCGGGAACTGGGCCTGCGCCCAGCGGATCACCTGCACGGCCGGGCTGTTGACCAGCACCTTGGCCTGCGGGGCGGTCCACAGCACCCGGTCGATCAGGTCGTTCGGGCGGTAGGCCGTATCCGCGATGCCGTCGCCGTCGAGGTCGAAGGCCGGATTGTCGCTCCAGTAGTTCCCGCGGCCGCCGGTCGACCAGTCGAGATAGCGGGTTCCCACATACTTCACCTGGTTGCGGTTGCGCACGAAGGCGTTGCCGATGATCTCGTTACCCTCGGAGCCGGCCGTGAAGTGGACGCCGATCTCGCAGCCCTCGAACCAGTTGTCCCGGAACCGGTTCTTGTTGGCGTTGTAGATGAACACGCATTTTTCGGGCGCGACCTTCGCCGCGCCGGAACGGGCGGGTTCATCCGCGGCGGGAAGGCCGTGCTCGCGCGTCTCGCTGGCGCGCATTCCCCGGAGGGCCCAGCGCGCGGCCGGCTGCAGCCGCCCGCGCACCACATTGCCGACGACCTGCGAGCCGTTGGCGTAATTGAACAGGAAGCCGTGGTCGCGATCCCCGTCCGAAACGTTGTCCCGCACGGTGAGCCCGTGCGAGAACATGATCGCGTATCCGACCGCATTTCCGGCCGACGTGTTGCCCACCACCTGGCTGTCGTTGGTGTACATGTAGTGGATCGCGAAGCGCACGTCGCGGAAGCGGTTCCGGTTGAATTCGTTTTGCCGGCTGGTGATCACGAAGATGCCGTCGCGGCCGAAGCTGATGTCGTTGTCGAGCACCTTGGCGCCGGGTGCGTTCCAGACCGACACGCCGTTCCCGGCGTCGTTGATGCGGCCCTCCTTGATTCCGACGATGACGTTTCCGCGCGCGACCGCGTTCGCGGCGCCGTGGAGATAGATGCCGTAGAGGTTGCCTTCCAGCCTGTTGCCTTCCACCACGGCGCCGGTCGCGCTCCGCTCGACGAAGACGCCGGCGTCCATCTTGTCGAGATCCCTGCCGGAGCCGCGGACCGTCAGGCCCCGCACCGTGGCGCCGGCTGCCGCGACCGTGACCACGCTGCCGCGACCGGAGCCGACCACCTCGGCGCCCGGCTCGCCCTGCAGCGTGACCCGGCGCGAGAGGCGGACCGGTCCCTGGTGCGTCCCCGGCGCGAGGACGACGATGTCGCCCTCCGCCGTGCGATCGACGGCGGACTGGAGGTCCTCCCCCGGCGCAACGGTCGTTTCGGCGCGGGCGGCCCCGGCGAGGCCGGCGGCGACGAGCGCCGCCGGCCCGAGGCACGCGAGGGTTCGCAGGAGCCGCATCACACGTTGGTCGGCTCGACCAGCATGCGGCCCTGCATCTCCATGTGCATGGCGTGGCAGAACCACGTGCAATAGTACCAGTAGACCCCCGGCTTGGTCGCCCGGAAGGTGACCGAGGCCGTCGCCTGGGGAGCGACCTCGAAGCTCACCCCGTAGTTGACGATGCAGAACCCGTGGGTGAGGTCTTCCACGTCGTCGATGTTGGTGACGTAGACGGTCACCTCGTCGCCCTGCTTGACGGTGAAGCTCTCCAGCCCGAAGGCGGGCGCGACCGAGGTCATGTAGACCCGCACCTTGTTGCCGTCGCGGATGACTTTCGAGTCGTTCTCGAGCTTCACGCCGTCCGCCGCCGCCTGCTTCACCGCGTCCGCGAAGAACGGATCGTCGCGCCTCCAGACGTGAACCGGGTTGATCTTCGAGCGGTGCACGATGGTGGCGTCGTGCGGCTCGGCGAAGCTCGGGCTGTCGTGGACCAGCACCATGCGGTCGCCCGAGATGTCGATCAGCTGGTCGTTCTCGGGCTTGAGCGGTCCCACGTTCAGGAACCGGTCCTTGGAGAACTTGTTGAGCGACAGCAGCCACTTGCCATCCGCTTCCTTGGTCTGTCCCATCGAGCTGTGATTGTGGCCGGGCTGGTAGTGGACGTCGAGCTTCTGGACGACCGGGTTGACCCGTTCGCCGCGATAGGCGCGCTTCGCCGCCTCGATGTTCCACTTGCAGACCTGGCTGTCGAGGAACAGCGTCGTGAAGGCATTGCCCTTGCCGTCATAGGCCGTGTGGAGCGGGCCGAGGCCGAGCTCCGGCTCCGCCACCACGGTGTCGCGCGGCTGGATCTTGTCGTCGAACAGGTCGTCGAACTTGCGCACGTCGAACACCGTCACGGTCGGCGACAGCTTGCCGTTGGCGACGACGTGGATCCCGTCCGGCGCCGTGTTGATGCCGTGCGGGCTGTTCGGCACCGGGACATAGCGGGTGAACGGCGAGCCCTTGCGCCCGTCGAGCACGGGCACGCCGCCCATGGTCTGGGCCTGGCCCCGGGCGACCGCCTCCTCGATCCGCTTGAGGTTGAAGATGACGATCCAGTCCTGCTCCTTGGCGGTCATCTCGGCCAGCGTCACGCCTTCCTCCGAGTTGTAGCAGGTCGAGAAGCAGTACTTGCCCTGATAGTCGGCGTCGACATTGTCGAGGTTGCCGTCGACGATCACCTGCCAGGCGACCTTCATGGTCTCGCCGTCGACCGCGGAGAAGACCGACCGGTACTGCTTGGGATCGTCGAGGACCTTGCCGTCGTTCGGAATGGGCACGCGATCCTCGCCGTTGCAGAAGACGTAGCCCGTCTTCGGATACTTCTGGACGCGCAGCCCGTGCACCGTCGACTGGTTCGGGAGCTGGACGATCTTGTCGCATTTCATGACGTCGAGGCGGATGCGGCAGACGCGGGTGTTCGACTTGTCATTGGCGTAGAGGTAGCGCCCGTCATAGGTGCCGTCCGTGAACGAGGGGTGCGGGTGGTGCAGGTCCCCGTTCAGGTAGGTCCCGCCGCGGTCCTGGAGGAACTCCCGGTATTCCGGCGTGAGCCCCTCGGTGAGCACCTTGAGGCTCTCGTTGGTCTGGCCCCAGCCGGTGGCGCTGTCGCGGTTGAAGACCGGGATGCGCATCAGCTCGCGCATCGACGGCAGCCCGAGGATGCGCACCTCGCCGGTCTGGCCGCTCGAGAAGAACACGTAGTACTCGTCGAGCTCGCCGGGCTTCACCTCGTACTTGCCGGCGGCGGCCGGCTGGGCCCGCTGCGCAGGCTGCTTCGCCTTGGTCTGCGCCTCGGCGGGCGTGGCGGTGCCGAGCTGGGCGAGGCCGAGCCCGCCCGCGGCGCCGCTGACCCCCGCCGCCGCCGCGACCGCCGTCGTGCCGAGCACATGCCGGCGGCTCAGTCCCTTCTGCTTGATCGTTTCCTTGGCCATAAAGACCTCCTCTGCTTCATGAAGTCGTGGACGGCGCGCCGTGGGCGGCCGGCTTCGGGACGGGCTTTCCCTCGTGCGTGATGATCGGGCCGGCATGGCCCGGGCTGCCGGCGCGCATGGAGGGCGAGGTGAGCGCCTCGCGCTTCTCGCGCTTGAGGCGGATCTGGATCATGTGCGGGCAGCGCTGGTCGTCGAAATAGAGCTCCTGGCAGTGCATGCAGTAGATGCACTCGTTGACGTTGATGTGCCCCTCCGGATGGATCGACTGGACCGGGCATTCGTTGGCGCAGCGATGGCAGGGCTTGCCGCATTCCGGCCAGCGCCGGAGCCACTCGAACATGCGCATCCGGCCGGGAATCGCCAGCGCGGCGCCGAGCGGGCACAGATAGCGGCAGAAGAAGCGCTCGACGAAGAGCCCGGCGGCCAGCAGGGTGCCGGCATAGACGACGAAGGGCCATTCGCGCGCGAACTTCAGGACGATCGCGGTCTTGAAGGGCTCGACCTCGGCGAACACCTCCGCCAGCGCGACCGAGTAGAGCGAGAGACCGAACAGCACGAGGAAGAAGATGTACTTGATGGGCCAGAGCCGCTCGTGCAGCCCCCAGGGCACGCGGAACTGCGGGACCCGCAGCCCCTGCGCGACATTGTTGAGCAGCTCCTGCAGGGCGCCGAACGGGCAGAGCCAGCCGCAGAACGGACCTCGCCCCCAGAACAGCAGGCCTGCCGCGACCGACGCCCACAGGATGAAGATCAGCGGCGCCGCGAGGAAGAACTCCCAGTGGAAGTCGGTGATCAGGGCATTGGTGAACGTGATGACGTTCACGACCGAGAGCTGGGCATTGGCGTACCAGCCGAGCCAGACCAGGGTGAAGGTCAGGTAGGCGCGGCGGATCCAGGTGTAGGCCACCGGCCGCCGCACCAGCGTGTTCTGGAAGAAGAAGATGGCCGTGAGCACGAGCAGGGCGACCGCGGTGATGCCGATCGAGACCGTGTTCGTGAACCAGATGCGTTGCCACAGCGGCTGTTCGATTGCGCCCGGCGCGGGTGCTTCGGGGACCGCCGCCGCCGGCGGCGCCTGGGCCGTCTCCTGCTTCGCGGGAGCGGGGCTCGCCGTGCGCAGGAGATATTTCTCGGGAAGCGTGTATTCGATCTCGAAGGGAAGGAACGCCTTGTCGCGTGCGCCGATGCTGCGCTGCGCGAGCAGCTGGAGCTGCCACGGACGGGCGAGGTCGAGCGGGAAATCGCGCGGCGTGACGAACAGCGCGATCTCGCGCAGGTCCGGCGCGCCGTCCGCCGCCAAGTCGGCAAGGCGCGTATGCTGGCGGTCGCGAAAGCGGATACCGGACCCGTCCTGGATCAGCTCGATGCGATCGAAGATCCCGCCCCGCACGTATCCCGAGCCCTTGAAGGAGTAGGCGCCGTCGCCCGCCACCACGATCGCCTGCTGGCCCGGCTCGAGGCGCTCGGCGAGGCGCCGATAGCCGTCCTCTCCGAGCAGGCTTCGGCCGATCGTCGGCACCGAGACGGGCGCGAGATAGAGGTCGATGAAGGTATCGTCCGGATCGCCCGGCTCCGGGTTCTCCGCCGCGGCCGTCTTGCCGGCCCGGGCGAAGGCTTCGTTCACCTCCGCGATCGTGAGGTGCAGGCGCCGGATGGAGCCGTCGCCGATGAGGCTCTCCCAGTCGCGCACCTCCATGCGCTGCATGTCGATCGTCCTGGCCGCGGAGGCCGGAGCCGCGGCGGGTCCGGCCTGGGCCGGGCCGCCGAGGCGGCCGCTGCGAATCAGGCGGACGGCGGAGCGCACGACGCTGTCGCCCATCACCAGCACCGTGACGGTGGCGCCGCTCACGAGATCGACCTGCGGTGCGTGCTCGACGCCTCGGGCGACGCGCCCGAGATGCTTCCCGATCAGGCTGTTGACGGCGTCGACGACGCGCCGCTCCGGGATGCCGACCAGAACGATGGGCTCCTGGTGCTCCACGAGCCGCAGCCCGGTGATCACGCCGTTCGGGTCGATCCCGACCAGCATGTGGATCGGCTTTCCCGAATAGCCGACCGCATTGGTGAAATCGGAATTGAGATAGACGTAGCCGAGAAGCCGCTCGCCCTGGTAGACGGGCGCGAGCGGCGGGTCTCCTTGCGGCGCCCCGAATCGGTCGGCGTCCTTGACCAGCTCCGCGGGCTGCGCCTTGCCGAGGAACTCCGCGAGGCGCGCCGCCGCATCACCCGGCGTGGGCCAGAGGGCCAAGATGGCCGCCACCGCGATCGGGCGCGCGAATCCCGCCCAACTCTGCCGGAGCCTCGCGAGCAGCTTCCAATGGCGCACGTCCACCTCATTCTGCTCGTGAGGGCCGAACGGAGAAGAAAGGTTCAACACCCGACAGACGCATCCGTTCCCGCGGCGGGGGGTCGGGACGCAACGTGCCGCGTGCCTGATCGGCCGAGACGTCCTCGCGCGGCGCTGCGAGGCTGAATTGACCTCCGTCAATTTGTTTCCGATGCGGGATGTGTGTCAATGCTAGGCTTGCCCTGCATGGGGCGGCCGAATGTCCCAAGGCCGATCGTCCGCGAGCCACCGATGTCCCTTCTCAAGATGGCGCCTCCCGACAAGGTCAGCTCCCTCGACGAGCTGTTCGCCATTGCGTATGCGATGGAGCACGAAGCGGCTGCGCGCTACGCGGAGCTCGCGGAGCACGTGCGCGCCGAAGGTCATCCGCAGCTGGCGCAGCTCTTCGAGCAGCTCGCGGCGGAGGAGCGCAGCCACGAAGGCAGCGTGGTCCAGTGGTCGCAACGGCATCGCGGCAGGACGCCGGACCCTGCCGCGATCAGATGGGAGATTCCCGAGACCTTCGACGAGGAGGCCGCCGGCGAGCTCGCCGCCTCTCACCTCGCCACGGCGTATCGGGTGCTCTCGATGGCGGTGCGCAACGAGGAGCGCGCCTTTGCATTCTGGACCTACATCGCGGCCGAGGCGGCCACGCCGGAGGTGCGGCAAGCCGCCGAGCAGATGGCGCGCGAGGAGCTGCGCCACGTGGCCTTGGTCCGGCGCGCCCGTCGCGAGGCCTATCACGCCGAGCGGCGCGCCCATCCGGGGATCCGCAAGCGAACCCCCGCCGAGAGCCTCGCCGAGGCCGCCGTGCTGGAGGCGCGCCTCGCCGGCCGGATCGAGGAGCTCGCCGCGCAGCTCGCCGATGACACCGGGGTCCGCGCGCACGATCTCGCCGCGCAGACGCGCGCAATGTCGGCCGAGGCGGCCCGCTTGGCGCCCGGCGACGCCGGCGCCGTGGAGGACCTCGACATGCTCGCCACCGCTGAACGCCTCGTCGAGGACTACCTCGATGTCGGCGATCTCGCGCGCGACGAGAAGGTCGTGTCGGAAGCGCAGTCGCTCGCCAAGCGTGCGATCACTCGCCTCGCCTGGTTGCGGGCCCTGGTCTGAGCCGGCATGGCCGCGGCGAGGACAGCACTCTCGAACGGGCGCGCGACCTGCCCGGCGTCGGCGGCGATCGGGTGCGGCCCATGATCGCGATCCTGCTGCGCTGCGGTCTCCTTCTCGAGCTCGTGCTCCTCGTCGTCGGCACGCTCGCGCTCACGCGCTGGGGCGGGGTGGGGCTCGGCGCCGCGATCGCGGTCGCCGCCGCGCTCGTGACCGTCATCAATGCCCTGCCGATCGCGATCTCCTTCGCGCTCGCACGACGCCATTCCGTGCCTGCGGCACCGGGAACGCCGTCGCTCGTGCGCCGCGTCATCGCCGAGTGGCTGTCCTACGTGGCCCTGTTCAGCATCGTGCAGCCGTTCGAACGGTTCTGGATGGGCGACGACGCGATCGGCGAGGGCGCCTCGCCGCCGGTGCTGCTGATCCACGGCTACATGTGCAATCGCGGCGTCTGGTGGTGGTTGCGCCGCCGCCTGCGGGAGCGCGGGCTCCGGGTCGCGACCGTGAACCTCGCGCCGCCGACCGGCGGCATCGACGCCTTCGCGGCGCAGCTGCACGCGCGCATCGAGGACCTGATCGCCGAGTCCGGCGCCGATCGGGTGGTGCTGGTGGCGCACAGCATGGGCGGAATCGTCGCCCGCCGCTACCTGCGCCGCTACGGGCCTGCGCGCGTCCTGAAGCTGGTCACGCTCGGGACGCCGCACAATGGCACGCGCTACTCGAGCTGGGGACCGGGCCGGTGCGCGCGCGAGATGGAGCGCGGGTCCGACTGGCTGCGCGGCCTGCCGTCCGATCCGGGCGTGCCGACGACCAGCGCCTGGAGCCCGGTCGACAACTTCATCCTGCCGCAGGACAGCAGCCGCCTTCCCGGCGCGCGCGACGTCGTGCTGCCGCCGGTCACTCATCTCGCCATGGCATTCTCGCCGGCGGTCGCCGGGTTCCTCGTCGAGGAGATATCGACGACAGGGAGCGAGTGACCGGTCAGTCCGCGAACGCCCCGAACGCCTCGCGCGGCAGGCGCGCCAGATCCTCGGGCCGATCCACGTCCCACAGCGGGTCGAGCTCGTGCGCCGAGAGGCCGAGCCGCGCGATCCGGCGCCGCGTCTCGGCCAGCACCGTGTCGGTGCCCCAGACCATGTCCGCGAACAGCCCGGCATGCGGCCGGCGCAGGCCGATCAGCACGTAGCCGCCGTCCTCGGCCGGGATCAGCACGACCTCGTGGTCCGTCAAGGCGGTGGCCGCCCGCCGCAGGTGGTCGGCGGCGAGGGCCGGACAGTCGCTGCCGATCAGCAGCGTCGCCCCGCGGCTCTTGGCGAAGGCCGCGAGCATGCGTGCGCCGAGGTCGCCCTCCGCCTGGCGCGCGAGCCGGATCGAGAAGCGCGTCACGAGCTCGCGGAAGCTCGCATGCGCCGGATCGGGCGCGGCCCACAGCGTCACGGGCCCGAGCCCGGCCGCGCAGGCGGCCGCGACCGCGTGCTCGGTCAGGCGCTCCTGCAGGGCCGCGGCGCCGTGGGCGCCGAGCGCCGGAATGAGGCGCGTCTTCGCGCGGCCCGGCACCGGCGCCCGCGCCAGCACCGCGATCTCAGGACCGCGGGACATAGCCGTAGCGCCGCGCCAGCAGGTCGGGGTCGGCCCCGAGGAAGAAGGCGAGCCGCAGCCGCCACATCAGGAGGATGGTGCGCAGCACGCCGCGGCGCTCCCAGTGACGGCCCGAGGTGACGACGCGCTGCGCGAGGCAGGCGGGCCGCGACACGCGCTTGAGACGCCGCGAGATCGCGACGTCCTCCATCAGCGCGATCTCGGGAAACCCGCCGGCCTGCGCGAAGGCCGCGCGGGTCGCAAACAGCGCCTGGTCGCCGGTGCAGATGCCCGTGAGCCGCGAGCGCCGGTTCATCAGCGCGGCGACGAGCGGGAGCAGCGGATGCCCGCCCGCGATGGCGACGTCGAAGCGGCCCCAGGCGCGGCCCGAGAGCGCGTCGCGCACATGGCGGTCCGCGTCCGCCGGAAGCCGCGTGTCGGCGTGCAGGAACAGGAGGATGTCGCCACGCGCCGCGGCCGCGCCGGCG
>PQAH01000114.1 GCA_003105195.1 Bradyrhizobiaceae bacterium
ATTGATCAATGCCCAGGTCGGCTACAGAAATCGTGTACTCGCCGTCATCCCGGCGCGCGCTCGCTTCGCCCGGCCGGGATGACGCCGAAGTTGCTCGGGGACAGCAGGACACGCACCCCACGGTCTCGCAACAAGACTCATGCTCTTGCCAAGTCCTCCCGTACGTCGTGAACTGTCGCCATGAAGATCGCCGACCAGATGATGCGCTTCCGCGTCACCGACGGGCAGGGCTTCCGCCTCGCCGAGCACGACACCGCGGAAACCTGCGGGCTCGACAAGGACCACGCCCAGTCGTTGCTGGCCGACGGGGTGAAGCGGCTCGCCGAGCTGCAGGAGAAGCTCTATGCGCAGGACCGCTGGTCGGTGCTGGCGATCTTCCAGGCGATGGATGCGGCCGGCAAGGACGGGGCGATCAAGCACGTGATGTCCGGCATCAATCCGCAAGGATGCCAGGTATTCTCGTTCAAGGCGCCGAGCGAGAAGGAGCTCGACCACGACTTCATGTGGCGCACCACCCAGTGCCTGCCGGAGCGCGGGCGGATCGGCATCTTCAACCGCTCCTACTACGAGGAGGTGCTGGTGGTGCGCGTGCACCCGGAGCTGCTGGCGCGCCAGAAGCTGCCGCGCGAGCTCGTCACCGAGCGGATCTGGAGCGAGCGCTTCGAGGACATCCGCGCCTTCGAGCGTTACCTCGCGCGCAACGGCACCATCATCCTGAAGTTCTTCCTCCATCTCTCGAAGGAGGAGCAGCGCCGGCGCTTCCTCGAGCGGCTGGAGGAGCCGGCGAAGCGCTGGAAGTTCTCGCTCGGCGACGTCGAGGAGCGCAAGCGCTGGGACGCGTACATGGCGGCCTACGAGGACATGATCCGCCACACCGCGACGCCGCAGGCGCCCTGGTGGGTGGTGCCGGCGGACAAGAAGTGGTTCGCGCGCCTCGCGGTGGCGGCCGCCCTGGTGGACGCGCTGGCGAAGCGCGACCTGCGGTTCCCGAAGGTGACGGGCCCCGCCCTCGCGGACCTCGAAAAGGCGCGCAAGCGGCTCGAGGCGGAAGCGCCGCGGCGCAAGCGCTCGTGACGCCCGGCGCGGCCGAGGGGGCCGGCGAAACGTCTTGCCGGCATCCCCGGACATCCGCTACAAGGGCGGTCCGGGAGCCCCGGGATTAACGCACCGTTTACCGGTGTCCGCGATCCTGGGCCCATGAGGGTCAGCATGTCGACGCGATGCAAGGTCCGCGCGACTGTCCGGGGGGCCGCCCAGGCCCGGCCCGGCGCTGCCCCGATTCTCGGCGGCCTCCTGCTCCTTATCAGCCCCTGAGGGCCGGCTGGGCGCGCGCGCCTGGGCACTCAGGGGGTCGAGCCAGAGATCAGGACCCCGGAGCGCCCGCCGCGAGGGCGCGAGACGAGAAGGATCATTCACATGAGCACGCAGGGTTCCGAGAAGGACCGCGTCGTCATCTTCGACACCACGCTGCGCGACGGCGAGCAGTCGCCCGGCGCCACCATGACCCACGAGGAGAAGCTCGAGGTCGCCGAGCTGCTCGACGAGATGGGGGTGGACATCATCGAGGCCGGCTTCCCGATCGCCTCGGAGGGCGACTTCCAGGCCGTCAACGAGATCGCCAAGCGCACCCGGAAGGCCGTCGTGTGCGGCCTCTCGCGCGCGGGGCAGAAAGACATCGACCGCTGCGCCGAGGCGATCAAGCCGGCGGCGCGCGGGCGCATCCACACCTTCATCTCGACCTCGCCGGTGCACATGAAGTGGAAGCTCCAGATGGAGCCCGAGCAGGTCTACGAGATGGTGATCTCCTCGGTCACGCGCGCGCGCAACTACACCGACGACGTCGAGTGGTCGTGCGAGGACGGCACCCGCACCGAGCACGACTTCCTGTGCCGCTGCATCGAGGCGGCGATCAAGGCGGGCGCGACCACCATCAACATCCCGGACACGGTCGGCTACACGGTGCCCGAGGAATACGCCGCGCTGTTCCGCATGGTGCGCGAGCGCGTGCCGAACTCCGACAAGGCGCGCTTCTCGGTGCACTGCCACGACGACCTCGGCATGGCGGTCGCGAACTCGCTCGCCGGCGTGGGGGGCGGGGCGCGCCAGGTCGAATGCACCATCAACGGCATTGGCGAGCGCGCCGGCAACGCCTCGCTGGAAGAGGTCGTGATGGCGATGAAGGTGCGCAACGACGTGCTGCCCTACTGGACCGGCATCGAGGCCACCATGCTCACCCGCGCCTCCAAGCTGGTGTCGGCCGTCACCTCGTTCCCGGTGCAGTACAACAAGGCGATCGTCGGGCGGAACGCCTTCGCGCACGAATCGGGCATCCACCAGGACGGCATGCTCAAGCACACCCAGACCTACGAGATCATGACGCCCGAGAGCGTGGGCGTGAAGCAGACCTCGCTGGTGATGGGCAAGCATTCGGGCCGCCATGCCTTCGTGCACAAGCTGGAGGAGCTCGGCTACAAGCTGGCGAGCAACCAGCTCGAGGACGCCTTCGTGCGCTTCAAGGCGCTGGCCGACCGCAAGAAGCACGTCTACGACGAGGACATCGAGGCGCTGGTCGACGAGGAGATCGCGACCGCGCAGGACCGCATGAAGCTGGTCTCGCTCACGGTGATCGCCGGAACCATGGGCCCGCAGTCGGCGACGCTGACCCTCGACGTCGAAGGCAAGCACCAGACCGTGCAGGCGACCGGCAACGGTCCGGTGGACGCGACCTTCAACGCCATCAAGGCGCTGGTGCCGCACGAGGCGGTGCTGGAGCTCTACCAGGTGCATGCCGTGACCGAGGGCACCGACGCGCAGGCGGAGGTGTCGGTGAGGCTCGCGGAGGCCGGCAAGTCGGTGACCGCCAAGGGCGCCGACCCGGACACGCTGGTGGCATCCGCCAAGGCCTATCTGGGCGCGCTCAACAAGCTGATGATCAAGCGCCTCAAGGGCAAGCCCGAGGCGATGGAGCCGGAGCGGCCGGCCCTGCGCGGGATCTGATCCGGCATCGCCGGGCGGGCCGGCGTCCGCAGGGACGCGCGGCCCGCCCGGCACGCATCTGCAATGGAAAAGGGCCGCAATGGGCCGCTTCGCCTCGATCCTCGGCCAGGCCGTTCTCATCACCGTGCTCTCCGCGCCGGCCGCCGCGGCGCCCGCGCCCGAGGTCGCGGGTCGCAGCGCGATCTGCACCATGGAGTATCGGCCGGTCTGCGCCCGCACCCGCTTCGGCCGCCTGCGCACCTTCCCCAATGCCTGCGTGGCGCGCCGCGAGCGCGCCCGGGTGCTGCATCGCGGCGTGTGCGGCCGGCGCCGGTGAGGGGACCGGTCCCACCTTCGGTCAGCATTGCTGCCGCTTCACAATCACGCCGCGAAATCCTCCTTACATCGGCGCGCCCGGGCAGGGGGCGACACAGGGGAGGCTTCATGGAACGCGTCCAGCTGCATCGCTTCATCGACACCGCCGGCAAGCCCGACCTCGCGCGCCGGCACGCGGCGCTCGACCGGCGCGGGTTCCTCGCCGCCGCGACCGCGCTCGCGGGCGTCACCGCCATGGGGGCGGACGCGTTCGCGCGCAATTTCGGGCCGGGCGCCGAGCCCACGCGCTATCCCGATCCCGACATCGTCGTGCTCGACAAGCGCTTCAAGTACAAGCTCGGCAACACGCCGATCCAGCGCCTCCACACCGGGACGCTGTGGGCCGAGGGCCCGGCCTGGAGCGGCGTCGGCCGCTACCTCTTGTGGAGCGACATCCCGAACGACGAGCAGCTGCGCTACCTGGAGGAGGACGACCACGTCGCGCGCCGTTTCCGCTTTCCGTCCGGCAACAGCAACGGCAACACCTTCGACTACGAGGGCCGCCAGATCTCCTGCCAGCACGGCACCCGCAAGGTCGTGCGCTACGAGCCGTCCGGCAAGGTGACGGTGCTGGCCGAGACCTTCGAGGGCCAGGAGTTCAACGCGCCGAACGACGCGGTGGTGCATCCGAACGACGGCGCGATCTGGTTCACGGATCCGGGCTACGGCTCGCTGATGGAGTACGAGGGCAACCGCCTGCCGGGCGCCGCGAGCTCGCCGCGGCCGATCCGCAAGGAGGCGATCTATCGCATCGACCGGAGCGGCACCATCACGCGGGTCGCCGACGAGCCGTTCAAGCCGAACGGCCTGTGCTTCAGCCACGACTACCGCCGGCTCTACGTCGCCGACACCGGCGTCTCGCACTATCCGGAGGCGAAGAGCCAGATCTGGGTCTACGACGTGGAGGGGGACAAGCTGAAGAACCCGAAGACCTTCGTGAGCATGGAGCTCGCCGGCAAGAGCGGGTTCGCGGACGGCATCCGCGCCGACGAGGACGGCAACATCTGGTCGAGCGCGGGCTGGGTCGGCGACGGCTACGACGGCGTGCACGTCTTCGCACCGGACGGCATGCGCATCGGCCAGATCCGGCTGCCGGAGATCTGCTCGAACGTCTGCTTCGGCGGCAGCAAGCGCAACCGCCTGTTCATGACCGCGAGCCAGTCGCTCTACGCGGTCTATGTCGAGACCCGCGGCGCCCACATTACCTAGGGTGCATGGAACCCGGGGAGGCCGTCTTTGTTGTGCGGATGGAACTCTCCCGGTCCGGCAGCGCCGGCCGGGAGGGTTCGGGCAGCGTCTTAAGGTTACGGAGTAACCCGTACCGGCGATTTATCGCGATCTCGTCGCATTTCGTCCCTTTTGACGCACGATTTCGTGACTATCAGGGGGCCAGCGGACAACATGTCGGGGACTCTTCACATGCAGAAAATGATGTGCGCGGGCGCCGTGGCGCTTGCGACGGTGGTCTCGTCGTTTGCCATCGACGCGGCCCGGCGGCCGAGCGCGGCCTCCGAGGTGACGATCACGGACGCACAGATCGGACGCTTCAAGTCCGCGCTGCGTCTGAACGCCGAGCAGCAGCGCCACTGGGCGCCGGTCGAGGCCACGCTGCGCGACATCATGCGGCGCAAGACCGCGGGCCAGGACGGCGAGGGCCTGGTCCAGCGCGTCAAGAGCCGCGTGCGGGCCGTGATGCTCGATGCGCAGGAGCTGCACCGGCTCGGCTCGGCGGCGCGGCCCCTGATCCACAGCCTCGACGCCGAGCAGAAGGCCGCCGCCATGCGGCTCGTGCAGGCCATGGGCTTCGGCACGGTGATGGCCGCGTTCTGAGGGCGCTCCGTCGCGATTGCGATTGCGAGGCCGTGCTCACGAGGGCACGGGCCGAGGCGTGAGCGGCGGCGCCGCGACGGTGCGGTGGCGCCAGATGCCGAGCAGCGTCGCGGGCAGCACCACGAGGGCGGTACCGAGGGCGACGCCGTCGCTCGGATGCAGCATCGCGACCAGCGCGAACAGCGCGAGCAGGCTGCGCAACATGACGTCGGCGGCGCGGTTCTCGAGGAAGCGCCCGAACATCGCGAAGGTGATGCCGCAGGTCCCGCACGTCACGATCAGCGTCGCCGCGACCTGCGGCCAGCCCGGGTTCACCACCATGTCGGAGCGCGTGAAGATCGCGAAGGTCATGAGCGTGATCGGCAGGCAGATCTTCAGCGCCACCCACATGGTGCGCATGAACGAGGCCTCGGCGATGCGCGCCGAGACCGCGGCGGTGAGCGAGGTCGGCGGCGAGAGCTCGCCCCAGACCGAGAGCAGGAAGACGAAGAAGTGCGCGACCCAGGGATCGATGCCGAGGTCGCGCAGCGGCTGCACGATCACGATGGCGCCGATGATGTAGGTCGCGGTCGGCGGCAGGCCGGCGCCGGCGAGCCAGCCGAAGGCATAGGCCATCAGCACCATGGCGATGATGTTCCAGGCGCCGAGATCGAGCAGCATCGCGCCCATCCGGTTGATGAAGCCCGTGACCGTGAACAGGCCGATCATGATGCCGAGGGTGGCGAGGAGCAGCGTCAGGTAGGACGTCATCTCGCCGTGGGTCTCGACCGCGGTGCGCAGGTTGCCGAACAGCGTCTCCTCGCGCAGCGCCGGGTCCTGCAGGCCGTACTTGAACCAGAGGAAGGCCGCGAGCAGCAGCACCAGCATGAAGATGCCGGTCGAGAGCGCGGCGCGCAGCTCGCCCATGCCGACCCAGCCGAGCATCGCGATCAGGAAGGCGACCGAGAGGAAGAAGATCGCGGTCTTGATCCGGTCGTAGAGGGGCACGTCGGGCTCGGGAACCATGTCGCGCGGCAGCAGCCGCACGCACAGGAGGTAGACCGCGAAGGCGAGCGAGACGTAGTAGACGAAGGCGAGGGCGAAGCCGCGGATCACCACGTCCCAGTAGGGCACGCCGAGGAACTCCGACATCAGGAAGGCGCCGACGCCCATCAGCGGCGGCATGATCAGGCCGCCCATGGAGGCCGCGGTCTCGACCGCGGCCGCGAACACGCCGGGCACGCCGTAGCGCTTCATCAGCGGAATCGTGATGCTGCCGACGACCACCGCATTGGCGGAGCCGCTGCCGCTCACCATGCCGACCGAGAGCGAGCCGAGCACGGCGGTCTGCGGCACCATCTGGCGCGAGCGGCCGGCGAGGCGGCGCATCACCATGATCATGGCGCGCTGGGCGCCGAACCCGTTCGCCACCGCGGCGAGCAGCAGGAAGGCGGCGACCAGCGTGAGGGCGAGCTGGGCGTAGAGCCCGTAGATCCCGGTCGCGAGCTCGACCGTGCTCGAGGTGACGACGCGGTAGAAGCTCACGCCCGGGTGCCAGAAGAAGTCGAGCGGGCTGAGGTAGCCCCAGAGCGTGTAGACGATCATCACCAGGTTGACGCCGAACAGCACCGGATGGGCGAGGCGCGAGAGCTCCATCACGAGGCCGAACATCAGGAGGCCGACCACGAAGTCCTCGGGCGTGTAGGAGCCCTGGCGATAGATCGCGATCTCCTCGAAGTTCACGTAGAAGTACTGGAAGCCGTAGACGCAGATCGCGGCGTAGAGCGCGACCAGGACGTGGTTGGCGAGCGGGGGCAGGCGCGGATAGAGCCAGTCCTCCCGGTACATGAACAGGACCTGCAGCAGCAGCGCGAGCGGCACCAGGTTGGTGGCGAGCTCGCGCGGGCCGCCGGCGCCCGTCCAGAAGTACCAGACGAGCCAGACGAACATGACCAGCGAAAGCGCGAAGGTCGCGCTCCGCAGATCGAGGAACCCCTTGATCCGGTCCATTGCATTCCCCCTCTGTCCTCCCCGGACGGTCTGCGCCGTCTCGGCACGGCCATCACCGCAAGAGAAATGGCCGCAAGAGAAGACGCCCGGCGCTGGGCCGGGCGTCAGCATTCCGGTCAGGCGCCGGCGCGCGCGGCGGCGGGCCTCCGGTCATGGCCGCGCCGCCCCGCCACGGCGGCGGTCCGGATCAGCCGGCGCCGCCCGCCACCTTCCACTTGTCGTTCCAGGCCTTGTGCTCCTTGAGGAACTTGGCGAGGCCCGGATGCACCGGGATGTCGGGATTGGCGCTGATGCCGTTCACCTGCATGCCGACGAAGTCCTTGGCCATCGGCGTGAAGCCGGGGTCGGCCTGGGCGAGCTTCTCGCGCTGCTCGTAGAAGGCCTTCAGCATCTTGTAGACCACGTCCTCCGGCATGTCGGGGCGGACGTTGTAGGCGAACAGGATCGGCACGCCGAGGATCTGCTGCACGCCGACGTCCTTGCTGAACGCGTTCTTCGGATTGACCTCCACGACCGCGAGGCCGGCGGCCTTGAGCTTCTCGACCTCGTTCGGGCACGGGTTGATCATCTTCACGTCGGTGCGCAGCTCGGTCTCGCGCCAGTAGGAGGCGAGCGAGCGGCCGGCCGTCGTGTAGGCGACGGCGCCGGTGATCGAGCCGGACTGGAGCGCGTCGGACTGGGTCTTGGGGTCGATCTCGACGTGCTTGAACTGGTAGCCGAGCGTCTTGTAGATGCGCTGGAAGTTCAGCCAGTTCATGAAGCCGGCGGTGGTGAAGAACACCGGCTTGCCCGAGAAGTCGCTCCAGCACTTGTAGTCGCCGGCCTTGGCGGCGGGCGCCGCCATGAACGACTCCATCGGATAGGCGTACCAGGTGTGGACGAGCTTGCCCTTGGCGGGGGTGTAGTTCCTGAAGCCGCCTTCGCTCGCATAGAGCTGGGTCATGCCGACGTCGGCCGTGTAGCCGATCTCGGCATTGCCATCCATGGCGGACTTCATGGCGCCGGTGGTCGAGGGGAACGGCTGCACCGTGACGGTGTAGTCCTTGCCGAGCGCCTCCTCGAGGATCTTCACCATCGAGGCCGCGACCTTGTAGCCGTAGGAATCGACGTTGGAGGTCGCCCAGCGGATCGATTTGCGCTCCTGCGC
>PQAH01000115.1:0-541 GCA_003105195.1 Bradyrhizobiaceae bacterium
GAACCCGCAGATCCTGATCGATGCGGTCGAGCACGGCGCCAAGGGAATGATCGTCATTTTCGACAACCGCCGCATGGCAGCGATCGGCGCTCTTCAGCGAGCCCAATACGGGAAGGAGTACAGGGCGAACGACGGCGTCGCCGTCGACTATGTTCGACTGGCATCTTCCGTTTCCGGCGTCAGAGCGGCGTTCGGGGGGTACGACAAGGGCTCTCTCTTGAACGCCCTGAAGGAAGTTCACGACCCCGATCGCCTTTCAGTTCTCCACGTTCCGGTTTACTCGGGCGACCACCCAATGGCGGGACTTGGGGCCTGGGGCCAATGGAATGTCGGCAATTGGTGCGACACCGTGCAAGCCGAGTGGTTGAAGAGCGGACTATGATGACCGAACAGCCTCGAATGTTCGGACTGAGTGTCGAACCGATGCGTCCGGCAGAGCCCGGCAGAACGGTGGCTTGCGCTCGCATTCGCACGCCAACCCACCCGACGGCGCAGGCATCGCGGACGACACCGGTCAGAGCGGGGCGCCGAGGGCGGCGGC
>PQAH01000115.1:575-3420 GCA_003105195.1 Bradyrhizobiaceae bacterium
CGAGGGCGGCGGCGCGCTCGCGGCGCAGCACCTGGCGCCGGGTGAGCAGCGAGGCCGCGACCACGCCGAGCGCCACGAAGGCGATCAGGATCGTGCTGATCGCGTTGATCTCCGGCTTCACGCCGAGGCGCATCTCCGAATAGACGCGGATCGGCAGCGTGGTGGCGCCGGGGCCGGTGGTGAAGCTCGCCAGCACCACGTCGTCGAGGGAGAGCGCGAAGGCGAGCATCCAGCCCGAGACGACGGCCGGCCAGATCAGCGGCAGCGTGACGGTGAGGAAGGTGCGCAAGGGCGGACAGCCGAGATCCATCGCGGCCTCCTCCAGGCTCCAGTCGAAAGTGCGCAGCCGCGAGCCGACCACGATGGCGACGAAGCACAGCGTGAGGGTCGTATGGGCGATGGTCACGGTCCAGAAGCCGCGATCGAGCTCGACGGCGACGAACAGCAACAGGAGCGAGAGGCCGGTGATCACCTCCGGCATCACGATCGGCGCATAGACGAGCCCCGAGAACAGGACGCGCCCGCGGAAGCGGCCGGCGCGGGCGAGCGCGAAGGCGGCGAGCGTGCCGAGCACGGTCGCGACCGTCGCCGAGAGCGCGGCGATGCGCAGCGAGATGAAGGCGGCCTCGACCATGGCCGAGTCGTCGAGGAGCGCGCGATACCAGTGGAGCGACCAGCCGCTCCAGACCGTGACCGAGCGGCCGGCATTGAAGGAGAACAGCACCAGGATCGCGATCGGCAGATAGAGGAAGGCGAGGCCGAGCGCGAGGGCGGTGACGTTGAACGGGGTCGGACCCTTGCGCACCTCAGCGCTCCTCCGTCTCGCGCGCCTCGTGCTGCCGATAGGCGACGATCGGCGCCACCAGCAGCACCAGGAGGACCACCGCGAGCGCGGAGGCGACCGGCCAGTCGCGGTTGGCGAAGAACTCGCTCCACAGCGTCTGGCCGATCATGATGGTGGCCGAGGAGCCGAGCAGGTCGGGGATCACGAACTCGCCGACGATCGGGATGAAGCAGAGCAGCGCGCCGGCCGCGACGCCGGGCAGCGAGAGCGGCACGGTGACGAGCCAGAAGGATTTCCAGGGCGGGCTGCCGAGATCGGCGGCGGCCTCGAGCAGGCTCTCGTCCATCCGCTCGAGCGCGGCATAGAGCGGCAGCACCATGAACGGGAAATAGGAATAGACGAGGCCGATATAGACGGCGGTGTCGCTGGCGAGCCAGGTCACCGGCTGGTCGACGATGCCGAGGGCGAGGAGCGCCTGGTTGAGCAGGCCCTCGCGCTGCAGGATGGTCATCCAGGCATAGACGCGGATCAGGAGCGAGATCCAGAACGGCAGCACCACCATGAGCAGCAGCACCGGCTGCAGCCGGCGCGGCGCGCGCGCGAGGCCATAGGCGACCGGATAGCCGATGACGAGCAGAACGGCGGTGGAGACCGCCGCGACCTGCAGGCTCTTGAGATAGGACAACAGATAGAGGCGATCCTCGACGAGGATCGCATAGGTGTCGAAGGAGAGGCCGGCGACGAAGTCCTTCAGCCCCTGCCAGCCCGCCGCGAGGTCGAGCACCGGCTCGTAGGGCGGCTGGGCGATGGTCGACTGCGACAGGCTGATCTTGAGGACGATCAGGAACGGCACCGCGAAGAAGACGACGAGCCACAGATAGGGCAGCAGCACCGAGGGCCGCAGCGCCGAGGGCCGTCTTGCGCGCTTCCCGGCGGTCATCGGGTGAGCACCACGCCGGCCTCCGCGGGCCAGGAGAGCCAGACGCGATCGTCCCAGGCGATCGGCCGGTCGACGTGGCGGGTGAGGTTCGGCACGGCGGCCTTCATGGTGAAGCCGCTGTCGAGCCGCACCTTGTAGACCGAGGCATTGCCGAGATAGCCGATGTCCACCACGGTGCCGGCCATGGTGTTCACGTCCTCCGCGGGCTCCGGCGCGGCGGCGGCGAGCCGCACCTTCTCGGGACGCAGCGCGATCCACACCGGCGCGCCGGGCCGAGCCTCGACGCCGCCCGGCGCCGCGAGCCGCCCGCAGGCGAAGCTCTCGATCGCGGACACCTCCGCGTCGGAAGCGGCCAGCTGCCCGTCGATCAGGTTCACGTCGCCGACGAAGGTCGCGACATAGCGGGAGTTCGGCCGCTCGTAGATCTCGGCCGGCGGCCCCACCTGGACGATCCGGCCGCGGTCCATGACGGCGATGCGGTCGGCGAGCGCCATCGCCTCCTCCTGGTCGTGGGTGACGATCACGAAGGTGGTGCCGAGGCGGGCCTGCAGGTCGACCAGCTCGAAGCGGGTCTCCTCCCGCAGCCGGCGGTCGAGCGCGGCGAGCGGCTCGTCGAGGAGCAGCACCTTGGGGTGCTTGGCGAGCGCGCGCGCGAGCGCGACGCGCTGGCGCTGGCCTCCCGAGAGCTGCGCCGGCTTGCGCTGCGCGAGATCCTGCAGCTGCACGAGCCCCAGCATCTCGGCGACGCGCGCATCGATCTCGGCCCTGGGCAGCCCGTCCTGCCTGAGGCCGAAGGCGACGTTGCGCGCGACACTGAGATGGGGGAACAGCGCGTAGTTCTGGAACATCATGTTGACGGGGCGGCGATAGGGCGGGACGCCCGCGAGATCCTCGCCGGCGAGCAGCACGCGTCCCTCGTCCGGCCGCTCGAAGCCGGCGAGCATGCGCAGGAGCGTTGACTTGCCGCAGCCGGAGGGCCCGAGCAGCGCGAAGAACTCGCCTTCGTGGATATCGAGCGTGAGCCGGTCGACGGCCGTGAAGGCGCCGAACCGCTTGGTCACGGCGTCGAAGCGCACGAACGGGCGCGCAGGCGCGCGCGCCGGGAGACGCCCTCGCCCCGG
>PQAH01000116.1 GCA_003105195.1 Bradyrhizobiaceae bacterium
CCGCGCCATGCCTGGCGCACCAACGCGAAAGGGCGGCCTCTCGGCCGCCCCTCGAAGAACATGAGGTCGCCCGGGCGGTTACGCCGCGGCTTCGGCCTTCTCCCGCACGGGCCCCGAATCCTTGCCGCGCGCCTCGACGTCGCGGTCGACGAACTCGATCACCGCCACTGCGGCCGAGTCGCCGTAGCGGAAGCCGGCCTTGAGCACGCGGGTGTATCCGCCGTTGCGCTCCTTGTAGCGCGGACCGATCACGTCGAACAGCTTCTTCACCATGGCGACGTCGCGCAGCTGCGCGATCGCCTGGCGGCGGGCGTGCAGGTCGCCGCGCTTGCCGAGCGTGACCAGCTTCTCGACGATCGGGCGCAGGTCCTTCGCCTTCGGCAGCGTGGTGACGATCTGCTCGTGCTTGATCAGCGAGGCCGCCATGTTGGCGAACATCGACATGCGATGATCCGACCGCCGGTTCAGCTTGCGATGGGCGTTGCCGTGGCGCATCCCCGTCTCCTGCTCAGTAGTGGTCTTCGAAGCGCTTGGCGAGCTCTTCGATGTTCTCCGGCGGCCAGCCCGGCACTTCCATGCCGAGATGCAGGCCCATCTGCGCCAGCACTTCCTTGATCTCGTTGAGCGACTTGCGGCCGAAGTTCGGCGTGCGCAGCATCTCGGCCTCGGTCTTCTGCACGAGGTCGCCGATATAGACGATGTTGTCGTTCTTCAGGCAGTTGGCCGAGCGCACCGAGAGCTCGAGCTCGTCCACCTTCTTGAGGAAGGCCGGGTTGAAGGCGAGGTCCGGGATCGACTCCTGGACCATCTCCTTGCGCGGCTCCTCGAAGTTCACGAACACGTTGAGCTGGTCCTGCAGGATGCGCGCCGCGTAGGCGAGCGCGTCCTCCGGCGTCACCGCGCCGTTGGTCTCGATCTGCAAGGTGAGCTTGTCGTAGTCGAGGATCTGCCCTTCGCGGGTGTTCTCGACCTTGTAGGAGACCTTCTTGACCGGCGAGTAGAGGCTGTCGACCGGGATCAGGCCGATCGGCGCGTCCTCGGGCCGGTTGCGCTCCGCCGGCACGTAGCCCTTGCCGGTGTTGACCGTGAACTCCATGCGGATCTCGGCGCCCTCGTCGAGGTGGCACAGCACCAGCTCGGGGTTGAGGATCACGATGTCGCCGACCGTCTGGATGTCGCCGGCCGAGATCGTGCCCGGCCCCTGCTTCTTCACCACCATGCGCTTCGGGCCGTCGCCCTGCATCTTGATGGCGATGTCCTTGATGTTCAGGACGATGTCGGTCACGTCCTCGCGCACGCCCGGAATCGACGAGAATTCGTGCAGCACGCCGTCGATGTGCACCGACTGCACCGCGGCGCCCTGCAGCGAGGACAGCAGCACGCGCCGCAGCGCGTTGCCGAGGGTCAGGCCGAAGCCGCGCTCGAGCGGCTCGGCGACCACCGTGGCGCTGCGCTTCGCATTGTAGCCGGACTGCACCTGCAGCTTCTCCGGCCGGATCAACTCTTGCCAGTTCTTCTGGATCACGTCGTCACCCATCGCATCGAGCGATACGGGCCGTCAGGGCCCGCGCATCCCACTCCGCCCCGTGGGAAGGCATCGGCGGCGGCGGGCCCTCCGGCCCGCCGGAACGAAAAGCGTCAGACCCGCCGGCGCTTGCGCGGCCGGCAGCCGTTGTGCGGGATCGGCGTCACGTCGCGGATCGACGTGACCGTGAAGCCCGCGGCCTGCAGCGCGCGCAGCGCCGATTCGCGGCCCGAGCCCGGTCCCGAGACCTCGACCTCGAGCAGGCGCATGCCGTGCTCCATGGCCTTGCGCGCGGCGTCCTCGGCCGCGACCTGCGCGGCGAACGGCGTCGACTTGCGCGAGCCCTTGAAGCCGTTGCTGCCCGACGACGACCAGGCGATGGTGTTGCCCTGCGCGTCGGTGATGGTGATCATGGTGTTGTTGAACGACGCGTTCACGTGCGCGACGCCCGAAGCGATGTTCTTGCGCTCGCGCCGGCGGACGCGGGTGGTGGCTTCCTTGCCCATGCTGGTCCCTGTTGCGGCTCCGGGTGCGACGGCCCGGGCCGTCGATCGATCGTGGCTACTTCTTCTTGCCCGCGATGGGCTTCGCCGGACCCTTGCGGGTCCGCGCATTGGTGTGGGTGCGCTGGCCGCGCACCGGCAGGCCGCGCCGGTGGCGCAGGCCGCGATAGCAGCCGAGGTCCATCAGCCGCTTGATGTTCATGGCGACCTCGCGCCGCAGGTCGCCCTCGACCACGTAGTCGCGGTCGATCACCTCGCGGATCTGCAGCACCTCCTGGTCGGTGAGCTGCGCGACGCGGCGCTCCGCCGGGATGCTGACCTTCTCCATGATCTCCTGGGCCTTCCGCGCCCCGATTCCATGGATGTACTGCAGCGCGATCACGACGCGCTTGTTGGTCGGAATGTTGACACCAGCGATACGGGCCACGACCCTCACTCCTGTTGCCGGCTCGTCCGCCGGCCCGGTTCATCGAGAGGAGACCAAGCCCCTCGTTCATAAGCGCAAACACGACGCCCGCCCCTCCGCATGGGGCCCGGCATCGTTTCAAATCTCGCCGAACGGATGCGGGGGTTTAGCGGATTCATGTCGCGTCCGTCAACCTCTGCGGCCGCGCGTCGCGGCCCGTGCGGCCTTGCGCGCCGGCCGCCGGCCGGCGGTCCCGGCCTTGCGCGCGGACTTGGCAGCCGTGCGGACGCCGGTCCGGGCCTTGGGAGCCGCCTTGCGCGCCTTGCCCGCCTTGCCCGCCTTGCCCTTGCGGACGGCCTTGGCCTTCCGGGCGATCTTGGCGGCCGGCTTCGCCTTGCGGGCCGGTTTTGCGGCGGATCCGGCCTTGCGGGTCTGTTTTCCTGCCGGTCCGGCCCTTTTCCCCGCCTTGGATCTCTTCGCCGCCTTGACCTTGCGGACAACCTTGCGGGCGGCCTTGCGGGCCGGCGGGGCCCGGCGCGAGGCAGCCGGGCGGGACGGCGCCGGGCTCTCGGGAACCGCGCCCGGCGCAGGCTCCGCCGGCCGGGCCGGCTCCAGCGCCCGGACCAGGGCGGCCGCGACCTCGTCGATCGGCGCCATGCCGTCGACGGTGCGCAGGTTCCCCTTCTCCCAGTAATAATCGATCAGCGGCGCCGTCTGGCGCCGGTAGGCGTCGAGGCGGATCTTCAGCGCCTCCGGATTGTCGTCCGCCCGCACGGCCTCGCCGCGCGCCTGCGCCTGGGCGACCCGGGTCTCGACCCGCTTCAGGAGGATCGCCTCGTCGACCTTGAGCTCGACCACCGCGTCGAGGGTCAGGTCGCGCTCGGCGAGCAGCCGGTCGAGCGCCTCGGCCTGGGCGACCGTGCGCGGAAAGCCGTCCAGGATGAAGCCGTTGCGCGCGTCCGGCTCGGCGATGCGGTCGGCGATGATCGCCACCACGATCTCGTCGGGCACGAGCTCGCCGCGCGCCATGATGTCCCCGGCCCGCAGCCCGACCTCGGTCCCGGCCTTCACGGCCGCGCGCAGCATGTCGCCCGTGGAGAGCTGGACGATGCCGTAGCGGTCGACGAGGCGTTGCGCCTGGGTTCCTTTGCCCGCCCCCGGCGGACCGAGCAGGATCAGCCTCATCGACGCCGGCCCCTCAGCTTCGAGCGCTTGATCAGGCCTTCGTACTGGTGCGCCAGCAGATAGCCCTGCACCTGCGCCACCGTGTCCATGGTGACGCTCACCACGATCAGGAGCGAGGTGCCGCCGAAGTAGAACGGCACCGCCGCGTAACTGATCAGGAGCTCCGGAATGAGGCACACCACCGACAGGTAGGCGGCGCCCACCACCGTGATGCGGCTCAGCACGTAGTCGATGTACTCGGCGGTGCGCTCGCCCGGCCTTATGCCCGGGATGAAGCCGCCGTGCTTCTTCAGATTGTCGGCGGTCTCGGTCGGGTTGAACACGATCGCCGTGTAGAAGAACGCGAAGAACACGATCAGCGCGATGTAGAGCACCAGGAAAGCCGGCCGCCCGTGCGCGAGATGCGTGGTGATGAAGGTCATCCACTCGCCGCCCTGCCCGGCATTGAAGTTCGCCACCGTGGTCGGCAGCAGCAGCAGCGAGGAGGCGAAGATCGGCGGGATCACGCCCGAGGTGTTGAGCTTCAGCGGCAGGTGCGAGGACTGGCCCTCGAACATCTGGTTGCCGACCTGGCGCTTCGGGTACTGGATCAGGAGCCGGCGCTGGGCGCGCTCCATGAACACGATGAAGGTCGTGACCGCGAAGGCCATGACCAGCACGCCGATGATCAGGCCGGTCGAGAGCGCGCCCTGGCGGCCGAGCTCGAGGGTGCCGGCGATCGCCGAGGGCAGCTCGGCGACGATGCCGGCGAAGATGATCAGCGAGATGCCGTTGCCGATGCCGCGCGCGGTGATCTGCTCGCCGAGCCACATCAGGAACATGGTGCCGCCGGTGAGCGTGAGCACCGCCGAGATGCGGAAGAACCAGCCGGGCTCCGAGATCACGTTGCCGGCGCCCTCCAGCCCGATCGCGATCGCATAGGCCTGGAACGCCGCCAGGATCACGGTCAGATAGCGGGTGTACTGGTTGATGGTCTTGCGGCCCTGCTCGCCTTCCTTCTTGAGCTGCTCGAGCGTCGGCGAGACGGTCGTCATCAGCTGGATGATGATCGAGGCCGAGATGTACGGCATGATGTTGAGGGCGAAGATCGCCATCCGCTGGATGCCGCCGCCCGCGAACATGTTGAACATGCCGAGGATTCCGCCCGCCTGGGTGCGGAAGATCTGCTCCCATTGGGTGGGATCGATGCCGGGCAGCGGGATGTAGGTGCCGAGCCGGTAGACCAGCAGCGCGCCGAGCGTGAAGTAGATTCGCTTCTTCAGCTCCTCGGCCTTGGCCAGCGCCGAGAAGTTGAGGTTGGCCGCCAGTTGTTCTGCTGCTGAAACCATGGCCGGAACGCTCCCGTGACCCGCGGCCCCCTATATGGGGGTCAGGCGGCCGTTTCGCCCGCCGCCGTCTTGGGGGCGAGCACCGTGACCGACCCGCCCGCCTTCTCGACTGCCGCGACGGCAGATTTGGTGGCCCCGGCGACCGAAAGCGTCACCTTCGCCTTGATTTCGCCGCTGCCGAGCAGCCGCACCCCGTCGCGCGCCCGGCGCAGCACGCCGGCCTTGACCAGCGCCTCGGCGTCGATCGTACCCTTCGGGTCGAGCTTGCCGGCATCGATCGCCTGCTGCAGGCGGTCGAGATTGAGCTCGTTGTAGTCCTTGCGGAACGGCTTGTTGAAGCCGCGCTTGGGCAGGCGCCGGTGCAGCGGCATCTGGCCGCCCTCGAAGCCCTTGATCGCCACGCCCGAGCGCGCGGTCTGGCCCTTGCCGCCGCGCCCGCCGGTCTTGCCCTTGCCCGAGCCGATGCCCCGGCCGATGCGCATGCGGCCCTTGCGCGCACCCGCATTGTCTTTGAGGTCGGAAAGCTTCATCGGCCTGCTCCTGTCACTCTCTTGTCGGGTCCGGACCGCGCCCTCAGCTCTCGACCACGCGGACGAGATGGGCGACCTTCGCGATCATGCCGCGGGTCATGGGGTTGTCCGGCAGCTCGCGGACCCGGCCGATCTTGTTGAGGCCGAGGCCGATCAGCGTGTCGCGCTGCGCGAAATGACGGCGCATCGGGCTGCCGGTCTGCTGGACTTTGATGGTCTTCTTCGCTGGCGTCGCCATGATCCTGCTCCCGCGATCCCTGTCCCTCGCCCGCCGCTCAGTCGGCCGGCGCCTCGGCGTCCACGTCGCGGCGACGCGACTGCAGGGCCGAGACCTTGATGTTGCGGCGCGCCGCCACCGAGCGCGGCGAATCCTGGTGCTTGAGCGCGTCGAAGGTCGCCCGCACCATGTTGTAGGGGTTGGACGAGCCGATCGACTTCGCCACCACGTCCTGCATGCCGAGCGTCTCGAACACGGCGCGCATCGGCCCGCCCGCGATGATGCCGGTGCCGGGAGGCGCCGCGCGCAGGAACACCTTGCCGGCGCCGTGGCGGCCGAACACGTCGTGGTGCAGCGTGCGGCCCTCGCGCAGCGGCACCCGCATCAGGTTGCGCTTCGCCGAGTCGGTCGCCTTGCGGATCGCCTCCGGCACCTCGCGCGCCTTGCCGTGGCCGAAGCCGACGCGGCCCTTCTGGTCGCCGACCACCACCAGCGCCGCGAAGCCGAAGCGCCGGCCGCCCTTCACCACCTTGGCGACGCGGTTGATGTGGACGAGCTTGTCGGTGAACTCGCTGTCCCGGTCGTCCCGATCGCGTTCGCGTTCACGTGCCATGTCTTTTCCGTTTCCTGCGCGGGTCCCGCCCGCTCCTGTCGTCTACGCCTCGGCGCATGCTCTCCCCGGCGAAGCGCCCGCTCCGCCGGACATGCGCTAGAAACTCAGCCCGCCTTCGCGCGCGCCGTCGGCGAGCGCCTTGACCCGGCCGTGGTAGAGGAAGCGGCCGCGGTCGAACACGACCTCCTTGACGCCCTTCTCGACCGCCCGCGCGGCGACGAGCTTGCCGACCGCCTTGGCGGCCTCGGTGTCGGCGCCGGTCTTGAGCGAGCCGCGCATGTCCTTGTCGAGCGAGGAGGCCGCCGCGATCGTCGTCCCCTTCGCGTCGTCGATCACCTGGGCGTAGATGTGCCTGGACGAGCGGAACACGGACAGGCGTGCGCGCGCGCCGGCCACCGCCTTGAGCGACCGGCGCACGCGCGCTTCACGCCGCTCGGTCGAATTGCGGAACTTCGCCATCTTCGCGCTCCTTACTTCTTCTTGCCTTCCTTGCGGAAGATGTATTCGCCCGCGTATTTCACGCCCTTGCCCTTGTAGGGCTCCGGCGGACGGTAGGCGCGGATCTCGGCCGCCACCTGCCCGACCTTCTGCCGGTCGATGCCGCTGATCACGATCTCGGTCGGCCGCGGCGTCGCGATCGTGATCCCCTCCGGAATCGCGTAGGCGACGTCGTGGCTGTAGCCGAGCGTGAGCTGCAGGTTCTTGCCCTGCACGGCGGCACGATAGCCGACGCCGGTGATCTCGAGCCGCTGCTCGAAGCCCTTGGTGACGCCGGTCACCAGGTTGTCGATCAGCGAGCGGTAGGTGCCCCACATGGCGCGGGCGCGCTTGGACTCGTTGCGCGGGTCGACCTTGACGCCGCCGCTCTCCATCTTGGCGCCGACGTCGTCGGGCAGCACCAGCTGCATGGCGCCCTTCGGGCCCTTCACCTTGACGGTCTGCCCCTCGATGGCGGCGGTGACGCCGCTCGGAATCGGGACCGCATTACGACCGATGCGAGACATGGTTCACCTTCCCTCGCGGACCGCTAGAACACCGTGCACAGCACTTCGCCGCCGACGTTCTGGTCGCGCGCCTCGTGATCGGCCATGACCCCCTTCGGGGTCGAGACGATGGAGATCCCGAGGCCGTTGTTGATGCGCGGCAGGTTCTTCACCGACGCGTAGACGCGCCGGCCCGGTTTCGACACGCGGGCGATCTCGCGGATCACCGGCGTGCCGTCGAAATATTTCAGCTCGATCTCGAACTCGCTTCGCCCGCCGGCGTGCTCCACCGCGGTGTAGCCGCGGATGTAGCCCTCGCTCTTGAGCACCTCGAGCACGTTGGCGCGCAGCTTCGAGCCGGGCGTCGACACCTTGTTCTTGCGCCGCAGCTGTGCGTTGCGGATGCGCGTGATCAGATCGCCGATCGGATCGTTCATGCTCCGACCCTCCTCACCAGCTCGACTTCAGGAGCCCGGGGATCAGGCCCTTGGACCCCAGGTCCCTGAGCGCGATGCGGCTCATCTTGAGCTTGCGGTAGTTGCCGCGCGGCCGGCCCGTGACCTCGCAGCGCAGCCGGATGCGGGTGCGCGAGGAGTTGCGCGGCAGCTCGGCGAGCTTGAGGGCCGCGGCGAAACGGTCCTCCATCGGCAGCTCCTTGTCGCGCGCGATCGCCTTCAGCCGCGAGCGCCGGCCGAGATACTTCTTGGCCATCCTGGCGCGCCGGTTGTTCTTCTCGATCGAACTCTTCTTCGCCATCAGTGTCTCCTGGCTCTCCGCGTTTGAGGTGGGCCGGACGGCCCCCTCACTGCCGGAAGGGGAAGTTGAACGCCGCGAGCAGCGCGCGCGCCTCGTCGTCGGTGCGCGCGGTGGTGCAGACGACGATGTCCATGCCCCAGACCGCCTCGGCCTTGTCGTAGTCGATCTCGGGGAAGATGATGTGCTCGCTGATGCCGAGCGCGTAGTTGCCGCGCCCGTCGAAGCTCTTCGGGTTCAGCCCGCGGAAGTCGCGCACGCGCGGCAGCGCGATGTTCACGAGCCGGTCGATGAACTCGTACATGCGCGCGCGGCGCAGCGTGACCCGGGCGCCGATCGGCTGGTTCTCGCGCAGCTTGTAGGTCGCGATCGCCTTGCGCGACTTGGTGATCACCGCCTTCTGGCCCGCGATCAGGCTGAGATCGGCCGCCGCCGATTCCACCTTCTTGCGGTCCGCCACGCCCTCGCCGACGCCCATGTTCAGCACGACCTTGTCGAGCTGCGGCACCTGCATCGGGTTCGTGTAGCCGAACTGCTCGGTCAGGCTCTTGCGGATGACCCCGTCGTAGTGCGACCGCAGGCGCGGGATGTACTGGGTCTCAGCCATCGATCTCGACTCCCGAACGCTTCGCCACCCGGACCTTCTTGCCGTCGGCCATGATCTTGAAGCCGACGCGCGTCGGCTTGCCGTCCTTCGGGTCGGCGAGCGCGAGGTTGGACACGTGGACGGGGGCCTCCTTGGAGACGATGCCGCCCTCCTGCTGCGCGGTCTGGCGCTGGTGGCGCTTGACCATGTTCACGCCGCGCACCAGCGCCCGGCTCTCGGCCGGGCGCATCTCGATCACCTCGCCGGTGCGGCCCTTGTCGCGGCCCGAGAGCACGACGACGCGATCGCCCTTGCGGATCTTCGCGGCCATCACAGCACCTCCGGCGCGAGCGAGACGATCTTCATGTGGTTGCGCGCGCGCAGCTCGCGCGGCACCGGCCCGAAGATGCGGGTCCCGATCGGCTCCATCTGCGGGTTGATCAGCACGGCGGCGTTGCGGTCGAAACGGATCACCGAGCCGTCGGCGCGGCGGATGTCCTTCGACACGCGCACCACGACGGCCTTCATCACGTCGCCCTTCTTCACGCGCCCGCGCGGAATCGCCTCCTTCACGGAAACCACGATCACGTCACCGACGGTCGCGTATTTGCGCTTGGAACCGCCGAGCACCTTGATGCACATCACTCGTCGCGCGCCGGAATTGTCCGCCACGTCGAGGTTGGTCTGCATCTGAATCATGATGCACCTCTGCCTCTCTCAGCTCGCGCGCCCGGCGCTAGCTTGCTGCCTTCTTCTCGCCCTGCACCACGGCCCAACGCTTGAGCCGCGAGATCGGGGCGTGCTCCTCGATCCACACGAGATCGCCGACCTTGTACTCGTTCGTCTCGTCGTGCGCGTGGTAGTGCTTCGAGCGCCGCACGGTCTTCTTCAGCACCGGGTGCGTGAACCTGCGCTCGACGCGGACCACGACGGTCTTGTCCTGCTTGTCGCTGATCACGACGCCCTGGAGCATGCGCTTCGGCATGTTGTCCTCACTTGTCCTTCTGCGTCGCGGCGCGTTTCTGCTGCGCGACGGTCTTGATGCGTGCGATGTCGCGGCGCACCGCGCGCACGCGACCGGTGTTCTCGAGCTGGCCCGTGGCCCGCTGGAAGCGCAGGTTGAACTGCTCCTTCTTGAGCTTGAGCAGCTCGTCGGAGAGCTGGTCGGGGGTCATCGCCCTGACGTCGGCGGCCTTCATCTCGGTTCTCCGTCCCCTACTCGGCGATGCGCTCGACGAAGCGCGTCTTGATCGGCAATTTGGCGGCGGCGAGCCCGAGCGCCTCGCGCGCCACCTGCACCGGCACGCCGTCCACCTCGAACAGCACCCGGCCCGGCTTCACGCGCACGACCCACAGCTCGGGCGCGCCCTTGCCCTTGCCCATGCGGACCTCGATCGGCTTCTTCGACACCGGCACGTCCGGGAAGATGCGGATCCAGACGCGCCCGGCGCGCTTCATGTGGCGGGTCATGGCGCGGCGTGCCGCCTCGATCTGGCGCGCCGTGACCCGCTCCGGCTCCAGCGCCTTCAGCCCGAACTGGCCGAACGACAGCGAGGCCCCGGAGGTCGCGACGCCCTTGATCCGGCCCTTGTGCGCCTTGCGGAACTTGGTGCGCATCGGTTGCAGCATGGCTGCCTCTCTTTCCCTTGCCCGTCCGTCCGATCAGCCGACGTCGCGCCGCGGCCGCCCGGCATCCGCCTCGGCCATGCGCTTGTCCTGCGCCATCGGATCGTGCTCGAGGATCTCGCCCTTGAAGATCCACACCTTCACGCCGCAGGTGCCGTAGGTCGTGAACGCGGTCGCGACCCCGAAATCGACGTCGGCGCGCAGCGTGTGCAGCGGCACCCGGCCCTCGCGGTACCACTCCATGCGCGCGATCTCGGCGCCGCCGAGCCGGCCCGAGCAGTTGATCCGGATGCCCTCGGCGCCGAGGCGCATCGCCGACTGCACGGCGCGCTTCATGGCGCGCCGGAACGCGACGCGGCGCTCGAGCTGCTGGGAGATCGATTCCGCGACCAGCTGCGCGTCGAGCTCGGGCTTGCGGATCTCGACGATGTTGATCACCACGTCGGAATCGGTGAGCTCCGCCACCTTCTTGCGCAGCTTCTCGATGTCGGCGCCCTTCTTGCCGATCACCACGCCCGGCCGCGCCGAGTGGATGGTGACGCGGCACTTCTTGTGCGGCCGCTCGATCACGATCCTGGAGACCGCCGCCTGCTTGAGCTGCTCCATGAGGGCCTCGCGGATCCTCATGTCCTCGTGCATCAGCTTGCCGTAGTCGTTCTTGCCGGCGTACCAGCGCGAGTCCCACGTCCGGTTGATGCCGAGGCGCAGCCCGATTGGATTGACTTTCTGGCCCATGTCTCTCTCCGACTGCCGTCCTCTCAGGCCTGCGCCTCGACCTGACGCACCACGATGGTCAGGTTGGCGAACGGCTTTTGGATCTTGCCGATGCGGCCGCGCGCCCGCGGCGAGAACCGCTTGAGCACGATGGCCTTGCCGACATGCGCCTCGGCGACGACCAGATCGTCGACGTCGAGGTCGTGATTGTTCTCGGCATTGGCGATCGCCGATTCCAGGCACTTGCGCACGTCCTTGGCGATGCGCTTGCGCGAGAACTGCAGGTCGGCGAGCGCCGTCGCGACCTTCTTGCCGCGGATCAGGCCCGCGACCAGGTTGAGCTTCTGCGGGCTCACCCGGAGCATCCGGGCCACCGCCTTGGCCTCGTTGTCGGCGAGGTCGCGTCCGCGCGCCTTCTTGCTCATCGCATGTCCCTCGAACCTCAGGAGGCGCCGCCGGCGCGTTTCGCCTTCCGGTCGGCCGAGTGGCCGTAGAAGGTCCGCGTCGGGGCGAACTCGCCGAACTTGTGGCCGACCATCTCCTCGGTGACGAGCACCGGGATGTGCTTGTGTCCGTTGTAGACGCCGAACGTCAGACCGACGAACTGCGGCAGGATCGTCGAGCGACGGCTCCAGATCTTGATCACCTCGTGCCGTCCCGACGAGCGCGAGGCCTCCGCCTTCTTCAGGAGGTAGCCGTCGACGAAGGGACCCTTCCAAACCGAACGCGCCATGATTCTGGTCCTCGCCTATTTCTTCTTCTTCCGCGCGTGGCGGCTCGACACGATGAACTTCTGCGTCGCCTTGTTCTTGCGGGTCTTCTTGCCCTTGGTCGGGAAGCCCCAAGGCGTCACCGGGTGGCGGCCGCCCGAGGTGCGGCCTTCGCCGCCGCCGTGCGGGTGGTCGATCGGGTTCATGGCGACGCCGCGGTTGTGCGGCCGGCGGCCGAGCCAGCGCGTGCGGCCGGCCTTGCCGATCGAGATGTTCATGTGGTCGGGGTTCGAGACCGCGCCGACGGTCGCCATGCAGCGCCCGTGCACCAGGCGCTGCTCGCCCGAGTTGAGGCGCAGCGTGACGTAGTCCTGGTCGCGGCCGACGATCTGGGCGTAGGTGCCGGCCGAGCGCGCGAGCTGCCCGCCCTTGCCGATCTTGAGCTCGACATTGTGCACGATGGTGCCGATCGGCATGTTGCCCATCGGCATGGCGTTGCCGGGCTTCACGTCCACGTGCTCGCCCGCGACCACGGTGTCGCCCGCCGCCAGGCGCTGCGGCGCCAGGATGTAGGCGAGCTCGCCGTCCTCGTACTTGATGAGGGCGATGAAACCGGTGCGGTTCGGGTCGTACTCCAGCCGCTCGACCACGGCCGGCATGTCGAACTTGCGCCGCTTGAAGTCGATCGTGCGGTAGGTCTTCTTGTGCCCGCCGCCGCGGAAGCGCGTGGTGATGCGCCCGTTGTTGTTGCGCCCGCCGCTCGAGTTCTTGCCCTCGGTGAGCGTCTTGACCGGCTTGCCCTTGTAGAGGCCGGAACGGTCGACGATCACCAGCTGGCGCTGGCTCGGCGTGACCGGTCGGTAGGTCTTGAGTGCCATCTCTCTCTCCGGTCCCTCAGAGTCCGGTGGTCACGTCGATGCGGTGACCCTCTTCGAGGGTCACGATCGCGCGCTTGCTGTCGGAGGTCATGCCGAGCACGCCCTTGAACACCCGTTTCTTGCCCTTGCGGTTGAGCGTGTTGACGCTCTTGACCTTCACGTCGAACAGCTTCTCGACCGCTTCCTTGATCTGCGGCTTGGTGGCGGTGGTCGCCACCTTGAAGACGACCTGGTTCTGCTCGGACGACGTGGTCGCCTTCTCGGTGATCACCGGCGACAGGATCACGTCGTAGTGGCGCGGATCGGACGTGCTCATTTGAATCGCGCCTCCAGCGCATCGACCGCGGCCCTGGTCAGCACCAGCGTCTGCCGCCGCAGGATGTCGTAGACGTTGATGCCCTGCACGGGCAGCACGTCGACGTTGGGGATGTTGCGCGCGGCGAGGCGGAAGTTCGCGTCCACCTCGGCGCCGTCGATGATCAGCGCGTTCGCGAGCCCGAGCTTCTCGAAGCGCTGCTTGAGCGCGGCGGTCTTGGCGTCCTTCACCGCCGCCGTCTCGAGCACCACGATGCCGCCGTCCTTGGCCTTGGCCGAGAGCGCGTGGCGCAGCGCCAGCGCGCGCACCTTCTTCGGCAGGTCGATGGCGTGGCTGCGCACCACCGGGCCGAACGAGCGGCCGCCGCCGCGGAACAGGTTGGCGCGCGCCGAGCCGTGCCGGGCGCCGCCGGTGCCCTTCTGGCGGTACAGCTTCTTGCCGGTGCGGTGGATCTCCGCCCGGTTCTTCACCTTGTGGGTGCCGGCCTGGCGGCGCGAGAGCTGCCAGACCACGCAGCGTTGGATCAGGTCGGTGCGCGGCTCGAGTCCGAAAATCTCGTCGGACAGCGTGACCGAGCCCGCCTCCTTGCCCTCGAGGGTGGTGATCTTCAGTTCCATGTCACGCGCCTTCCTTCACGGTCTCGGCCTCGGCGGGCGCGGCCTCGCCCGAACCGTCCAGGCGGAACGCGCCCGGCTTCGGCGCCTCCTTGGGCAGCGACTTCTTCACGGCGTCGCGCACCGTGATCCAGCCGCCCTTGGCGCCCGGCACCGCGCCTTCCACCAGGATCAGGCCGCGCGCCGTGTCGGTCTGCACCACGCGCAGGTTGAGCGTGGTCACCCGCTCGACGCCCATGTGGCCGGCCATCTTCTTGTTCTTGAAGGTCTTGCCCGGGTCCTGGCGGCCGCCGGTCGAGCCGTGCGAGCGGTGCGAGATCGACACGCCGTGCGAAGCGCGCAGGCCGCCGAAGTTCCAGCGCTTCATCGGGCCCGCGAAGCCCTTGCCGATCGAGGTGCCGGTGACATCGACATACTGGCCGACCACGAAATGGTCCGCCGTGATCTCGGCACCGACCGGGATCAGCGCGTCCTCGCTCACGCGGAATTCGGCCACGGTGCGCTTGGGCTCGACCTTGGCCACCGCGAAATGGCCGCGCTCGGCCTTGCTCACGTTCTTCACCTTGCGGGTCCCGGAGCCGACCTGGAGTGCGACGTAGCCGTCCTTCTCCTTGCTGCGGTGGGCCACGACCTGGCAGTTCGCGAGCTTCAGCACCGTCACCGGCACATGCTCGCCGGCGTCTGTGAAGACGCGGGTCATTCCGACCTTTTGTGCGATCACCCCGGAACGCATTGGCGTATCCTCGAAATGAGTTTCAGTCGAACGGCGCTCAGAGCTTGATCTCGACGTCCACGCCGGCGGCGAGATCGAGCTTCATCAGCGCATCGACGGTCTGCGGCGTCGGATCGACGATGTCGAGGAGACGCTTGTGCGTGCGCATCTCGAACTGCTCGCGGCTCTTCTTGTCGATGTGCGGCGATCGGTTGACCGTGAACTTCTCGATCTTCGTCGGCAGCGGGATCGGCCCGCGCACCTGCGCGCCGGTGCGCTTCGCCGTATTGACGATCTCGCGCGTCGACGCATCGAGGATGCGGTGGTCGAAAGCCTTGAGCCGGATCCGGATATTCTGGCCGTTCATGTCTGGGCTCCAAGTCGAAGGGGCGTGGGTGGCCCACGCCCCTTGCGACCTCTGTTACTCGATGATGCTGGCGACGACGCCGGCGCCGACGGT
>PQAH01000117.1 GCA_003105195.1 Bradyrhizobiaceae bacterium
GCGGCCTGATCGGATCGGTGCCGGGCCACCACAGGCGCGGCACGCCGCTCACCCAGATCCCCGGCATGCCGCCCTCGCTCGCGCGGCTCGGGCCGGGCTGCGCCTTCGCGCCGCGCTGCCCGCGCGCGGACGGCGGCTGCGCGGCCGAGCCCGCGATGTTCGGCCACGGCGGCGGCCGGGCGGCGCGCTGCTGGTATCCCCATCTCGAGACACAGGCCGAGGCGGTGTCGTGAGCGAGCCGATCATCGCGCTCGAGCACGTGAGCAAGCGGTTCGTGCAGCGGCTCGACCTCGCCGAGCGGGCCGCCAACCTGCTCGGCGCCGGGCACCGCCCCCGCGTGGTGCGCGCCGTCGACGACGTGAGCTTCGCGGTCGCGGAGCGCGAGGTGGTGGGGCTGGTCGGCGAGTCCGGCTGCGGCAAGTCCACCCTCGGCCGCATCGTCGCGGGCATCCACCCGCCGAGCGGCGGACGCGTGCGGTTCCGCGGCTGGGCGATCGACGAACTGCACCGGGGCGCCCGCAAGGCCGCGGCGCTGAAGGTCCAGATGATCTTCCAGGATCCGATGGCCTCGCTCAACCCGCGGCTGCGCGCCGCCGAGATCATCGGCGAGGCGCCGCGCGTGCACGGCATCGTGAGCCGCCGCGAGCTCGACGACCATGTCGACGCGCTGCTCGAGCGGGTCGGGCTCGACCCGGCCTACAAGCGGCGCTACCCGCACCAGCTCTCGGGCGGGCAGCGCGCCCGCATCGGCATCGCGCGGGCGCTCGCCGTCAAGCCCGATTTCCTGGTGTGCGACGAGTCGGTCGCGGCCCTCGACGTCTCGATCCAGGCGCAGGTGCTGAACCTGTTCATGCGCCTGCGGCAGGAGCTCGGCCTGACCTATCTGTTCATCAGCCACGACCTCGGCGTGGTCGAGCATCTCTCGGACCGTGTCGTGATCATGTATCTGGGCCGCGTCGTCGAGATCGCGCCGACCGAGGAGCTGTTCGGCGCGCCGGCCCACCCCTACACCCGGGCGCTGATCGCCAACGTGCCGCGGCTCGACGCGCGCAAGCAGCGCTTCAAGCCGATCGCGGGCGAGATCCCTTCCCCGCTCGACCCGCCCACGGGCTGCCAGTTCCACCCGCGCTGCCCGGTCGCGATCGCGCGCTGCCGCACGGAGGCGCCGGCGCTGCGCGAGATCGCGCCGGGCCGGCTGGCGGCGTGCCATCTGGTCGAGGCCGGCGTCCCCTCCCGTCCCGGCCTGCCGCTCCGGACGACCACATGAGCCTGGATCGATCGGCGCCGCGGCGCGTTGGTGGCGGCATGAAGACCATATCTCTCGCCGCCCTCCTGTTGCTCGGTCTCGCGAGCGGTGCCGCAGCGCAGCAGAACGATCTGGTTCCGCCCGGCTGGGTCCGCCTGCCCGACCGGCCGGAACAGCCGGGACCGCGCTACGCGTCGCCGGACGGGCGTGCCGTGCTGATGGGGCATGCCTCGCCGGCCGACCGGCCGATCCGCGCGGAGATGGATGCGATCGCCTTCCGTGACGGCGAGCGCGTCACCTATCAGCGGCGCACCCGCAGGTTCATCGCGGTGTCGGGGTACAAGGGGGACCGGATCTTCTACCGCAAGAGCAACCTCGCCTGCGACGGACGGCGCTGGCACCACATCTCGCTCGAATATCCGGCGGCCGACAAGCGGAAGATGGACCGCATCGTCACCCGCATCGCGCACGGCATGAACCGGTACGACCGGTGCCGGCGCGATGCGGGGAGATGACTTCCGAGCGCGCTAGGCGGCCCGGACGGTCGCCAGGAACTTGTCCACCTCGAGCCTGAGGTGGTTGCTCTCGCTCGAGAGGGATTGCGCCGACGCGAGCACCTGCGTGGAGGCGGAGCCGGTCTCGCCGGCGCCGTGGCTGACGTGGCCGATGTTGCTCGCGACCTCGGTCGTGCCCTTCGCGGCCTCCTGCACGTTGCGGGCGATCTCCCGGGTCGCGGCGCCCTGCTCCTCCACGGCAGCCGCGATGGTGGAGGCGATCTCGGCGATGCGAGCGATCGTGCCGCCGATCCCCTGGATGGCGGCGACCGACTGGCCGGTGGCGGCCTGCATGCCGGCGATCTGGGTGCCGATTTCCTCGGTCGCCTTGGCGGTCTGCGAGGCGAGCGCCTTGACCTCCTGGGCGACGACCGCGAAGCCGCGACCGGCATCCCCGGCGCGCGCAGCCTCGATGGTGGCGTTGAGCGCCAGCAGGTTGGTCTGCTCGGCGATCGCCGTGATGAGCTTCACGACGTCACCGATGCGGCTCGCCGAATTGGAGAGCTCGGTGATCTGCGCATTGGTCGCCTCGGCCTGCTTCACGGCCTCCGCGGCGATCTCGCTCGACATCTGCACCTGGCGCGAGATCTCGCCCACCGAGGACGCCATCTCCTCGGACGCGGTCGCGACCGACTGGACGTTGGCGGAGGCCTCCTCCGAGGCCGAGGCCACGGTGGCGGAGAGCTGCTGGGTCGTCTCGGCGGTGCGGGTCAGCGTGCCGGCCGCTGCCTCGAGCTCGGTCGAGGCCGAGGACACGGTCTCGACGATGTTGCCGACCGCCGACTGGAACTCGTCGGCGAGACGGTGCATGTCGGCACGGCGCTGCTCGGCCGCGCGGCGCTCGGCCTCCCTCTGCTCGGCCTCCATGCGCTCGATGCGCAGCAGGTTCTCCTTGAAGGTCTTGGCGGCGCGCGCATTGTCACCGACCTCGTCGCCGCGGTCCGCATAGGGCACCTCGACGGCCTTGTTGCCGTTGGCGAGCTCCAGCAGCACCTCGCCGATCCGGCGGATCGGCCGGGAGATCGCGCGCCCGATCAGCCAGGCGAGCGCCAGCCCCAAAGCAACGCCGGCGAGCGCGAGCGCGAGCACGAAGGTCTCGGTCCACGCGATCATGCGCGCGGTCTCCTGCTCGATCTGGTGCTCCTCCGCGACGCCGGAGCGCTTGATCGCCTCGGCGTCCTCGGCGATCGCCTGGGCGACCTTCCGCATCTCGCCGTTGACCAGCGCGTCGATCGCGGCCGCATCGGCGGCGGCCTTCTTGTAGGCCTCGGCGTAGCGCGCGACCTCGGCATTCGACTCCTCGTAGAGTCGGCGCGCATCGCCGGAGGCGACGGCGGCGCCGAGCGACGTCATGACGTTCGCGAGGTCGGCGAGCGACTTCTCGACCCGGGGACCGGCCTCCTTCTCGTGCCGGTCGAGCAGCCGGCCCGCGTTCAGGCGCGCCGCCATCACGTGCCGGAAGGCCTCGCCCGCGAGACCCGCGGCGGCGGGTGTCGGCGCGCGGGCCTGAAGCTGCTCGAGACGCGCGGCGAGACTGGTCCCGACCGGGTCGAGCGTCTCGCGCACCAGCGAGCTCTGCTCGCGCCGCAGCGCGCTCATGCGCTGGAAGTCGCGCGTGTAGATCTCGACCTGCCCGGCGAGGTGCTTGGTCTTGGCCGACCGCTCGCCGTCCTTGATCGTGTCGAGCGCCTTGGCCAGCAGCTCCTGCACCACGCCGCGGGCCTTCTCGGCCGCCTCGCGGTCGGCGGCGACGCCGCTGATCGCGTATTCGCGCACGTAGCGGCGAAGGTCCAGGAAGGCGCGATCGAGCTCGCGCGAGAGATCGACCACCGCCACGCGCTGGCTGTAGTCCTCGAAGCCATGGCCGATGCGCACCAGCGACTGGTAGGCGAGGGCCGAGATCGCGATGGTGATAACGAGCACGGCCGCGTATCCGATGGCGATCTTGGTGGCGATCTTGCGGTCGGTGAACAGGCGAGACCCGAAACCGCGCTTCGGGTCGGCGGGGGAGGAGGTCATCGGTGTCGTCTCCAGAGGCGGCAGGGTGCCGCGAAAGTGTCGATCCAGGGCATTGGCATTGCGGCGAGAGCGAACCGCCGTTTCTTGTGACGGAACGTCTTTTCGTCACATCTGAAGTATTTCTAGGATTAGTCTGGTTAACGGATTCTGCCCGGTGCTGAGCAGGCACACCATGTTACCCAATGCCCAATTGCAGGTTGTCTCGACACTACTTACACTAATCAAATAAACTAGGCTCTATAGCCCATTATTATTATGCCTAGTCCGAAGTGACGAAAGGCCGCGGGGACAGGACTGCTTTTCTGCCTGCCTCAGGAGGGAGCGAATCAGACAGTGTCGACTTCTCGGCCGTGACATGCCCTCTCTCGGAACAAGCCCCGACAGCCGCCGCTCCAGCGCTTCCACCGACCGCCCATGAACGAGATCATCGACCGCTTCGTCGGCATCGACACCTTGCGGGTCAACGCTGCGGTGGTCGACGCGGAGGGAACGATCGTCGGCGTCAACGAGGCGTGGAAGGAGTTCGGCCGCCGGGGCGGACTGTCGACACCCGAACACGGCGTGGGCTGCCGCTATCTCCACTTCTGCAACGGGAACGACGAGCGCTTGCGCCTGCTGCGGGACGAGCTTGCGGACCTGCTCGCGGGCAAGCTCGACCTGCTCACGCACGTCTATCCGTGCCACTCGCCGGAGGCGCGGCGCTGGTTCCTGATGCTCGGGGTGCCGCTCTCGCGCGAGCGGCGCGAAGGCGCAGCCCTTTTGCATCTCGACGTGAGCGCGCTCCTCCCGTTGCGGGACGACGAGTCGCCGAAGCTGCGCGAGGCCCCCGCCTCGATGCTGGCGTCGATCACCAGTGTGATCCAGCGCTCGGTGCGCGAATCCGTGCTGGCGATGCGCGAGACCGGCGCCGCGCCGCGCCTCGACACACCGCGCGATGCCGTGCAGGACAGGGTCGACGCGCTGAGCCCGCGCCAGCGCGACGTGTTCGCGCTGCTGGGCGAGGGCAAGACCAATCTGGAGATCGCACGGGCGCTCACCGTGTCGCCGAACACGGTCAAGCTGCACGTGTCGGCGATCCTGCGGCGGCTCGAGCTGGACAGCCGCACCCAGGCCGCGCTGATCGCCGCGCGGCTGCCGGGGCTGCTCCGAACGTCCTGACTTCGCACGAGATTCTCCGAGGTACCGCCGGAATCCGGACGCGCGGGCGGAACAGCGCCCGGTTTCGGGCGTTTTCCCGGGAGCGTGGCACAAGGAGAATTCGCATGGCCAATCTCGATCCGAATCTGGACCCCCGCCGGACCGACCCGAATCGCAGCACGGACTACCGGCCGGTCGATCGCGGCGTCGGCGCCGGCGCGTGGGTCGCCGGGGTGCTCGCACTGATCCTCGTGGTGGGCGCGATCTTCTACATGATGAACCGCGGCGGCGACACGACCACTGCGACGAACACGAGCCCGCCGGCCGCGACCACCGGCGCGGCGCCGGGGCCGGCGACCACCGGCAGCGGCGATGCGAGCGCTCCGATGCGCGGCCCGACGGCGGCGCCGGCGCCGTCCACGCCTCCCGCCCAGCCGCGCTGAGCCGGCTGACCGGACCCCCGATCGGGAGCCCCGCGCGAGCGGGGCTCCTCGTTTTCGGCGACACAGGCACGGGCCTGCCGGAGCGCCGACGACAAGAGGCCCGCATGATCTCGGCCCCGCCGCGGCGGGGCTTTTTTCGGCCCGGATGGCCCGTCTATCTCCCGCCGGCCGCCGCGATCAGCTCCGCGATCTCGCGCTGACCCTTGCGGCGCGCGTGGGCGAGCGCCGTGACGCCGTCGCGATCGGCGAGATTCGGGTTCGCGCCGGCCGCGAGCACCAGCCGCGCGACCTCGCGATGACGCGGCCCGCCGTCGCCGAGGATCACGATCTCGAGCAGGCAGGTCCAGCCGAGGTCGTTCACGTGATCGACGTCGATGCCGCTGCCCAGCAGCACCGCCACGGCCTCCACATGGCCGCGCTCGCAGGCCGGGATGAGCGCGCTGCCACCGAACCGGTTGCGCAAGGCGAGGTCGGGGCCGCGCGGGAGCATCAGGCGCAGCAGCCCGGCATGCCCGCGCGCGCCGGCGAGCAGCCAGGGCGTGTCGCGGTTGCCGGCCTGGGCGTTGACGTCGGCGCCCGCCCCGACCAGCAGCTCGGCCGCCGTCAGGTGGCCGCGCTCGATCGCGATCAGCAGCGGCGTGCGCCCGGCGCCGTCGGCGGGGTCGAGCGGCGCGCGCCCGGCGATCAGGGTCCGCAGCGCCGCGAGGTCGCCGCGCTCGGCCGCGGCCAGCATCGCCTGCGCGGAGGAGGATCGCGTGTCCGCGGGACCCCGTCCGGTCATCGCCAGCACCATGATCGCGGCGAGCCAGAGGCACGCCGCGGATTGCAAGCGTCGTCCGTCCCGCATCGCCATTACCCGCCGCGCCGCATCGGCCGGCCGGCGTCGGTCGCGGCCCGGCCGAACACCATGCGCGCGACGCCGGCCTCGGCGAGCGCGGTCTCGCACGCCGCGCAGGGCCGGGAGCTCGAGAACAGCACGGCGTCGCGGATCGCGGAGGCGCCGAGACGGCGCTGCGCGTCCCGGAGGGCGACGCGCTCGGCATGGGCATCCGGGTCGCGGTCGGCGACGACACGGCTCGGGCCGTAACCGACGATCTCGCCCGCCTGCACCAGGACCGCGCCATAGGGCTGGTCGCCACGCGCCACCGCCTCGTCGCGCATGCGGAACGCCGCCGCGACGAAAGCCTCTTCCGACGCGCCGAGCGCCGGCGCGCGCGCCGCGCCGGCGAGGACGAGACCGGCCAGGAGGAAGCTGCGTCGGTGACAGGTGCACATGTCCGCGCCCGCGATGCACCTTACGGTATCACGCCGTCACCTTTCCGCAATCGCAGGGCGTGTCGCCGAGCCTCCCGCGAGACGCGGCATAATCCACATCAATGATCGAGGTCGGAGGCGGTCCAGGATTGATTTACCGCGAGCGCACACACTTGTGGCGTCGGCTGCCCGGCGCATCGCTCCCGACGCAGGGGCTGCGCCGTTATGCCGGGTGCGATCTCAAGAGTCTTCGGGCCCTCCACCTGACCGCCATGACGTTCGTCACCGATACCGATCCGGATTCGAGCCGCGCGCGGGAGCCGGACGACGCGGGCAGCCCCGTGCCGCCGTGCGGTGCAGCGGGGCGGGCGCGCTTCGGTGCCGCCGACGCGGAGGATCGCTCGGCCAATGCCATGTATGCCGGGTTGATGACGTTCCTCGGCATCGACGACACCTGCCGCGCGAACGCGCGCAAGGCGTGGGAGATCGTGGACCCGAAGCTCGACGGCGTGATCGCCGACTTCTACGCCTCGGTCCGCGGCTCGGAGGTCGGGCCGCTGGTCGGCGACGAGATCATCGAGCGCCTGAAGCGCAAGCAGCGGGAGCACTGGACGCGGCTGTTCACGTCGGACTTCGACGTGACCTACGCCAACAGCGTCCGGCGCATCGGGATCCAGCACCGCGACGTCGGCCTCGATCCGAAATGGTTCATCGCCTCGTATGTGCGGCTGAAGGCGGAGTTCACGAACATCATCGTGCACGAGGACATCCCCGTGGCCCAGAAGGGGCACCTGATCCGCGCGCTCGACCGCTATGTCGCGATCGACATGGGACTGGCGCTGTCGACCTATCTCGCCGCCATCGTCGACTGAGCGCGGCGCGCTACCGCTCCGCCGGCCCCAGCGCGGCCGCGCGGGCGAGCAGGCGCTGGGCGCTCGCATAGGTCGGCATTTCGATCAGCAGGTCGCCGCGCAACGCGCGCTCGCGGCCGGCCGCGCGCGCGGACTCGAAGGCCTCGACCACGGCGCGTGCCTCGCGCACCTCCGCGGCGGACGGCGTCATCACGCGGTTGACGATCGCGACATGGGCGGGATCCACGGCGCTCTTCGCCACGTAGCCGAGCGCGCGCGCCCTGCGGGCGTCGGCCTCGCAGCCTTCGGGATCCGCGAAGGTGTAGGGACAGTCGACCGAGACGACGCCGGCGGCCGTGCATTCGAGGTGCAGGCGCTGGCGCGCATAGGCGAGCTCGCCGCCGTCGCGGCTGCGCGGAGCGCCGAGATCGGCGGCGACGTCCTCGGTCGAGCCGAGCACGGCCGCGACGCGCGGGCTCGCCCGGGCGATCGCATAGGTCTGCATGATGCCGCGTGCCGACTCG
Organism: Bradyrhizobiaceae bacterium; assembly: GCA_003105195.1. Lineage (GTDB taxonomy): Bacteria > Pseudomonadota > Alphaproteobacteria > Rhizobiales > Xanthobacteraceae > FEB-22. The sequence continues at coordinate 8,029 of PQAH01000117.1, forward strand.
ATGTTGGGCGCGAGCTCGGTGCTCCCGGGCGGGATGCCGAAGGCCTGCTCCAGGCGGGACACCTCTCGATCGAGCGCGACGACCTGCCCGGGCCCGGCCACCTTGGACATGATCACGATGTCCGGCCGACCCCGCATCACGGCCTCGAGATCGGCGCGACCCTCGGTCTCGAGCGGGTTGACGCGCACCGCCGCGAGCGCGCCCGCGGCGCGCCAGGCCGCGTAGACCTCCGCGGCCAGCGCCCGCGCCTGCGGCCGGCGCTCCGGCGGCGTGAAGTCCTCGAGCTCCTGGATCAGCACGTCCGCGCCGAGCGCGGCGGCGCGAAGGAGCGCCTCCCGATCGGCCCCCGGAAGGAAGAGCCAGGAGCGGCGCAGCGCGGGCGGTCGGCGGGACGTCGGATGGACCATGGAGGACACCGGCGGATGGGGGCACTTGGGAAGCCGTGGCTTTGATGCCAGCATGGCGGCGCGAAATCCACCCGCCAGGGAGCACCAGCATGCGCCGCCTGCTCTTGCTCGCCACCGCCCTCGCGATCGCCATCGTCGGGCCGACCGGAGCGCGTTGCCAGACGCCGCCGAGCGAGCGCGAGCTTGCCGCCTATACGGGGCTGCACGCCGCCGCGGCGCGCGGGGACGCGGACGAGATCCGGCGCCTCGCCGGCGGCGGCGGCCTGAATGCGCGGGACGGCAACGGGCGCACGCCGCTGCATGTGGCGGCGTTCCGGGGACGGCGCGGCCGCGCGGGCGCTGCTCGCGGCGGGCGCCGACCCCGGCCTCGTCGACGGCCAGCGCTACGATGCCGTGACGATCGCGGCGGTGCGCGACGACGTCGCGACGCTCGCGGCGCTGCTCGCGGGCGGCGCGAGCGCGACGCTGATCACCAGTCGCTACGAGGGGACCGCGCTGATCGCGGCGGCTCATCTCGGGCACGACGGTGTCGTTCGCGCGCTGATCGCGGCCGGGGCGCCGCTCGACCATGTCAACAATCTCGGCTGGACAGCGCTGATGGAAGCGGTCGTGCTCGGCGACGGCGGGCCGCGGCACACCGCGACGGTGCGGCTGCTGCTGGAAGCCGGCGCCGACGCGCGCATCGCCGACCGGCAGGGCCGCACGCCCCTCGACCACGCGCGGGCGCGCGGCTATGCCGAGATGGTCCGGATGCTGGAGGCGACGGCGCGTTAGCCGCGGAGCCTGGCGCTCTCGGAAATAAGGACATCCAGACCTACAAGCGCGCCCACGGCCAGGATCTCGAGCGCACCTCCAAGGCGGAGGCGTCGGGAAAGAAGGCCAAGAAGGCCAGGACGTCGACGCCAAGGAAGCGATCCTGAGGGCCGACATCCGCCGGCGTGGAATGCCCGGACATCTCAGGACGAGCTGACGCGCCGGACCGCGTCGGCGCGCCGTTCCAGGCCGGGCAGCAGCTCGAGGCCGAGGCCGGGCCGCATGTTCACGGTCACCTCGCCGGCCGTGACGGCGGGCAGCTCGGTGACGAGCTCGGTGTACCAGCCCGTATAGAAAGCGCGCACGCATTCCTGGATCAGCGCGTTGCGGGCGTGGAGCGAGAAGTGACAGGAGGCCGCATAGACCACCGGCCCGGTGCAGTCGTGCGGCGCGACCGGCACATGCCAGGCCTCGGCGAGCGCGGCGATCTTGCGCGCCTCCGACAGGCCGCCGCACCAGGAGAGGTCCAGCATCGCCACGCCGGCGGCGCCGGTCGCGAGATACTCGCGGAAGGAATGCGTGTAGGCGAGCGTCTCAGAGGCGCAGACCCAGGTGTCGCAATGCGCCGCGTAGTCGACGAGGTCGGCGAGGTTGTCGAGCCGGAACGGATCCTCGTGCCAGTAGGTCCCGAACGGCGCGAGCTCGCGCGCGAGCCGCTTCGCCATGGGCAGCGACCAGAGCGAATGGAACTCGACCATGATGTCCATGCGGTCGCCGACCGCGGCGCGGATCTTCTCGAAGGGCGCGAGCGCGCGCCGCAGCTCCTCGGGCGAGATGTCGAGGCCGCGCGTGCGCTCGGCCGCGATGTCGAACGGCCAGATCTTCATGCCCGTGATGCCCTGCTCCAGGAGCGAGAGGGCGAGCTCGTCGGCGCGGTTGAGGAATGCGTCGAGATCCTCGTAGGGGCCCTCGGTCGCGCCGGCGTGCCAGTTGGCGACCGCCTGGGCGCGCGCGTCGCGCACATATTTGGTGCCCGCGCAGGTGTTGTAGACGCGGATGCGGTCGCGCGAGCGCCCGCCCAGCATGTCGCACACCGGCCGGCCGCAGGCCTTGCCGAACAGGTCCCAGAGCGCGATGTCGACCGCCGAGAGCGCGCGCGTCTCGACGCCCGCCGAGCGCCAGCCGAGATAGCCGAGGAGATCCCGGTTGAGCGCCTCGATCATCAGCGGATCCCGCCCGAGGAGCTTGGGCGCGCACCAGTCGTGCAGATAGGCCTCCACCGCCGAGACGCCGAAGAAGGTCTCGCCGAGGCCGGTCAGGCCCTCGTCGGTGTGCAGGCGCACCCAGACCAGGTTGGGGAATTCGCCGAGGCGCAGGGTTTCGAGGGCGGTGATCTTCATGACGGGCGTTAGGCAATTGTGTATCACCTGGCGAACGGCCGACAAAGGCCATGAAGGACCAGGGCCACGTCCGCAAAGCTGAGACAGCCCAGCCTGCCCAGAGGCTCGCCCGGCAGACCGACATGACCATCAGCGACATCGTGTCGAAGGCGCTGCGGCAGCAAGCCCGGCGGGCGCGGGCGGGATGCGACAATGCGCTGCACCGACCGGCGCCTCGTCACTCTTCAACGCATCGACCTGGATCACTTTCCAGGCGCGGGCGATCTTTGTATACGGACCCCGAAGAACACGATTGGAGGCAAGAACATGGACGCAAAGACGGATGAGAGCACGGGCAAGTGCCCGGTGCCGCACGCGCGCGGCAGGACGAACCGCGACTGGTGGCCGAACCAGCTCAACATCGGGGTGCTGCACCAGTTCACCCCCGTGTCCGATCCGATGGGCAAGGACTTCGATTACGCAAAGGAGTTCGAGAGCCTCGACCTCGACGCGGTGATCAAGGACCTGCACGCGCTGATGACGGATTCGCAGGCGTGGTGGCCGGCCGACTACGGCCATTATGGCCCCTTCTTCATCCGCATGGCGTGGCACAGCGCCGGCACCTACCGCATCGGCGACGGCCGCGGCGGCGGCGGCCGGGGCCAGCAGCGCTTCGCGCCGCTCAACAGCTGGCCCGACAACGTCAACCTCGACAAGGCGCGCCGGCTGCTCTGGCCGATCAAGCAGAAGTACGGCCGCAAGATCTCCTGGGCCGACCTGATGATCCTCGCCGGCAACGTCGCGCTGGAGTCGATGGGCTTCAAGACCTTCGGCTTCGGCGGCGGACGCGCCGACACCTGGGAGCCCGAGGAATTCGTGAACTGGGGCGCCGAGGAGGCCTGGCTCGGCGACACCCGCTACAGCGGCGAGCGCGAATTGGCGGCGCCGTTCGGCGCCGTGCAGATGGGCCTGATCTACGTCAATCCGGAAGGCCCGAACGGCAACCCGGATCCGGTCGCCGCGGCGCGGGACATCCGCGAGACCTTCGCCCGCATGGCGATGAACGACGAGGAGACGGTGGCGCTCATCGCGGGCGGCCACACCTTCGGCAAGGCGCACGGCGCCGGCCCGACCAGCCATGTCGGCCCCGAGCCCGAAGGCGCCGACATCTGCGACCAGGGCCTCGGCTGGGTGAGCACCTTCGAGAGCGGCATGGCGGGCCACACCATCACGAGCGGCCTGGAAGGCGCGTGGACGCCGACGCCGACGAAATGGGACAACACCTTCTTCGAGACGCTGTTCGGATTCGAATGGGAGCTCACCAAGAGTCCCGCCGGCGCGTGGCAGTGGAAGCCGAAAGGCGGCGCCGGCGCCGACCTGGTCCCGGATCCGTTCGACACGACGAAGAAGCATCCGCCGATGATGCTCACGACCGACCTCTCGCTGCGCTTCGACCCGGCCTACGAGAAGATCTCGCGCCGCTTCCACGAGAACCCGCAGGAGTTCGCCGAGGCCTTCGCCAAGGCCTGGTTCAAGCTCACGCACCGCGACATGGGCCCGCTCTGCCTCTATCGCGGCAAGCTGGTGCCGAAGGAGCCGCTGATCTGGCAGGATCCGATTCCGGCGGTCGACCATCCGCTGGTCGACGAGAAGGACGTCGCGGCGCTGAAGAGCAAGATCCTGGCTTCGGGCCTCTCGGTGTCCGAGCTCGCCTCGACGGCCTGGGCCTCGGCCTCGACGTTCCGCGGCTCCGACAAGCGCGGCGGCGCCAACGGCGCACGCATTCGCCTCGCGCCGCAGAAGGACTGGGAGGTGAACAACCCTCCCGAGCTCGCCAAGGTGCTGGCGAAGCTCGAGGCGGTCCGGAAGGAGTTCAACGCTTCGGCCGCTGGCGGCAAGAAGATCTCGCTCGCCGACCTGATCGTGCTCGCCGGCTGCGCGGCGGTCGAGAAGGCCGCGAAGGCCGGCGGCGTCGACGTGGCGGTGCCGTTCCGGCCGGGGCGCATGGACGCATCGCAGGAGGAGACGGAAATCGAGTCCTTCGCGCATCTCGAGCCGAAGGCCGACGGCTTCCGCAACTACCTGCGCGAACCGATCATGACCGCGGAGGAGCACCTGGTCGACCGGGCACAGCTGCTCAGCCTGACGGCGCCCGAGATGACGGTGCTGGTCGGCGGGTTGCGCGTGCTCGAGGTCGGCAAGCCCGCGCACGGCGTGCTCACCAAGCGCCCCGGGACGCTCACCAACGATTTCTTCGTCAACCTGCTCGACATGGGCACGAAGTGGAAGGCGGTGCCCGGCTCCGACGGCGTGTTCGAGGGGCGCGACCGCAGGACCGGCGCGGTCAAGTGGACCGGCACGCGGGTCGACCTGATCTTCGGCTCGAACTCCCAGCTGCGCGCGCTGGCGGAGGTCTACGGGGCGGCCGACGCGAAGGAGAAGTTCGTGAGGGACTTCGTCGCCGCCTGGACCAAGGTGATGGAGCTCGACCGGTTCGACCTGCACTGAGGGTGGCGGAACGAAGGTCGGGGCGGCCATCCAAGCGGTGGTAGCGCCGCCCCGACGGCGGAGGGCCGCATGCGGCGGGGCGCCGCGGCGCAATCGAAAGCGTGCGCCGATCCATCGGATCGGGGCACGCTGCGGCCGATCGAGCTACACCGTCAGCCGGGACCCGATCCCGGCGTCCGTGGTCGCCGTTTCGCGACCCAGTACCTCGGGATTGACGATGTTCGGAGGGCGGCGACCTTCGAGCAGGGCGAGAATGTTGTCGGCAACGGCATTCTCCATCTGCTCGCGCACGTCCGCCACCGCGCTGCCGAGGTGCGGCGTCAGCACGACATTCGGCAGTCTTCGCAGCGCGAGCGGAACTCTCGGCTCGTGCTCGAACACATCCAGGCCCGCACCCGCGATCTGCCTCCTCTGCAGGGCTCGCAGCAGCGCCGCCTCGTCCACCACCGGGCCGCGCGCGGTGTTGATCAGGAACGCCCCGGATTTCATGAGCGCGAGCTCGCGTGCGCCGATCTGATGGTGCGTCTCCGGCCGCAGGGGCGAGTGAACCGAAACGAAATCCGCCTGCCGCAGCAGATCGTCCAACGGCACATAGTCCATCGAAAGGTCACGCTCGGCCTGGGGATTGCGTCGCGGGCCCCAGTAGATCAAGCGCATGCCGAACCCGCGGGCGCGGCGCGCGGTCGCCTGGCCGATGCGCCCGCCTCCGCCGATGAGGCCGATCGTCTTGCCGTACACGGCCGCCCCGGCGAGCAGGTTGGATTGCCCGCCGGGGAACCGACCACGCCGGACCAGTCGGTCGCCCTCCACGATGCGGCGCGCCACCGCCAGGATGAGACCGAAATGAATGTCGGCCGTCGCCTCGGCAACGATCGGTGGCACCACGGTCACGGCGATGCCGCGCCGCGTCGCCTCGGGAACGTCGGTGTTGTCCGGTGTGATGGATTGCGATGCGACGGCACGCAGAGCCGGATTGGCGGCGATGACCGCGCGGTCGACCCGATCGTGCAGCTTGGTGAACAGGATGTCGTGGTTCCGCGCCGCAGCAATCAGCGCACTCTTGGGGAGGATGCGGGCGGCGTCGGGATTGGTTCGGACAACCGCGACGCGGCGCAGCCGAGCGAGCGCGCTTTTCGCAATCGGCTGGGTGACGAAGATGCGCGGACGCATCAGCGTATCCAGCGCACGATTCCGGCGACGCCGTCGATCGCCACCTGGCAGCCGTCGGGAATTCGCCGTGTCGCGTCCTGGACGCCCAGCACCATCGGGATTCCGCGTTCGCGGGCCAACGACGCCATGTGGGAGGTCGAGCCGCCGAGCTCGGCGACGACTCCCGCGACCCGCGGCAGGATATGAGCGAGCGCCGGACCGGCCACCTTCGTGACCAGCACGTCGCCGGGCGCCACTCGCGACAACTCGCATTCGCAACCGACCACCACCGCCCGGCCCGACGCCCAGCCGATGCCTGCCGGATGACCGTGCATGGCCGGATGCTGAAGCCAGATCTCGTCGGGAACCACGGCAGGCTCGACATGCAGGGCGCGCGCCTGCAGGAGCCTGAACCCCTCCTCGTCGAGCGCCCACTCGATCTCGACGGGCTCGCCGTGGAGATGCGCGGCCTTCAGCATCATGCGACCGAGCGTCGTCGCCTGGCCCGGCTCCAGGCAAGGCTTGCGAGCAAGCTCCGGCGCCACCGCGCCGGCCACGATCCCGCCGCCATGCGCGCAACGTTCGCTGTGATCCTTGCGTCCCGCCTCGATCTTGCGGACGAAGCCCTGTCGGGAGAGCACGATGCGGTCAGGAACGACCTCGCCCTGGGCGATCGCCGAGCCGAGCCCCCAGGTGGCACTGATCAACATGTGTCCTTCGGCGGTCTCGCTCAGGCCGCCGCCGGAGGCGATCGCCTGCACCAGCGGCTGGATCAGCACCGCCATCGCGGTCGAGGAGGGCGACAGCCCGTGGCCGTCCATGTAGCGCCGGGCGTTCGAAGTCCACAACGCCGCCCAGCAGGCGCGCACCGCGACGAGAAACTCGTCCTCATCGGCGATGCCGAGAAAACTCTCGAACTGGCCGGCGAAATTCGCGCCCTTGCGATCCTCGACCAGCGCCGACGAGCGCACGACGACCAGTGCGCTGCTCGCGCGCAGGTCGCGCCAGCAGGCGAGCAGCGGTTCCAGGATGGGATCCGCGATCGGCTGCTCGTAGAGCGCGATTCGGATATCGATGGAAAGGCGCCGCGACAGCGGCATATCGGCAGTGTCGTAGGCCTGCACCATGTCGGCCAGGCCCAGCGCCTCGATCTGCGCATGATAGGCCCGAGCCGTGAGACAGAAGCCGCCCGGCGTCGGCAACCCGGCCCGCGCGAGCGACGCCAGGCTTGCCGCCTTCGGCCCGACCCGGTCGCTGGTCGCCGCCGGCGCGCCCAAAGGCAGAATGAAACCGTCGCCGGCGACTTCGCACGCCGCGGACATCATCGTCATGCGCCTGACCTCGCGGCCTCCGCCCCCGTTGCGCGGATGGTGTGATTCTTGGACCGGGCCTGCGCGAACCGGATGCACGTCCACGCAGCGCGCCGGGGCTGGTGCATCACACCACGTGGTCCCCGTAGCCCGGGAGCGGGTCGACGACGGTGATCCGCTTGACCGGGAAGTTGGAGACGATCTCGATTCCGGCCTTCTTCACGATCAGCATTTCTTCGATGCGAACGCCGTACCGGAATCGCTTGCCGTGCTGGGTTTCCAGCGCGAAGGTCATGCCTTCCTCGATTTCGACCGGATGATCGAGCGACCAGATGCGCGATATGACCGGCGGGTCGTATTGGGCGAGGCCGAGCCCGTGGCCCCAGAGGTTGGCCGCGGCCTGGTCTTCGTCCTCGTAACCCCAGGTCTCCATCGCCGAAGGCCACTTCAGCGCGATGTCGCGCGTGGTGGCGCCGGCCTTTACCGCGCCGATGGAATCGTAGAGCCATTCCAGCGCGGTGGCGTAGGTGTCCTTCTGCTCCTGCGTCGGTTCCTTGCCGACGCAGTAGGTCCGGTAATAGCAGGACTTGTAGCCGTTCCAGGTCAGGGCGGCGAGATCCATGAAGACGATGTCGCCCGGCTGAATGATGCGGTCGGAGAAATTGCGCCAGTTGGGCCAGGTGTTGGGGCCGGACGAGACGATCACATCCTCGACATCCTCCATGCCCGGTATGCTGTAGAGATATTTCATCAGGTGAGCCGTCACCTGGTTCTCCGTGATGCCCGGCCGGAGGAACTTCATGCACTCCCAGTGGGTGGCGTCGCCGATCGCGCCGACGATCCGGAAGCACTCCTGCTCGTCCTCGTTCTTGACGGCGCGCGCCTCCATCATCGGGGTCATGCCGTCGACCCAATGAATGCCGTTCTCCTTGAAGATGTTGATCATGTTGATGTCGACGAAGTCGACGCCGAGCTTCTGGCCGGCGACGCCGTTGTCCTTCATGGCCTGCAGGACCGCCTTCGTGAACTTCGTCACCTGCTGGGTGGAAGCGGGTCCGGCCGCGCCCTTGATCCACGCGAACGAGTGGCGCACGTTGTCCTTCGGGATCCACGGCGCGTGCCGCTCGATCTGGAAGCCGATGTCTCCCTGCTCGAACAGGATCGGCCGTCCGTCGCCGCACAGCATGGCATAGCGCAGTCCCGGCTTCAGACGGTTCCAGCCCGGCGTCAGCGTACCGGTGATGTAGCGGACGTTCTCGTCGTACATGCACAGCAGCGCACCGAGGCCGTGCTTCTTCATCATCTGACGCGCGCGCTCGATCCGGTACTCGCGCAGCCGTTCCCAGTTGACCCGCTGCTGCCAGTCCAGACCGGTGAGGCCGAAATTCGCGGTTCCCATGTACGTCCCCTCTGATGCGAGAAGCGCGCGCGCGCGCTTCGAGTCATGGGACAAGTGTCATGGCCTCGCCGCCGCATCCGGTTGATTTCGGTCAACCGGTTCTCACGTTTTGAATATTGCGCTGCACACGACTTTCACGATGTCGCGGCACGCGCCAACGTACTCGCGCACCAAGTCGCTCGGAGAACTTGCAGCTGATACTTTTTTCATAACGTGACACGCGCGGCTTCATTGTCGCGCCGCGCGTCTTCCACTTGGGCACACGCGCCGCACATCTTGATATCAGTCAAGCGATGTCTTTCCCCAATGCGTCAGGCTCGCACAGAAGCGCACAGGGGGGGATCCTGATCGCAAATGAGCAGCCTCGTGTGCTGCGCGCCGCCAGATCGGGCAGGCCGAGTCGACGCGCGCCCGCGAACGGAGCGCCTGCGAGCATCAAGACAAAACAACCGAGGAGGACGTCATGCGTGGAATGCGAGGGAAGTTGGCCGTCTCTCTGCTGTGCGGTGTGCTCGGATCGGGCGCCGCATATGCAGACCAGCCCAGCAAGATCAAGGTCGGCATCCTGCTGCCGCTGACCGGGCCGTTCGCCGCAGTCGCCGAGACCCAGAAGCAAGGGGCCTTGCTGGCGGTCGAGGTCGTCAACAAGAGAGGCGGTCTCAGCATGCCGTGGGGCAAGGTCGCCGTGGAGGGCATCGTCGACGACGACGAGGCAAAGCTCGATGTCGGCGTCCGACGCTATCGCTACATGGTGTCGGAAGGCATTCGCAGCATCGGCGGCCAGACCTGGGCGCCGCTCTCCTATGCCATCAACGCCATCGTCTCCAAGGAGCCGATGCCCTACTTCCCGGTCTGCGTGATGGCGAAGGAAGGATTCCAGAAGGGCAAGATCGCCGCCTCGACCTTCGCCGCGGCGTACAGCCCGTGGACGGTCGGTTACATGGCGGGCCTCTCGGCGGTGAAGACGCTCGGCAAGAAGCGCGTCTTCTTCCTGGCCCGCTCCGACAGTTGGGGTTGGGACATGCGCGACGGCGCCTACGAGGCCGCAAAGGCCAACGGCGGCGAAATCGTCGGCTACGACGAGGTGTCGCTGGGAACCAGCGATTTCACCACTGTCCTGCAGAAAGTGCGGGCGGCGAAGCCCGACGTCTTCATCGCCGCGCAGTTCGGTGCCGACGCCGTCGCGCTGCTCAAGCAGGCGCATCAGATGGGCCTCGGCAAGGAAATGACGATCTTCAACGCCTTCATCACCAATGTGGTGGCCAAGGGCGTGCCGGCCGAAGCGCTGCAGAACGTCTATGCCATGCACTACTTCTATTACGATCTGAACGGCTTCGCGGACAAGGAGGTGGCCAAGAGCGCAAAGGAGTTCACCGAGCTGTTCCGCGGCAAGTACGGAACGCCGCCGGACGCCTACGCGACCATCGCCTACATTGCCTATACGGAGATGTTCCGCGGTTTCGAGACCGCGAAATCACTGGACCCGCAGAAGGTGTCGGCCGCCCTGCTGGCCAATGGCGGCCAGTTCAGCAGCGTCAAGGGGCCCGCCAACTGGCGACAGGATCATGCGGCAGTCTACAAGCACGCCGCCTTTCTCGTGAAGGGCAAGGGCGCGGCCGAACGACAGCAGGAATGGGACCTGTTCACCGTCATGGGTTCGATGGGGGGCGAGTCCGTTCTGCCTACGCTGAAATCGCTGGGCTACTGACGCACCGTGCGTCGGCGCGGCGGCCGCGCCCCGCCGGCCGGTTCGCAGCAGGAAGGCGCCGGGGGGCGGGACATGACCGATCGCGCCGAGATAATCCGCACGGAGGCGGTGACGAAACGCTTCGGCGGCCTGGTCGCGGTCGACCAGGTCAGCTATCGGCTGAAGCAATACGATGTGGCCGGGATCATCGGCTCGAACGGTGCCGGCAAGACCACCTTCTTCAACCTCTTGACGGGCTACTATCAGCCCGACGAGGGCGTGATACGATTCCGCGAAGAGGACATCACACGCATGAGCCCGCAGCAGCGGGTGGCGCGCGGCTTGATGCGTACGTTTCAGTTGACCTCGACATTCGACAACCTCAGCGTCGTCGACAATCTGGTCCTGGCATTCTTTCGTGCGCATCGAAAGGCCACGCTGTTCCAGCTTCTGCGCAACACCCGCAAGCGCCTTTGGCACGATCCGAAGATCCTGCACACGTTGGAGACCTTCAGTCTCCAAGGCCTCCGCGACCGGATGGTCAAGAATCTCAGCCTCGGGGAGAAGCGTCGGCTGGAGATCGCGATGGCGGTCCTGACCGAGCCGACCGTGCTGCTGCTCGATGAGCCTCTGGCAGGACTCGCCGAGTCCGAGATCCAGGGCGTGCTCGACGTCCTGCGCATGCAGGTCGGTCGCCAGACGATCCTGATCGTCGAACACAAGCTGTCTCACGTGCAGAAATTCCTGCAGCGATTGACGGTCATGCACGAGGGCAGGGTCATTGCCGACGGCGATCCAGACGAATGCCTGCACCACCCCGAAGTCAGACGGAGCTATTGGCAGATCGAGGTGACGGCAGGCGACCAGGGAGCGCCCGCGTGAGCGACGCCGGAGACATCCTGACGGTCAGCGGGCTGAGTGTCGCTTACGGGGCATCGCGAGCGCTGTTCGACATCGACATGCGTGTACGGCGCGGTGAGGTGGTTGGTTGCGTCGGCCGCAACGGTGCGGGAAAGACCACGCTCCTGAAGTCCATCGCCGGCTTCCTGAAGCCCAGCAGCGGCTCGATCGAGTGCGACGGCAAGAGTCTCCTTGGCCTGCCGGCCTATGCGATCGCCGGCATGGGCCTCAAATACGTGCCGCAGGACAAGAGAGTGTTCTCCGATCTCACGGTCCGGGAGAATCTGGAGCTCGGCAGCTATGCGAGCCGGGACTACGACTGGACGCCGGTCATCAGCTATTTTCCGAAGCTCAAGAGCCTGATGGACCGCAAGGCGGGTTATCTCAGCGGCGGCGAGCGGCAGATGCTGATGATCGGCCGCGCGATTCTCGGCCGTCCGAGCCTGATGCTGGTGGACGAGCCCACCGAAGGCCTCGCGCCCAGCATCGTTCTCCAGCTGAAAGAGGTGTTCCGCGAGCTGAGCAAGACCACGACGCTGGTCATCGTGGAGCAGAATCTGCCGCTGGTCTGCGCCATCGCGGACCGCGTGTATGCGCTGAACGAGGGACGGATCATGGCGGAGCTGCGCGAGCGCGCCGACGTCACTCCGGAGTCCTGCGAACGCTACCTCTAGAGCTGCGCTGCGGGCATGAAAGGATCGTGAGACAAATGGGCATTCTGCGCTGGTGGAGCGGATTGCTGCTGGCCTTCGGGCTGGTTGCCGTGTTGCGCATGTTCGTGCCCTTGCCGTTCGCGAACGAGATCATGATCTTCTCGATCTACACGATCGGCTGCAATTTCCTGCTCGGCCGCGTCGGATTGATCTCCTTTGGTCAACCCGCCTATCTCGCGGTGGGGGCCTATGCCGCGGCGTTCTATTTCTATTACTACGGCACGAACCCGTATGTCGGCATTCTCCTGGGCATTGCTGCGGGAATCCTGGTGTCGCTGGTCGTCGGTCCGCTGTTCGTCCGCCTGCGGAGCGATTATTTCGCGCTGGTCAATCTGGCGCTCGCGGTGATCATCTTCTTCCTGATGCAGAAGGTGCTGGCCAATATCACCCACGGCGACAACGGATTGTGGTTTCTCACCAGCCTCTCCTCGACCCCCGTGCTCGATCTCACGCGTCCGAACCAGTTCTTCGTCTTCGCGCTTCTGGTCGGATTTGCCGTCTGGGCCTTCTACAAGTACCTGGACGACACGGTCTACGGCGCCTGCTGCCTCGGGACGAAGATCAACGAGGATAAGCTCAGGTTCCTCGGCTACGACAGCTTCCGGATTCGTCTGCTCGCCTTCGTCATCGCCAACACGACGACGGCACTGGCCGGCGCGATGTATGCCGTCTACCTCGGATTCGTCAGCCCGGAGATCACAAGCCCCGCCCGCGCGGCCGACCCGGTCGTCGTCACGATCCTCGGCGGGGTCGGGACGCTCTACGGGCCGCTGGTCGGCGCGATCGCCTACACGGGCATGAAGGATGTGCTGAGCAAAGCGCTCGGCAACTGGGAGCTGATCATCGGCTTCCTGCTGGTCTTCATCATGCTGGCGGGAGAGCGGGGCATCTGGGGCACGCTCGAGCCGCGGCTGGTCGGCCTCTGGTCGAGCCTCTGGCGGCGCCGGTCGCCGGCGGAAGGTCGGGAGATGTGAGGGGTAGCATGGTCGACCTCCAGTTGCTGTTCTCAAGCGTCGTCTTTGGATTCAGCCTCGGCAGCATCTACTTCCTGTTGTCGATCGGCCTGTCGCTCTGTTTCGGCCTGATGCGCATCATCAGCCTCGATCAGTTGCTCTACTATTCGATTGGCGCCTATTTCGCCTACAGCGTCGGGGTGCTGGTCGACAACTTCTGGCTCGGCGTCGCATGCGGCATGGCGATCGGCGGGCTTGCGGGTCTCGCGGTCGAGCGCCTGGTGTTCCTGCGGATCTACGAGCGCGACATCACGTTCAGCATGATCACGTCGTTCGGGATCCTGATCGGCGGGATCGGCGTGATCAAGCTGTTCTGGGGTGTCGTGCCGCGACCGGTGCCGGTCCCCATCGAGACCCAGGTCAGCATCCTGGACACGGAGATCTCGGTCTATCGACTTGTGGTCATCGCGATCGCCGGTCTGGTCTATGTCGGCATCCTCCTGTTCCTGAATCGGACCATCATCGGCAAGGCGATCCGCGCGGGCATCGAGGATGTCGAGCACGTCGAGGGGCTCGGGATCAATGTCTACCGGCTGTTCAGCATCACGTTCATCATGGCGGGCGCGTTGTCCGCCCTGGCGGGCGCGCTCCACGCGCCGCTGATCATGGTCGACCCGCAGATGGGGCTGGAGGTCCTCGCCTTCGCCTTCATGATCGTGATCATCGGCGGCTTGGGCAGCATCAAGGGCACCCTGGTTTCGAGCCTCCTGGTGGGGCAGATCGTGTCGATCGGCTCGCTGATCTATGCGCCGTTGGCGCTGATGGCGCCGTTCGCCGCGATGATCGTGATTCTCCTGTACCGACCGACCGGCCTGTACGGAAGTCCACTGCTCAAACGCTAGCTGGCCGGCGGCCCCGGCAGGAGAAGGCTCGTGCTTCGCCGATCTGCATTGGGGCCGTCGCGGTCCGAGCGTGGCCGACAAGGGAGGCTCCCCGCGGAGCGACGAAGGTGACGCAATCTCACATTCCAACGGAAGTCTATCTCGAGTTCCTGGGTCGGACGGTTCACATCAACTGGACCTACCATGCCATTCTCATGGTCGCGATCTGGTTCGTGCTGGTTCCGGCCTGCATTCTCACGATCAGGTTCGGCAAGCCGAAGCCCCGGCCGCACGGCATTCGCGAGGAGATCAGGCTGGGCAACGTCGCCTGGTGGTGGTTCAGCATTCACAAGTTCGGGCTCTATGCCGCCATCGGCCTGACGCTGGTCGGGGCCGCGGTGGCGCTGACCGTCAGCCGCGGCTTCAGCGGCACGATGCATTCGATATTCGGTATCCTCACCGTCGCCTTCGGGTGCCTGCAGATCGTGTCGGCCTGGCTACGCGGCAAGCACGGCGGACGCTATTACTTCACGGCGGATCCCGACGATCCTGCGACCTGGTGGGGCGACCACTACAACATGACGCCGCGCCGCAGGCGCTTCGAGGCCTATCACAAGACTGCAGGCTACTTCGCCGGCTTGTTCGCCTTCGGCGCCGTGGCGTCGGGCCTGATGCAGTATTCGATCCCGGCACTGGCCGGCGCGATCCTGGCCCTGTTGCTGCTCATCCTGACGCTGAGCATCGTGCTGGAGTACAAAGGATACCGCCATGACGGCTATCGTGCTGCATTCGGCAACGATCGCGATCATCCTTACAACCGTGCGCGCGAGGAGACGTGATGCAATTCACCGATGCGCCGGGTAGCGGCGAGGAGCAATAGGCGATGGCCAGTCAGGATCTGCCGACGCCGGATCTTGTCAGGAACATGACGCTGCTCGGCCACTGCGACCAGGGCGGGCGGCCCGACGGCGTGCAGGTGATGGTCAACAAGTGCCACGCCTATGTCGGCCACATGTTCTCGAAGGGGTTCAGCGTCATCGACGTCCGCGATCCACGCGCGCCGAAGGCGGTCGCCCACGTACCTGCGCCGCCGAACACCTGGACCATCCACCTTCAGACCCACGGCGACCTGCTGCTGGTGATCAACGCCAAGGACATGTTCGCGGCGGCGGAATTCCAGGACGAGCGGCACTACTACAAGGGCGCGCTCGGCAAGAAGGTCGGAACCGCCGACAGCGCCGGACCACGGGAGCGCAACTGGACCGCCGGCATGGCCGTCTACGACATTTCGAGGCCGGCCGAGCCCAGGCGGATCGGCTTCATGCCGGTCGACGGAGGCGGGATCCACCGCATCTGGTATGTCGGGGGGCGCTGGGCTTATGTCTCGGCACTGCTCGACGGATTCACCGACTATATCTTCATGACCGTCGACATGAGCGATCCGACGCGCCCACGCGAAGCGGGCCGCTACTGGCTGCCGGGAATGAACAGCGCAGCCGGGGAGCAGCCGGGCTGGCCGTCGACGCGGCGCAACGGCCTCCATCACGCGATCGTGCACGGCGATATCGCCTACGGCGCCTGGCGTGATGCCGGACTGGTCGTGATCGACGTGGCGGACCGGACGGCGCCGACGCTCGTCACGCACCGAAACTGGTCGCCGCCCTACGGCGGCGGGACGCACAATTGCCTCCCGCTGCCGGACCGTCAGTTGCTCGTCGTGCTGGACGAGGCGGTGCTGGACAACTGCGAGGACGGGCTCAAGCACATCTGGATGTTCGATATCCGCGAGCCGTCCAATCCGATCAGCATCTCGACCTTTCCGATGCCGCGCGAAGCCGATTACTGCAGCAAGGGCGGTCATTTCGGTCCGCACAATATCCACGAGAACCGCCCCGACGCACTGGTCAGCTCCGATCTGATCTTCGCGACATATCAGAATGCCGGAATCCGCGTGTTCGACATCCGGGACGCCCACCGTCCGGAGGAGGTCGCCGCCTTCGTGCCGCCGACGCCGAAGCGGCTGGTCGACCACCGTCCCGCCCGCGCGAGAGTCATCCAATCCTGCGACGTATGGGTGTCCACCGACGGCGTCATCTACGGCACTGACTTCAACGGCGGACTCTACATCCTCGAGTACAAGGGATGAGCGACGGAGGTGAGGGATTTCTCGGCTTGCGACGCGGCGCAGCGTCCGGACGTGCCCGGACAGCGATCCGCGCCCGCTATCTCTCGGTCACGGTCAGCCGTCCGATCATGCCCTCGCGCTCCCAGTGCGGGCCGCACAGATAGGGATGGTCGCCCACCGGCAGGTCGACGGTGAACTCGATCGCCTCTTCCGCGAAGGCGCGCTCGGATTCGGGCTTTCCGGCGTCCCGGAACCACACGCTGTGCGAGGTGCGCTTGTCCACATTGACCCAGCGCAACCGGGCGCCCTGCTTGACCGTCAGGTGCGCCGGACAGAACGTGTCCTTGTACATCAGGACGACGGCGACCGGCTCGTCCGTCGAGGCCCGGCCCGTGACCGTGCGGTAGCGCTCCTCGGCCTCGGCGCAGATCGCCCGGCGCTCGGCCTCGTTGCGCGGCGCCGACGACGCGGTCTGAGCGACGCCTGCCAAGGAAAGCGCAGCCATGACGACCGCAGCGTGACGACGGAAACGCACTCCACGACCCGCAAGGGCGCGCGTACGCTGTGCCGCGGTCGTGCCCGTGTGGACATGGGGATTCGGCGACCTGCTATGATGCGTTTGAGTTCCGGAGGCCATATGGCCCGTTACATTCGCATGGTCGGCCCTGAACCGCTCATCACGGAAGACGGGACGCGGACTTCTCAATGTGGTCTGGCGGATCTTCTTCATCAATTCGATGATATACGCCGGTCCCCTCGCGGCAAGCCGCCCGGCGACGCCGCCGGGACCGGTCGTGACGTCCACGGCGGACACACCTGCAGTCTGCCGACAACCATTCGTTCGGGAGTATCATGATGAGGCCCTTCATCGGAGCTGTCGTGCAGACGGCCGCGGTTGCCTTCGATCCGGACCGCACGATCGAGAAGCTCGGGGACTACGCGGCCAAGGCAGCAGCGGAAGGCGCCAAGCTGGTCGTTTTTCCGGAAGCCTTCGTCGGAGGCTACCCCAAAGGCCTCGATTTCGGCGCCCGCGTCGGTTCCCGCACGCCGGCCGGCCGCGAGGCCTTCCGCATCTACTTCGACGGCGCCATCGACGTGCCCGGGCCGCATGTCGGCCGCATGGCCGAGATCGCGGCGGTCAACGGTATCCATCTCGTCGTCGGCGTCATCGAGCGCGACCAGGGGACGCTCTACTGCACGGTCCTCTTCTTCGCGCCCGACGGCAGCTTGCTCGGCAAGCACAGGAAGCTCATGCCGACGGCAGCCGAGCGGCTGGTGTGGGGCTTCGGCGACGGCGCGACGCTGCCCGTGCTTCAGACGCCGCTCGGCAAGCTCGGCGCAGTGATCTGCTGGGAGAATTACATGCCGATGCTGCGCATGGCGATGTACGCGAAAGGCGTCTCGCTCTATTGCGCGCCGACGGCGGACGATCGCGAGACTTGGGTATCCACCGTCCGCCACATCGCGCTCGAAGGCCGCTGCTTCGTATTCTCGGCCTGCCAGTTCACGCGCCGGAGCGACTATCCGGCCGACTACGCCATCGACGGCAATCCCGCGCCCGAGACCATCCTCATGCACGGCGGGAGCTGCATCATCGGCCCGCTCGGGCGGATGCTCACCGAGCGCGTGTTCGACCAGGACGCCGTGCTGACCGCGGAGATAGATCCCGCCGAGGTGGCGCGCGGCAAGTACGATTTCGACGTGTCGGGGCACTATGCACGGCCCGATGTCTTCAGGCTGATGGTGAACGAGACGCCGCAGCCCGTCGTCGAGACCAACGCACCGGCGGTCTTCGGATCGAGGGAGAATGCCTGATCTCACGGCCGAGGTTTCCAGCTCGGCGCGGCGCAACCTCGGCCGCCGGCAGCCTGATCCCCCGGCCATGTGTGCTCCTACGACGCGGCGTCCCACCACCGCGCCAGCGGCCGGCCGCTCGAGTGCCTGTACCCCGGCCCGCTGCACAACCCGCCCTCGCCCCAGGCGAACGGCGCAAGCAGGTGAACCGTCTCGAGCTATCAATCGGCACCCCGGAACTGACCCTGCGAAGGCAATACGGGGGTCAGTTCGTCGTGTCGCCTTGACGTTGCCCCCGCGGCTCTAATCCGGGTCGAGAATGCCGGCGATGAGATCAGTCCGGCGGCTGCGACTGCGTGCCGATGATACCTCCTTGAGCCCGGGCAACATCATGTTCCGCGCGTGTCGCGGCGACTTCCGCCACATGGCCCGGGCGCAGGCTTCCGTTGCGCAGCCATAGGCGACGTTCTCCGCCTGCAGGCCATATCGTTTCGCGCGCGAACGAAATCCCTTGTGATCGAGCCGGTCTCGCCGCGCCATGCCGGCGGCACATTCCTGGGAGGCGCTCCCGAAGGCGTGCACTGGCGCCATCGCGAGGGGCAAGGTGATGAGAGCCGACTTGGCGAGCATGATCGTCTCTCCGCGGCTCTGCCCGGCAATGATCGGCGCCGATCATGTCCAGGCGGCCCGGCACCTGACCGATGCGCTGCTGCCGTCGGCTAGAATGATCCGACCGGCGTCCTCGCATCGCCGGAGCGAACGGCGCCGAACACGCTCGCCGCCGAGAGCCCCGGCCCTGAACGTCACGGTTCCGACCGGCTTCGTGGAAATCGGATCGAGTTTCGTGGAGACTGCGTTGCGTACGAGAAGATTCGCGCGGCGCCTCGACATCGTGTCGCTTTGGAGCCCGCCCCTCGCCTATCGCTTGACTTGGACCTGCCCGTGACATCCAGGAGGCCAGCAATGACTCGTTTCGCCATTTCATTTGTCATGTTCTGCATCCTATCCGGCAACGTCATGGCGCAATCCACGCCGCCGGCATTGCCGTCGATATTTTCAGGAACTTCGGAGGAACAGCGGGCCTGCAGGCGAGATGCCACGCGGCTCTGCAGTGAACAGATCCCCGACAATCTTGCGGTTCTCGCCTGCCTGCAAAGAAACCGGGCGAAACTGCACAAGGCCTGCCTCAAGGTCCTGGAGACGCACGGCCGATAGCCGGATCCGATCAGCGGATTCCAGCGCCC
>PQAH01000118.1 GCA_003105195.1 Bradyrhizobiaceae bacterium
GGCGCACCGCCGACCTCGAGCCAAGCGCCGACGACGTCCGAGAAGGTCGTGACCGCGGCGCGTTCGCCGCTCGCCCGCGACGCCTCGCAGCAGAGCCGGACCCCGTCGGCCGGGCCGGAATTGAGGCTCGCGAACAGGTCGCGGCCGAGGAGGGCGCCCGCACCGCAGCGCCACAAGCGCTCGGCGGCCGGATTCGCGTAGGCGATGCGCCAGGCGGAATCGGTCGCCAGCACGGCTTCGGAGAAGCTCGCCAGAATATCGTCGGGGCTGGGCGCCACCCGATGATCGCGCGGAGCATCCATCCGGGGTTCCGATCGGAGGAGGTCGGACCGGGCTACACTGCGCCGGCCCGGGAGACGTCGCAAGCGTCCGCCGTCCTCGGGAAAACTGCTTAGCCGGCAGCTCGCAGCGAGATGCGGGAGCGGCATCCCCGGGCGTCGCTTCGCTCACCGGAGCTACGGCGCTACGACTAGCCCTGGGCGAAACCCGAGCGGTGCGCCCAGCCGGTCATGCGGGCCTCCAGCACGGCCATCAGCCAGTACATGACGATGCCCTCGACCGCGAGCGCGATCAGCCCCGCGAAGATCAGCGGCACCAGGAACTGGGCCTGGGCCTGCAGCATCAGGTTGCCGATGCCGACATTCGACGCGATGGTCTCGGAGATCACCGAGCCGACGAAGGCGAGCGTGATCGCGACCTTGAGCGAGCCGAAGAAGTAGGGCAGTGCGCGCGGAATTCCCACCTTGCGCATGATGTCGAGCTTGGAGGCGCCGAGCGCCTTGAGCACGTCCTCGAGCTCGGGCTCGATGGTGGCGAGCCCGGTCGCGACGTTCACCACGATCGGGAAGAACGAGATCAGGAACGCGGTGAGCACCGCCGGCACGGCGCCGATGCCGAACCAGAGCACCAGGATCGGCACCACCGCGACCTTCGGGATGGCGTTGAACCCGATCATCAGCGGATAGAGGCCCGCATAGATGGTGCGCGACCAGCCGATCACCAGCCCGAGCGCGAGGCCGAAGCCGACCGCGAGCGCGAAGCCGAGCGCCGTGGTGCCGAGCGTGAACAGGGAGTTGCGGTAGATGGCGGGCCAGTAGTCGACGAAGGCCTGGGCGATGGCGGTGGGCGGCGGCAGGAAGAACTGCGGGATGCGGAACAGGTGCACCGCCGCCTCCCAGGCCGCGAACAGCGCGACCGTGAACAGCCAGGGCGCGAGCCGCACCGAGAGCGAGGTGGCGGTCATTGCCGCGCCCGCACGATCTGGTCGCGCAGCGCGTGGACGATCTCCTGGAAGTGCGGCGTGAAGGTCGCCTCGAGGTCGCGCGGGCGCGGCAGGTCGATCACGCGCTCGCTCAGCACCCGGCCGGGACGCGCCGACATCACGAACACGCGGTCGGCGAGGAACACGGCCTCGCGCAGGTCGTGGGTCACCAGGATCACGGTGATGCCGCGCACTGCATGCAGGTCGCGGATCACGCACCACAGCTCCTCGCGCGTGAAGGCGTCGAGCGCCGCGAAGGGCTCGTCGAGCATCAGCAGCGCCGGCTCGTGGATCAGAGCGCGGCAGAGCGAGGCGCGCTGCTGCATGCCGCCGGAGAGCTGCCAGGGATACTGCCCGCCGAAGCCGCCGAGGCCAACCGAGGCGAGCAGCGCCTCGGCCCGGGCGACGTAATCCGCCTTGTGCCGGCGCAGGCGGCCGCGGTGCGGCTCGACGATCTCGAGCGGCAGCAGCAGGTTCTCGAGCGTCGTGCGCCAGGGCAGGAGGGTCGGCGCCTGGAACGCCATGCCGGCGATCTTGACGGGCTTGCGCACGACCTCGCCCGCGACCGCCACGGTGCCGGCGAACGGGAACTGCAGCCCGGTCGCGAGCTTCATCAGCGTGGACTTGCCGCAGCCGGACGGGCCCACCACCGCGGCGAACTCGCCGCGGTTCACGCGGATCGTCAGGCCGTCCACCGCGAGCGTGCTGCCCGCGCCGCCATAGGCGTGACTGACGCCCTCGAGGGCCACGAACGCGGTCAAGTCAGCCACGCCCCCCTGTGGGCGGATTCGGGATCAGTCGGCCTTGCGCTCCGCGGCCGGCGGCAGGAAGGAGGAGTCGAAGACCTCGGATGCCTTGGGCGGCTCGCCCTTGAACTTGTAGGTGAGGCCGATCTGCTCGATCGCCTTGTCGAGGCGCGCCGCATCGACGCCGCCGAAGCCGTTCGCCCTCACCTCCGGGGTGAGGATGTTGTCCTTGAGCGCGATCTGCAGGCGCTCGAGCTCGGTCGCCTTCTTGGCGACGTCGTTGCGCTTGATCACCGAGTCGACCGAGGTCGAGGGATTGGCCACGGTCTCCCGCAGCCCCTTGAGGAAGGCGCGCAGGAACGCCTTGACGGCCTCGGGCTTCTCGGCGGCGAATTTCGGGTTCACGATGATGGCGTTGCCGTAGAGATTGACGCCGTGGTCCGCCATCAGCAGGACCGTGATGTCGTCGGCCGGCACGCCGCGGTCCTTGAGGTTGATGTAGGACGAGAACGAGAAGCCCGTGATGGCGTCCACTTCGCCGGCCGCCAGCATCGGCTCGCGCACCGGGAAGCCGACGCTGACGATCTGCACCTTGCCGGCGTCGATCTCGTTCGCCTTCACGAAGATCGGCCACTGGGCATAGGCGCCGTCGGGGGGTGGAGCGCCGAGCTTCTTGCCCTCGAGGTCCTTCGGCTTCACGACGCCGCGGCTCTTGCGGCCGACGATCGAGAAGGGCGGCTTGTTGTAGACCATGAACACGGCCTTGATCGGCACGGTCGGGTTCTGGTCGCGGAACTTGATCAGCGAGTTGATGTCGCCGAAGCCCATGTCGTAGGTGCCGGAAGCGATCCGGTTGAGCGGCTCGAGCGAACCGCCGGCGGTGTCGATCGTCACGTCGAGCCCTTCGGCCTTGTAGAAGCCCTTGTCGATCGCGACCACGAAGGGCGCGGCCGGACCCTCGAACTTCCAGTCGAGCGTGAACTTGACGGCGGTCTGTGCGGCAGCGGAGCCGCCCGCCAGCATGGCGGCGGCGAGAACCAGTCCGGCACGGCCGAGCCGGAGCATGTCGTGGAGGTCCATTGAGCCGTCCTTTCCTTCGTGAACCTGCGGCGTGGCTCCGCCCGCACCTGCGGGGCCGCTCGTGCATGGAAGACGTTTGTCGCCGTTGCGTGCCGTTCCCGCAATGCAACAGCCCGGGAACATCTGAGATGCGACAGCAAAGAGCATGCCGATGGAAAGTGCAAGGCAAGAGCCGATTTCGCGGTGGATCATGCCTAACGGCGCGGCAGCTTGCCGCATCGTGGAGCATGGCCCGGCGCCCGCGCCGCCGCCGCGGCGACGCGAATTGACCCCCGGCGGCGGCGCGCGCTGCTACGATCGGCGCGTCGACTCAATGCTCGGAGCTCCGTGATGGCCGCCTTTGTCCGCCGCGCCGCGCCCGGCGCCGTCCCGGAATTCGCGGCGCCCTATGCGGAGGCTGACGAAGCGCTGGCCGAGCGGCTCACCGGCGAGCTGCCGCGGGACGCGGCGGCCGAGCGCCGGATCGATGCACGGGCGACGCGGCTCGTGGAGGCGATCCGGGCGCGCGTCGGCGGGCTCGGCGGAATCGAGGATTTCCTGCGCGAATACTCCCTGTCGAGCCGGGAGGGCCTTGCCCTGATGGTGCTGGCCGAGGCGCTGCTGCGGGTCCCGGACACGCTCACGGCCGACCGGCTGATCGAGGACAAGCTCTCGGCCGGGGACTGGTCGCACCACGAGGTGAAGTCGACGGCGCTCCTGGTCTCGGCCTCGGCCTGGGCGCTCGGGATCAGCGCCCGCCTGATCCAGCCGGGCGAGACCCCGGAGACGATCCTGGACGGCCTCGCCAAGCGGCTCGGCCTGCCGGCGGTGCGTGCCGCGACGCGCCAGGCCATGCGCCTCCTGGGATCGCATTTCGTGCTCGGCACCACCATCGGCGAGGCGCTGCGCCGGGCCGCGGCCGCGCCCGAATTCCGCTACTCCTTCGACATGCTGGGCGAGGGGGCGCGCACGGCGACCGACGCCGAGCGCTATCTCGACTCCTATGCGGCGGCGATCGACGCGATCGGCCGCAGTGGCGGCGGCGCCGCGCTGCCCGACCGGCCCGGAATCTCGGTCAAGCTCTCGGCGCTGCATCCGCGCTTCGAGGCGGTGTCGCGCGAGCGGGTGCTCTCCGAGCTCGCGCCCCGCCTCATCGCGCTCGCGCGCCGGGCCAAGGCGCACGACCTCAACTTCACGGTGGATGCCGAGGAGGCGGATCGCCTGGAGCTCAGCCTGGAGGTGTTCGCCGCGGCGCTCGCGGATGCCTCGCTCGCGGGCTGGGACGGCTTCGGGCTCGCGGTCCAGGCCTACCAGAAGCGCGCGCCACGAGTGATCGCCTGGCTCGACGAGGCCGCGCGCGCGTGCGACCGCCGGCTGATGGTGCGGCTCGTCAAGGGCGCCTATTGGGACACCGAGATCAAGCGCGCGCAGGAGCGCGGCCTCGCCGACTATCCGGTGTTCACCCGCAAGGCAATGACGGACCTCTGCTACATGGACTGCGTGAAGGCGCTGCTCTCGGCGCGGCCGCGGCTCTATCCGCAGTTCGCGACCCACAATGCGCTCACGGTCGCGAGCGTGGTCGAGATGGCGGGCGGCGTCGCGGGCTTCGAGTTCCAGCGCCTGCACGGCATGGGCGAAGCGCTCTACGAGGAACTGATGCGCGAGGAGCCGGGCGCGGCCTGCCGGGTCTATGCGCCGGTCGGCGGCCATCGCGACCTGCTCGCCTATCTGGTGCGCCGGCTCCTGGAGAACGGGGCCAACTCCTCCTTCGTCTCGGTCGCGGCCGATCCCACGGTGCCGATCGCCGAGATCCTGCGGCGGCCGCAGGACAGCGTGACCGACCCGCGCCGAGCGCGGCATGCGCGCATCCCGCTGCCACGCGACCTCTATGCCCCGCTGCGGCGCAATTCCGCGGGCGTCGAATTCGGCGACCGCACGGCGCTCGCGGCGCTCACCGAGGCGGTCGCGGCAGCGCCGCCGGAGGGGCTCGAGGCGGCCCCGCTGGTGGACGCAATTGCGCTGCCGGGGGCGCGGCGCGCCGTGACCTCGCCGATCGACGGCGCGGCCATCGGGCACGTCACCGAGGGCGACCAGGCGCTGGTCGATTCGGCGATGAGCGCGGCGGCCGCGGGCTTCCCGGCCTGGTCGGGGACGCCGGTCGCGGCGCGCGCCGCGGCGCTCGCGCGGGCCGCCGACCTTCTCGAGACGGAGCGCGCGCGCTTCATCGCGCTCTTGCAGCGGGAGGGCGGGCGCACCCTCGACGACAGCCTCGCGGAGGTGCGCGAGGCGGTCGACTTCTGCCGCTACTACGCGGCCGAGGCGCGGCGCACGCTCGCGCCGCTGGCGATGCCGGGCCCGACCGGGGAGAGCAATCACCTGACCCAGCGCGGGCGCGGCGTGTTCGTCTGCATCAGTCCGTGGAATTTCCCGCTCGCGATCTTCACGGGGCAGGTCGCGGCCGCGCTCGCGGCCGGCAACACGGTGGTCGCCAAGCCGGCTGAGCAGACGCCGCTGATCGCTCACGAAGCCGTGCGGCTCCTGCATCGCGCGGGCGTGCCGGCGGGCGCGCTGCAGCTGATGCCGGGCGACGGCCGGGTCGGTGCCGCCCTGGTCGCCGACCGGCGCGTCGCCGGCGTCGCCTTCACGGGCTCGACCGAGGTCGCCCGCGCGATCAACCGCGCGCTCGCCGAAAAGGACGGCCCGATCGTGCCGCTGATCGCGGAGACCGGCGGCGTCAACGCCATGATCGTCGACGCCACCGCGCTGCCCGAGCAGGTGAGCGACGACGTCGTGACCTCGGCGTTCCGCTCGGCCGGGCAGCGCTGCTCGGCGCTGCGGCTCCTGTGCCTGCAGGAGGACGTGGCCGAGCGCATGCTCGAGATGATCGCGGGCGCGACGCGGGAATTGCGGCTCGGCGACCCGCGCGACCCCGCGACCCATGTGGGGCCGGTGATCGACGCGGAGGCGAAGGAGAAGCTCGAGGCGTGGGTCGCGCGCATGGCGGCGCAGGGCCGCGTGCGCTTGCGCCACGACCGCGACCTGCCGGCAGCCGGCACCTATGTGGCGCCGACGCTGATCGAACTCGACCGCGCGCGCGACCTCACGCAAGAGGTGTTCGGCCCGGTGCTGCACGTGGTGCGCTGGCGCGCCGAGGCGCTCGACCCGCTCCTCGACGACGTCGCGGCGAGCCGCTACGGCCTGACGCTCGGCATCCATTCGCGCATCGACGCGGTGGCCGAGCGGGTGGTCGCGCGGCTTTCGGCGGGCAATGTCTACGTCAACCGCAACATGATCGGCGCCGTCGTCGGCACGCAGCCCTTCGGCGGCACCGGGCTCTCGGGCACCGGCCCGAAAGCCGGCGGACCGCACTATCTGGCGCGCTTCGCGACCGAGCAGACCGTCACGGTCAACACGGCCGCCGCCGGCGGCAACGCCACCCTGCTGGCCGAGACGGAGTGAGGAACGCCGCGCCCATGGTGCGGCGCATGCGCGCGGGATCATGGAATCGCCACCATGGTGTCGCCATGTTTCGTTCAAGCCGCGTTCAGCCGCGTCGATGGAACTTCGCGACCAGCCCGCGGTTGACTCCCGGCTGATCGTTTCGGGGCGGCGCCCGCCTGCCGCAGTCCGCGGCGGGCCCTGATGATGGAGAGAGTCATGCCCTCGCGAACCACGCGCACCATCGCGATTGCGGCGAGCGCCGCATTCCTGGTGACGAGCGCCGACCTGCGCATGGCGGCTGCCGGCCCCGCGTCGCCGTCGAAGTCGCCGGCACAGGAGTTGAGCGCCGCCGGTACCGATTTCAGCGCGCGCAAGAGGAAGCGCGTGCGCCGGGGCGGCGGCAATGCGGCGGCGGCCGCGGCCATCATCGGCGCGATCGGCGCGATCGCGGCCGCGCAGGCGCATCGCAAGCGGTACCGCACGTACTATGGGTACGGTGCGCCGGGCTACTATTACGGCCCGCCCGCTTACACCTACAGCGCGCCGGTCTATCACCCGCGCTGGTACGGCGAGTACGGCCGCGTCGGGCCGCGCGGCTTCACGGGCCCCTACGGCACCGGTGCCACCAAGATGTGGCAGGACGGCGAATATCGTCGCGCCGTGCCGCGGGCGCCAAAGACCTATTCGCATCCGTCCCCGGCCCTGTAGCGGACGGACCGAACGGCCGCCGGTGCGGCCGTTCGCCTGCCGTTAACCTCGCGCCCAAGAGTTTGGGCTATCCTGCCGACATGTCTGATTCGGTCGATCGCCTCTACGCGGCCGTGATGGCGGCGCGCAGCGCGGATCCGGCCAGCTCGCGCACGGCGCGGCTGCTGCGCGCCGGGCGTGCCAAGATGGCCAAGAAGCTCGCCGAGGAGGCCGTCGAGGTCGTGATCGACGCCATGCACGGCAGCCGCGAGGCCGTGATCCGCGAGAGCGCCGACCTGATCTACAACCTGGTGGTGCTCTGGGTCGCGGCCGGCGTACAGCCCAAGGACGTCTGGAAGGAGATGGAGCGCCGCGAGCAGCTGTTCGGCATCGCCGAGAAGCTGCTCAAGGCTTCGGCAGACACCGAGATGCCGCGCGCGAGCGAACCGCGCCGAAAGGTGGTGCCGCTCGAGGCTCGGCGCGCGCGCAAGCGGCGATAGGTCCCGCCGCGCGCCGTGGACAACGGCCCCCGGCGCCGCTACAGCCTTCCCCTCCGGTCCATCGGGCCCTCCGCCCGGGAACCCCCCTCATCGGGCCCCCCGCATGCTCCGACGCGTCTACGACTGGTGCATCGCGACCGCCGGCAAGCCCCACGCGACCTGGGCCATGGGCTCGGTCTCCTTCGCGGAGAGCTCGTTCTTCCCGGTGCCGCCGGACGCCATGCTGATCCCGATGTCGCTGGCGCGGCCCGACAAGGCCTACTACTACGCCTTCGTCTGCACGGTGGCCTCGGTGCTGGGCGGCGTGCTGGGCTATATGATCGGTGCGCTGCTCTACGACTCGATCGGGCAATGGCTGATCGCGCTCTACGGCTACGGCGACAAGGTCGAGGCGTTCCGCGAGGCCTATGCGGCCTACGGGAGCTGGATCATCCTGCTCAAGGGCGTGACCCCGATCCCCTACAAGATCGTCACCATCACGTCCGGCTTCGCGGGCTACGACCTGGTCCTGTTCATCGTCTTCTCGATCATCACCCGCGGCGCGCGGTTCTACATCACGGCCTTCCTGCTCAATCGCTACGGCCCGCGCATCCGCGTCGTGATCGAGGAGCGGCTGACCTTCTGGTTCACGGTCAGCCTCAGCGTGCTGGTGCTCGGCTTCATCGCGGCCGTGTATGTGTTCTGAGCCTTTCTCGCCGGGTCGCATTCTCGGCGCCGAACCGGTGCCCGCTTCGGCGGAAGATGCTCGGGCCCCGGCGACGCAATTTCGCCACGCCGCGGGGGCAAGAGGCGCGACCAGCATGAGACGCAATCGCGATTCGCCGTCCCGGCGCGCGTGCCCGACCGGCCTCGGGATCATGCTTCTCGCCCTGCTCGCCGCTCCGGCCGGGGCGCAGGAGGCCGCACGGCCGCAAGATGCGCCGCCGCAGGCGACCGGCCTGCCGCCCGCCGAATCGGGGTTCATCGGGGCGGTCGGCCGGTTCATCAAGCGCTCCCTCGGGCCCCTCGCGCCGGAGGATCCGACGCCCCCCGCATCCGCTCCGCCCGTGGCGGAAGCCCCGGTCGCGGAAGCGCCCGTCGCGGCGGTCCCGCCGCCGGCTCCCGCGGCGACGAGCCCGCTCGAGGTCTCGCGTGGCCTCGCCAAGGACGCGATCGACGCGGTCAAGCGTCTCCCCTCGTCGGTCGCATTGCCGCAGCTGCCCTCCGCGATGGTCACCGGGCGCGAGCGCTGCGTCGCGGCCGCGAACGGCGCCCCCGACTGCCTCGCCGCCACCGAGGCGCTGTGCAAGAGCAAGGGCTTCAAGACCGGCAACAGCCTCGACATCCAGAGCGCTCGGCGCTGCAAGGCCCATGTCTGGCTCTCGGGGCGGCCGGCCGAAGCGGACGACTGCACCACCGAGTCCTTCGTCACCCGCGCGATGTGCCGCTGACGCGCCGCGCGC
>PQAH01000119.1 GCA_003105195.1 Bradyrhizobiaceae bacterium
GCGCGGGCGCGCCGGCGCGGCTCAGCCGGGCCTGCCGTCGACGCGCGGACGCACGAGCTTCGGGCCGATGATTCCGAGATAGAGCGCGAACCCCGCGATCCACAGCGTGCCCGCGAGATCCATCGCAGCCTTGGCATGGGCGCCCTCGAGCCAGGGCACGGCGCAGCGCGCAAGCGTGCCGGCCGATAGCGAGAGCAGCGCCAGCGTGACGCCCGGCGGCACCCGCAGCGCGTGCCCCGTGTGCAGCAGTCCTGCGACCGTCATCACGGCCAGCGTCGCGACGGCGGCGCCGCCGAACCCGAGCGCGTGGACGATCGCCGAGCTCGCCACCGGGATCGCGAGACGGTCGAGACCGATCCCCGCCGCGGCGGCCGCGATGGCGAGACTGGCGAACCAGAACGGCCAGACGAAGGCCCGCCGGCCGGCGACGCCGATCCACCATTCGCACAGCCGGTGCACCTGCGCGGCTGCGGCCGCGAGCGCGATCCAGCCGGTCGCCTGCGCCTCGGGCGCCGCCAGCACGCCCGCCGCGAGCGCGAGCAGCGTCACGGCCGCGATGTCGCTCGAGGCCGGCTCCATGCGCAGCACGCGCGTTCGCGCGTCCGCCCGCAAGGCGAGCTGCGAGACGATCGGCACGATGCGCCCGGACGCTACCGTCACCAGCGCCGCATAAACGAGCAGGCTCGGCAGCGCGAGCCGGGCCGGCTCGATCGCCAGGAGCCCGAGGCGCCCCGCCTGCCAGGTGGCGTCGAGCGCCGCCAGCAGGCCGAGCAGGAGCACGAACAGGCCGAGACGCGGCGGCCTGTGGCGCACCAGCACGTGGACCGCGATCCCCGTGACGGCCGGCAGGAAGGCGGCGGCGAGTAAAGCGAGGTCGAGGCGGACGTCTTCCACCAGCATCGCGGCGCGGCCCGCCACCCAGAGTGCGAAGATCCAGCCCAGCACGGACCCGTCGAGCGCGTCGGACTTGGTCCATTCCGGAAACGCCGTGAGCACGAATCCGGCGACTGCGGCCGAGAAGGTGCCGAACAACATCTCGTGCTGGTGCCAGGTGAGATCGACCGCGCCGAGCCAGGAGGGCAGCGCGCCGGCGAGCGCCGCCACCCAGAGCACGACCGCCGCCACCGCCCAGGCCGCGGTCGCGAGAAAGAATGGGCGAAAGCCGTAGGCGAGCAGGACTCCGGCCGACGCATCAGCCGAGATAGAACGTGCCATCCGGCAGCCCTCCGCCGATCACCGCCGGATCGATCTCGGCGAGCGTGGAATAGAAACGCTCGATCTCGCCCCTCGACTCGTGCGCCGAGCGCCAGGCGAGCGGCGTCGACTTCAGGGACTGCAGCACGATCTCCGCATCGAGGCCGAACAACTCGGCCCCGAGCCGCGCCGCGTCCGCACGGCTCGCGCCGATCCAAGCGATCGCGGCCTGCGCGCCCTGCCGCAGCGCAGCGACCAGGTCCGGCCGCTTGGCCGCGAGCTTCGCCTGCACCAGCGTCCCGGCCTGCGGGATCCGTCCCGATCCCCCGACCAGCTTCGCCCAGGCCTCCTGCAGGTCGATGGCGCGGCGCGGCGCGAGGCCGAGCGCCCGGCCGCGCATCAGCGCCGCCGTGGAGGCGGGCTCGGGCAGCAGCACCGATACGACCCGGCGCGCGATGAAGAGCTGCACGCCCTCGAACGGCGTGCCCACATAGGTGATGCGGACATCGCGACCGGGCACGAGCCCGGCGCGGTGCAGCAGCACCGTGAGGACGAGGTCCGGCATGTCGCCGCGGAACGGCACCGCGAGCTCGCGGCCCTTGAGGTCGGCGATGCTCCCGATCCCGGGATCCGTCGAGAGGATCGAGAGGATGCCCCAGACCGTCACGTCGAGCAGGCGGACCGGCACGCCCTTGCGATGCAGCATCGCGGCGACGTTCACGGGCGTCGCTGCGACCTGGTAGTTCCCCGACAGCACGCCGGCGCGCAACTGGTCCGGGCTCTTCCACGGCCCGAAGCGCACCGCCTTGGCGAACGGCTGGAGCGCCTCCTGCCGCGCCATGTGCGCGAGATAGAGCGAGGGCGGCGCGGGCGGGCCTGCGAGCACCAGCGTGTCGAGGGGCGCGGCCCACGCCGGCCGCGCGAGACCCGCGGCGAGCGCCGACAGGCCGGTGGACATCAGGGTGCGTCTGGACAGCACGTCAGTCTCCTTTCGGGTCGGCTCGGCCGCGGGTTGCGGCGCGGGGCAGTCGGGCCGCGGGCCGGGCGTCTCGGGCTCATCGGGACGCTCTCAGCGGCACGATATCGGCGGCGCAGGCCTGAAGCGCGAACGCCGCGGCCACGCGGCGGTCGGCGAAGAGCTGCGCGGCGATCTGGTGTGCCTCGTGCGGCGCGCGCGGCTGGCGCGCACGGCCGAGCGGATGCGCGAGCGTCACGGTTGCGGGCTCGCCGTCGAGCACGACGATGCGGTCCGCGACGGTCGCGGCCTCGGCGATGTCGTGGGTGACCATCAGCACCGCGCAGTCGCTGGAGAGCTCGCTGCGCAGGATCGCGAGCAGCTCGAAGCGCAGGCCGGGATCGAGCGCGCTGAACGGCTCGTCGAGCACCAGCAGCCGCGGCTCGACCAGGAAGGCGCGCGCGAGCGCCACGCGCTGGCGCATGCCGCCCGAGAGCTCGGCCGGCCAGGCGTCGAGCACGTCGCCGAGGCCGAGCCGCGCCAGCATGGCGGCAGCGCGGCGGCGGCGCTCGCGCCGGCCCACGCCCAGGCATTTCAGGCCGAAGCCCGCATTGTCGACGACGCGGCGCCACGGCAGCAGGCGCGGCTCCTGGAACACGCAGGCGATACGGTCCTCCTGCGCCACCTCCCCGGCCGTCGGCGCGAGCAGGCCGGCGGCCACTTGCAGGAGCGTGCTCTTGCCGGAGCCGGAGCGGCCGATCACGGCGACGATGGTGCCGCCCGGGACCGCGAGGTCGATGCCGCCGAGGATCTCGCGCAGGCCGTAGGCGGCGCGGATGCCGGTCATGGCGAGACTCATGCGGCGCCCCCCGGCGACGGGATCCCGGCCGCACGCCAGCGTTCGAGACGCGCATGCAGCGGGCGCAGCAGCCCGCGGTCGAGCCCCAGCACGAGGGCGAGGACCAGCGCGATCCAGGCGAAGGCCGTCGCGGAGTCGAGATTGACGCGCGCGCGCGCGAGCGCCGCGCCGAGGCCGTCGGCGAGCGCGAGCAGCTCGATCATCACGGCGACTTTCATGGCGACCGCGAGCTCCGTGATGGCGGCGGGCGCCACATGCGTGACGATCTGCGGCAGGCGCACCTCGAGGAGCCGCACCAGCGGCCCGGCGCCGAACAGCGCCGCCATCTGATCGAGCGCGCGGTCGCGCGCGACCAGGCCGGCGCGCGCCGCCACCGCGACGATCGGCACCACCGCGACCGCGACCGTGAACACCGCGGCGGAATTGCCGATGCCGAACCAGATCAGTGCCAGCACCACCCAGGCGATCGGCGGCATCGCCATCAGGAGCGTCGTCAGCGGATCGATCAGCTTGTCGAGGGCGAGGCTCGCGCCGACTGCGAGCCCGCAGGCGAGCCCCACGCCGGCGCCGGCGAGGAATCCGAGCAGCGTGCGCTGGAGGGTGGCCGCGATGGAAGTCCAGTTGGCCGGATCCGCGAGCAGCGACATGAGCTCGGCCAGCACCGCGCGCGGTGGCGGAAGGATGAGCGGATTGAGGGCGCAGGCCGCCATTTCCCAGGCGGCAACGGCGAGCAGCACGCCCACCGACCCGCCCGTCAAGGCGTGCAGCGGCCGCCAGGGCGGCCTTGCGCTCATCTCGTCCTCCGGTCACATCTCGGCGCGATTCAAGGTCGCGGACACGTCGACCGAGGCGGACGGTAGGGAGCGCCACCGGGCTCACGCTTGACATGGATCAAGGAGGACCGAAGATCGGAGAAGATCTAAAGTAGGATTCGTCAGTTTAGAGCGAGACAAAAGTACCAGTTCGAGAACTACACTGCGGCACGCCAAAGTATTCCGAAGGCGCTCGACTTGCCGGCATGCGCCGGCGCCCGCGGATCGTTCAGGACGTACGGCGCGTCCCGACGAACACGTGCCCGAAACGCCGCTCCACGCTCTCGACCACCTCGCGCGGCATCGCGAGCCGCCGGCCCCATTCGCGCGTGGTCTCGGGCCCGATCTTGACGGTCGCGTCGATGCCGAGCTTGCCGGCAAGCCCCGGCAGCGGCGAGGCGAAGTCGAGCGGATCCATCGGCGTGTCGCCGACGACCAGAAGGTCGCGGCCCGGGTCCATGCGGGTCGCGACCGCCCACATCACGTCGTCCCAGCGTCGCGCGTCGATGTCGTCGTCCACCACGATGACGAGCTTGGTCATCAGGAACTGCGGCAGCAGCGACCAGAAGCCCATCATGAGTCGCCGCGCCTGGCCCGGATAGGTCTTGCGCAGCGAGATGACGGCGATGCGGTAGGAGCAGGCTTCCGGCGGCAGCCAGCAGTCGACGACCTCGGGGAAGGTCTGCCGCACCAGCGGCAGGAACACCTCGCCGAGCGCGGAGGCGAGCACCGCGGGCTCGTCGGGCGCGCGGCCCGTGAAGGTCGAGAGATAGACCGGCGCCTCGCGGTGGGTTATCGCCGTGAGCCGCATCACGGGAAACGACTCGACCGCGTTGTAGTAGCCGGTGTGGTCGCCGTATGGCCCTTCCGGCGCGCTCGCGCCGGGGTCGACGAAGCCTTCCAGCACGATCTCGGCCTCGGCCGGCACCAGGAGCGGCACCGTGCTGGCCGGCGCGAGCGCGGTGCGTGCGCCGCGCAGCATCCCGGCGAAGACGTATTCGGAGAGCGTTTCCGGGACCGGCGTCACGGCCGCGAGCAGCAGCGCCGGGTCGGCGCCGATCGCCACCGCGACCGGCATCGGCCGCCCCGCGGCCTGCCACAGCCGGTGATGCGCCGCGCCGCCGCGGCGCGGCAGCCAGCGCAGGATCGCGCGGTCGCGGCCGAGCACCTGCATGCGGTAGATGCCGAGATTGTAGGCGCGCGCATCGGTAGCGTCGGGCGGCCGCGTGATCACCACCGGCCAGGTGATGAGCGGGGCGGGCTCGCCCGGCCAGCAGGTCTGCACCGGCAAGAGGCCGAGATCGACGTCGCCGCCGGTACGGACATGGGCCTGCGCCGGCGCGCGGCGCGCGATCTCGGGGCGTGTCGCGAGCGCTGCGCGCAGCTCGGGCCAGCGGCGCACGGCATCGGAGACGCCGCGCGGCGGCGTCGGCTGCCGCAGCGCCGTGAGCAGCTCGCCGAGCTGCCCGAGCCGCGCTGGCGTGGTCCCGAGTCCCGCGGCGACGCGCGCGATGGTTCCGAACAGGTTCACGACCAGCGGGATCTCGCAGTTGCGGCCGTCGGCCGCGACCGGCCGCGCGAAGCGCAGCACCGGCCCCCCCGCCGCGATCGTGCGGCGATGGATCTCGGTCGCCTCGAGGACGGTCGAGACCGGCTCGGCGATCCGCGCGACCTCGCCGTGCGCGTCGAGATGGGCGAGGAAGCCGGCGAGATCGCGAAAGGCCGGGAGATCGCGTCGAAACCCGCCGTGCATCTGGCCCGACTATCGCCTGCCGGCTCGTCCCGCCTTGATCAAAGACAACTCGCCCGCCCCGCGGACCCTCTAGGGTCTCCTCCGACACGGCGCAGCCCATGCATGGTCACCTCCCCCCCGTCGTCGCGCGGCTCGCGCGCACCCTTCCCTTGGCACCGCTCGAGCTCGTCGCGCAGCGGCTCTTCGCCAATGCGCTGAACCGGCGTCCGTCGCTGTTCGCCCGGCTCGGACCCTTCGCGCAAGCGACCTTCGCGATCGACCCGGTCGACTGTCCCTTCGTCTTCCTGATCACGCCCGCCGAAGGCCGGCTGCGCGTGCGCGAGACCCTCGGCACGGCACCCCATGCGGCCCGTATCGCGGCGCCGCTCGTCGTTCTGCTCGGCATGCTCGACGGCACCTATGACGGCGACGCGCTGTTCTTCTCCCGCGACCTCGTGATCGAGGGCGACACCGAGGCCGTGCTGGCGCTGCGCAACGCCATCGAGGATGCCGAGCTCGACCCCGCGACCGTGCTCGGCCTGCCGGCCGCGCTGTGCGCGCCGGTCAACCGCATCGCGGATCTCGCGCTCGACGGCGCCCGCCGCATGCTGGACGCGCCCGCGCCCGGCGGGCCGCGCCACGCGGCGCCGCCGCGATGACGGCCCGGCGCAGCCTCGAGCTGGTCTGCCCCGCCGGCACCCCCGCCGGGCTGCGCGCCGCCGTCGATGCCGGGGCGCACGCGGTCTATTGCGGCTTCCGCGACGAGACCAATGCGCGCAACTTCCCGGGCCTGA
Source organism: Bradyrhizobiaceae bacterium (assembly GCA_003105195.1). Classification (GTDB taxonomy): domain Bacteria; phylum Pseudomonadota; class Alphaproteobacteria; order Rhizobiales; family Xanthobacteraceae; genus FEB-22. The sequence goes on from PQAH01000119.1 coordinate 6,347, forward strand.
ATTTCGACCGCGCCGAGATGCGCGAGGGAATCGCCTATGCGCATGCCCGTGGCGCCAGGGTGCTGGTGGCCCTCAACACCTTCATGCGGGTCGGCGCCATCGAGACATGGACGCGCGCCGTCGACGACGCGGTCGCGGCCGGCGCCGACGCGCTGATCCTCGCCGATATCGGCTTGATCGCCTATGCGCGCGACGCGCATCCGCGCCAGCGCCTGCACCTCTCGGTGCAGGCCGCCGCCGCGACTCCGGAGGCGATCGCCTTCTATCGCGACCGCTTCGGCATCGCTCGCGTGGTGCTGCCGCGGGTGCTGACTTTGGACGAGATCGCGCGGCTCACCGCCGCGGCCGCGCCCTGCGAGACCGAGGTCTTCGTCTTCGGCGGCATGTGCGTGATGGCCGAGGGTCGCTGCCTGCTCTCCTCCTATGCGACCGGCAAGTCGCCCAACCAGAATGGCGTCTGCTCGCCGCCGAGCCACGTCGCCTATCGCGAGGAGAACGGCGCCCTCACGGCCACGCTCGGCGGCTTCACGATCGAGCAGTTCGGCCGCGGCGAGCCCGCCGGTTACCCGACCTTGTGCAAGGGCCGCTTCGCCGCCAACGGCGCGACCTCCCACCTGTTCGAGGATCCGGTCAGCCTCAATGCGCTCGAGCTCCTGCCGCGCCTCGCCGAGATCGGCGTTTCCGGCCTGAAGATCGAGGGCCGTCAGCGTGGCCGCGCCTATGTCGCGGCGGTCGTGCGCGCGTTTCGCGGCGCGCTCGACGCCCTTGCACAGGGCCGGGCGCCGGACGCCGGCGCGCTGCGCGCCCTCACCGAGGGCCAAGCCGACACCACGGGCGCCTATCGGAAGGCCTGGCGCTGATGCAGCTCACCCTCGGCCCCGTCCTGTTCAACTGGCCGACCGAGGCGTGGCAGGACTTCTATGCGCGCATCGCCGACGAGGCCGACGTCGACCGGGTGATCGTCGGCGAGGTGGTCTGCTCCAAGCGCATGCCGTTCCGCGACCACGCCATCGCGGCGGTGCTGGAGCGTCTCGCCCGCGCCGGCAAGGAAGTCGTCTATGCGACGCTGGCGCTGCCGACCCTGCCGCGCGAGACGCGGGCGATCCGCGAGGCGATCGAGGCCGGCTATCCGGTCGAGGCGAACGACATCGCGACCGTGCATCTCCTCGCCGGCGCACCGCATGTCGTCGGTCCCTATCTCAACATCTACAACGAGGCGGCGCTGGCCGCGCACGCCGCGCTGGGCGCGACGCGCGTCTGTCTTTCGCCCGAGCTGCCGCTCGCGGCCATCGAGGGACTCGCCGCGCGCGCCGGCGCGGTCGCGCTCGAGGTTTTCGCCTTCGGCCGCGCACCCCTCGCCCTCTCGGCGCGCTGCTATCACGCGCGCGCCCACGGCCTTCCGAAGGACGCCTGCCAGTTCGTGTGCGAGCGCGACGCCGACGGCATGGACGTCGCGACCGTGACGGGCCAGCCCTTCCTCGCCGTCAACGGCATCCAGACCCTCGGTCACGGCGTGACGGCGGCGATCCGGCAGGTCGACGCGCTGCGCGCCGCCGGCGTCGACGCGTTGCGGCTCTCGCCGCAGAGCTGCGACATGGTCGCGGTCGCGCGCGTCTTCCGCGGCCTCGCCGAGGCGCGCATCGACGCCGCGGCGGCGGAGGCCGCGCTCGCGGCGCTGCCGCTGCCCGGGCCGCTCGGCGACGGCTATCTGCGCGGCCTGCCCGGCGCGCGCCGCCTGCAGGATGCGGAGTGACCGCCATGAGCATGCTTTCGCTTCGTCGTCCGCGCGGCCTCGCCGCCGTGCCCCTCCTCGGCTACGGCTTCCGGCCGTTCTTCCTCGCAGCCGCCCTGTGGGCGCCGCTCGCCATGCTGCTGTGGATCGCGGCCTTCACGGGCCAGACCGCGCGGCTCGCCGTCTATGGCGCGACCGCGTGGCACGCGCACGAGCTGCTCTTCGGCTATCTCGCGGCGACGCTCGCGGGCTTCCTCCTGACCGCGAGCGCCAACTGGACCGGGCGGCCTCCGCTCCAGGGCGGCATCCTGCTCGCGCTGGCCCTCCTCTGGCTCGCCGGCCGGTTGGCGCTGCTCGCCGCCGCGGAGATCGGCATCGCGACCGCGGCGCTGGTGGAATCCCTGTTCCTGGTCGCCCTCGCGCTCCTGGTCGGGCGCGAAATCGTCGCGGCGCGCAACTGGCGCAACCTGCGCATCGTCGCGCTGGTCGCGGCGCTCGCCGCCGCCAACCTCGCATACCATGCCGAGGTGGTGCGGACCGGACAGGCGGACGTCGCGGCGCGCGGCGCGCTCGCGCTCATCCTCGTGCTGCTCATGGTGATCGGCGGCCGCATCACGCCGAGCTTCACCCGCAACTGGCTGATCGCGCAGGGAACGGCGCGGATGCCGGCCCTGTTCGGGCGCCTCGACACCGCCGCGATCGCGGTCGGCGGCACGGCTCTCGCGCTGTGGGCGCTCGGCCCCGAGCAGCCGCTCGCCGCTGGCCTCCTGCTCGCCGCAGCGGCGCTCCACGTGGTCCGCCTCGCGCGATGGCACGGCGCGCGCACCTGGCGCGAGCCGATCGTGCTGGTCCTGCATGTCGGCTACGGGTTCGTCCCGCTCGGTTTCGGGCTCGCGGCGCTGGCGGCCGTGCGTCCCGACCTGCTCGCGCCCGATGCCGCCCTGCATGCCTGGACGGCCGGCGCCATCGGCGTGATGACGCTCGCCGTGATGACGCGCGTGAGCCTCGGCCACACCGGGCGCGCCGTCACGGCCTCGCGCGCGACGGTGGCGATCTATGCGGCCGTGGTCCTGGCGGCGCTGCTGCGGATCGCCGCGCCGCTCTCGGCGCTGGCGCTGCCGCTCCTGGTCGCGTCGGGCCTGTTGTGGGTCGCAGCCTTCCTCGGCTTCCTCGTCTGCTACGGCCCGATCCTGGTCAGGGCGCGGGCTCCGGGACCGGCCTCGTGCTGAGCGCACCCGCCCGCGTGGTGGTGGGGCTGAGCGGCGCCTCGGGCGCCGCCATCGGCCTGCGCGTCGTCGAGCTCTTGGCGCGCGAGGTCGGCGCCGAGGTGCATCTGGTGGTGACCCGCGCGGCCGAGCGCACGGTCGCGCACGAGGCCGGCGCGTCGGCGTTGGCGCGGATCGAGGCGCTCGCGCGGCGCCACGCCATCGACGACGTCGGCGCGCCGATCGCGAGCGGCTCGTTCCGCACCGCCGGCATGATCGTCGCGCCCTGCTCCATGCATACGCTCTCGGCGATCGCGACCAGCCACGCCGAGAACCTGCTGCTGCGCGCCGCCGACGTTCAGCTCAAGGAGCGGCGTCCGCTGGTGCTGGTCGCGCGCGAAACGCCGCTGCATCTCGGGCACATCCGCCTGATGGCGGCCGCCACCGAGATCGGCGCCATCGTCGCGCCGCCGGTGCCGGCCTTCTACCTCCGGCCCCGCACCGTGGAGGAGATCGTCGACCAGATGGCGCGGCGCGTCGTCGACCTGCTCGCGCTCACCCCCGCGCCGCTGGCGCGCCCGTGGACCGGCGAGCCCGGCGCCTGACGCGCGACGCTTCGGACCTTACATCGTGGTTGCGGAAGAACGTGCGCGAGGCGTGCCGCGGGCCATGCGGCTCATCGCTGACGGGGCGCGACGGTCAAGAGATACTGGAACGTCCATGTCGCCCCATTCCCACTCGCGGTCACGGCGGCCCCACACGATCCGATATCGCAGACTCCGCGGCACTCAGACTGCGGGGAGCCGTTGGATCCGCTGCCGCGCTCGCACCCGCCGTTCCCATCCCCTCGCCCCGCTCGTACCAGTTGAGCTTGTCGTGGAGCCGCACGACGGATCCGATGATGAGGATCGTCGGACCCTGCAACCCCGCATCAGCCGCCAGTTTCGCAATGGTCTCGATCGTTCCGGTCAGGACCCGCTGATTGAGGCGCGTGCCGTTGTCGATCACGGCCGCGGGTAGATCCGGATCCGCGCCGTTGTCGATGAAGGCGCGCGTGAGCTCGGCGAGATGCGCCAGTCCCATATAGACGGCCACCGTCTGCCGAGGTTGCAACAATGCCTTCCAGTCGACATCGATCTGACCGTTCTTGGTGTGGCCGGTGACGAAGATGCAGGCCTGAGCATGGTCGCGGTGGGTGAGCGGAATCCCAGCATATGCGGCGCAGCCGGCGGCCGCCGTGATGCCGGGCACCACCTGGAAAGGGACGCCCGCCTGCGCGAGAAGCTCGATCTCCTCTCCCCCTCGGCCGAATACGAAGGGATCGCCACCCTTGAGGCGGAGCACACGCTTGCCCTCTTGCGCCAGGCGAAGCAGCATGCGGCTGATCTCGAGCTGTGGCAGAGTATGCTCCTGCGGGAGCTTGCCGACGTAGATGCGCTCGGCGTCGCGGCGCACGAGGTTCAGGATACCTTCCCCGATGAGCCGGTCGTAGAGGACGACATCGGCGCGCTGCATGAGTCGCAGTGCCTTGAAGGTCAGCAGGTCGGGATCGCCCGGGCCTGCGCCGACGAGGTAGACTTCGCCCTGTTGGCGATACTCGGCACCGTGGGCGGCGGCATCGAGCTGGGTGTCGAACTCTGCGATCGCTTCAGCCTGGCGTCCGGCGAGCACGAGGTCGACAACCGGCCCCTCGAGGACTTGTTCCCAGAAGCGCCGGCGCCGATCGAGATTCTCGAGTTTGCTTCCGACCTTCCTTCGGTGCCGGCCGACAAAGGCGGCCACCCGACCATAGGCAGCGGGCAGCAACGTCTCGAGCCTTGCCTTGATCATTCGGCCGAGGATCGGAGAAGCCCCGGCGGTGGAAATGGCGATCACGACGGGCGAGCGATCCACGATGGAGGGCATGGTGAAGTCGCACAGCTCGGGCGAATCGACGACGTTGCAAGGGATGTGGGCTGCTCTCGCGAGCGACCGCGCCTTTCGATTCTGTGCAGGATCCTCCGCAGCGCAGTAGAGCAAGGCGCATTCCTCGAGGTCCTCGGTGCGGGGCTCGCGCGGCACATGGGTCAAGCGCGCGTACGGCCCGAGTTGGTCGAACTCCTCGCAGAGCCGGTCCGCGAAGACTTTGACTCGGGCTCCCGCCCGCGTCGCCAGTTCCGCCTTGCGCGCTGCGGCAACGCCACCGCCGAGCACCGCGACCCATCTGTCCGTCAAGTTGAAGTAGATCGGAAGCTGGTCCATCACCCTATCTCCTGCCCCGCAAGGCTTGTGTCCGCAGCCGCTCACGCATCAAGCATGATCCGGGCCGCTTCTGCGGGGGCACATGGCAGCAGCCACGCTGCGCGCGCGGCCGGGGTCCGTTTGCCCTCATCGGCTCATAGCCCGGCGGCCGATCGCACCGACGGTCCAGGGCACAGGGCCATTTCCAACACTTGATCTCACTCAAGTGGCACTACCCTAACGGCTGTGATATTCACGATCAGGCCGCATCGCGGTTGCGCGCTTTTGATCCTGACAGGGATAAACCTTCGTCCCGGAAATATGGAAGCTCGAAATGGTTGGCAACGCTCCCGGCGACACGGCCGTGACGGACGCGGAGGGTTATCTGGTCGATCCCTCGGAATGGACCGAGGCCTTTGCCGAGAAGGTGGCGCGGACCGAGGGCATCGCCCTGACGGACGAGCATTGGAGGGTGATCCGCTTCATCCGGAGGTGGCTCGAAGAGCACGGCGTCACGCCCGACGCTCGCCATGTCATGAAGTTCCTGGCAGGAGACCGGGAAGCTGGACGGGCGCGCATGTTCGAGCTCTTTCCCTACGGCTACGTGAAACAGGCCTGCAAGATTGCCGGAATGAAGAAGCCGCGCGCGTGGAGCACCGGATAGGCGAGCAGGCGCGTGCCGTCCGCGCGCGGCTCCGAACGCCCCGCGCAGCGTATCGGGCTCGACGGCGCGACCTTGTGCGAGTTGCGGGCCGGCGCCGTCAAACGGATTGGCCCTCCCTGCTGCGATGTGCCCAGTCCAACATGGCCTGACCCCACAGGCCGGCTGTCACCTCGTCGAGATCGAGCTGCGTGAAGCGCCGGCCCTCCTTGATCGTCACGCGCAGGAGCCGCATGCCGCTTTCGAACCGCACGTCATCCAACCAGACCTCACGGCGATAGGGCGCCTCGAGGCTGCCGATTCGCGTCTTCGTTTCTGTGCTCACGACGTGGTCCGATCGCCTCGATAGAAGACTGCCTCAAGGGCGAGATCCCAGTTGCGCGGCGTGTCGACGAATTCCGGCTTGACGTCGAACTGCAAGAACCGATAGCCGCTCGCGGCTGCCGCCGCGACCAGTCGCTTGAGGTCCTCGAAGGATTGGACCTCCGGATGCTGGATGATCAGGTCGCTGACCTTGACGAGGCCATCTCCCAGGTCCCTGTCAGTCACGCCTCGCCTCTCTTCGGCCATCGATGAACGCGACGCCCCTTGTCTTGACGATGAAGCATCGTGACTTGGTCGCCATCGCCGCAGCCGTCATGCCCAGAGCCGTTGCTCCGCATGATCGCCAGGTCCCGGCACTTGCCGGCGCGCCGCCGGCCGCCCGCGCTGGAACGGCTATATATTTTGATAAGTGAATATATCCCGAAACCCGAAGTCAAGCGGGATGTCAGGCTGGGCGCGCGGCGGGAGGCCTGTGGGTCCGCAGTTGCGCACGGCGACCCTCGAAACGGCCGAAACGATGGCCCGCGTATCGGGCTGATGTTCGTTATTGCCGAAATACTCCTCCCGGAGGCTCAACGCGTCCAGTGGCGGCGGTCCGCTCGATGCTCTCCAGCGCAGCCATGGGGCGGGCGAGCCGCTCGGTCCAGTCGTCCCGATTCTCGAGGTAGCCCGTGGCTGTGGTCGCGATCGTCTTGCTGTCTTCGATCGCCACTGTTCGTTGCTCCTCCCCTCCGGACGGGCGCCCCGCGAGTGTTTGGGCGGACCTTTGCGGCGCGTCACGGTGCGACGTTGACAAAGACAGATGCAGCGCTTTGAATGTATGTAATGCTGCTGCGTTCGACGCCCGAGATGCGGCGGGCGGCAGGAGGTACGCGGGCCCGGGACTTGGCCGTGGGGTAATGGCTGATTGCATGTTCGAGCCTACGCAGCGCTTCGCCGCGGTGATCGCCGACATCGACGCGGCCAATTCCCATGATCCGAGGACCATCGAGCAGGCCGGTGCGACGCGCCCCTATGAGGTCGTCTACGCCGAGCGCATGACCCGGCGGCTCGAGATGATGTATCCCGATGCCTCCGAGTTGCTGCGCATCGCCGCACGCGGCCAGCACATTCGCCGTTTCGACATTCCGCGCACGCGATACGCGCAGGGCCGCGATGGCTATAACGAGTGGCGCCGCGCCTGCCGGGAGCACCATGCCGCTCTCATCGGCAGCATCATGCACCGGCACGGCTACGACAGTCGGGACATCGCGCACGTCGCGAAGCTCGTCCGGAAGGAACACCTCAAGAAGGACAAGGAATCCCAGGCGCTCGAGAACGTGGTCGATGTCGTCTTCCTCGAACATTATTTCGAGGAATTCCACGACAAGTACCGGCACTACGACGACGCCAAGATCATCGACATCATCGCCAAGACCTTGCGCAAGATGTCCCCCAAGGGCCATCAGGCGGCACTGGCGCTCGACCTCCCGGAGCCTGCCCGCAAGCTCGTCGTTGCGGCGGTCGAGCGGGAGGCGGCCGCGCTCGCCCGGCTGGCAGAGATCGCGATCGACTGAACCGGGAACCGACGCTGGGAGGCGATCATGGCCGTGGAATCAAAGAAGGCGACTGCCAAGCGACCGAAGGCCTCGGGCGGAACGAAGGTCATCGCGACCTCGTCCCAGGCGCCGGATCCGGCGCAGAGTCCCCCGCGGGAGACGGCCGCCTTGGCGCCGGGAGCTCGGCGTCGATACGTGCCCAGCACGATGTACGGTGTCCTGCATCCGAGCGCGGAGCGGGAATCAGACCCGGATTTCCCGGATTCACCCGAGGCATGGACGCGGGGCCGGACGGAAACCTTGGCGGTCGCCGACGGCATCGACCTCACGGACGATGTCTGGGAGGTCATCCGGGTGCTGCAGGGCTGCTACAAGGACGAGGTGTCGCCGCGGATCAGGCTGCTCCACGACGCGCTCGAGGCGCGCTTCGCCAGTAAGGGCGGCATGAAATACCTTTACGGGATCCTGCCAGGCGGCCCGATCGTACAGGGATGCGCGCTCGCCGGACTGACACCTCCCCCGGGCGCGAGGGACCTTTCCTTCGGCAGCGTCGCATAGCCTCAACCTTCGGACAGGGAGAGACGCCGGACAGGACCGATTCAATTCGCGTGGAAACGGCTGTCGGCCGCTGAACGAGCCTGCTTGCACGCACGCACGAAGGCAACGAAGCGGTTCGCCCAGCGTCCGCTCCGGACGGTCGAGCGCAGGTGGCAGAATCCGGCAAGCACGTTCCCCCTGACGATGCCGTCGTTGTGCCCGTCGACGCCATGTCCGCGCATGACGCGATAGGCAAATCGGGTTGCCGGATCGAGACGATCGAGCGCGGCATGATGGAACTCGTGGGCGGGGATCCGCGATCGGCCGGCGCCGGCCGACTGCGCCTCTGCCCGCGACCAGGGAAATGCATCCGTCTCCTCCAGGACGACGAGGCCGCGCCCCTGCGGCGCCGCGTGCATCACCGTGTCGGCCGGGATGAACCCGACCATCTCGTGCGCCTCGCCGCCCCACCGGATCGAGCGCGTGAGATACATGAGCCCCCCGCACTCCGCGTAGATCGGCAGGCCGCTTTCGGCGGCGCGCCGGATCTCGGATCTCAGGCTTCCGTTGCGGCTCAGCATCGGCATCTGCGTCTCCGGAAACCCCCCGCCGATGAAGAGCCCATCCGCATCCGGCAGGCGTGCATCGCCAAGGGCGTTGAAGAAGACGAGCTCGCCCCCGGCCTGCTCCAGCGCTTCCAGGTCGTCGGGGTAGTAGAACCCGAATGCGGCATCGCGGGCGACTGCGATCCGCACATCCCTCTGGGCGGCCGTCGCGCCCCCGTCGCCCGCGGCGGACCGGCTCTCGTCCGAGCTCGCGAGCGATACCGCCGGCGCGCTACGGGCGAGCTCCCGGACGCGATCGAGGTCGATGCCTCTCTCCACCGCCAGGATCAAGCGGCTGATCGTTTCATCGCGCGCCGCCGTCTCGTCGGGAGTCGTCAGCCCCAGATGGCGCTCCTGCACAACGAGATCCGTGCTGCGGCCGATGGCACCCATGACCCGCACGTCGGTATAGCGTTCGATCGCCTGGCGGAGCTTGCTCTCCTGGCGCGGCGACACCACGCGGTTCAGGATCACGCCCCCGAGGACGACCTCGCGGTCGAACATGCGGTAGCCGAGCACGAGAGGTGCCACACCGCGCGTGATGCCTGTTGCGTCGATGACGAGCACGACAGGGGCACCGAGGAGTCTCGCGAGCGCGGCGCTCGAGTCGCGTCCCTCGAGGTCGACGCCGTCGTGAAGCCCCTTGTTTCCCTCGATCAGCGCGAGATCGGCAAGTGCGGCATGGCGAGCGAAGAGAGCGCGGATCTCGGTTTCGGTCTGCGTATTGAAATCGAGATTGTAGCATGGGCGCCCGCTCACGCGGGCAAGCCACATCGGGTCGATGTAGTCCGGCCCCTTCTTGAAAGGCTGCACCGTCAGTCCGCGGGCGCGCAACGCCCCCGCAAGGCCGACGCTCACCATCGTTTTCCCCGACGACTTGTGTGCAGCGGAGATGAACAGGTGCGCCATGCCGCTATGATGCCGCGGGCAGAGGATGCCGACGCGCTCGGATCGCGGCTCCGCCGCCGGCGACCGCCGCTGCCCGGACCCGGAGCGAAGCCCGCCAAGGATCGTCCGGCCGTGGGCGCCACGCCGCGCTCATTGCGTCGGCCTCGGCAGGAACGGCAGCAGCTTGACCGCGATGCCGGCCACCAGGACGGCAAGGGAAAGTCCGCTCAGGCCGAGCAGCACCTCCGGCAGCGACGCCCGGTAGGCCGCCACCTGGCCGTCCTGGAACGAGCTCATCACCTCCATGCCCGGGAAGAGATTGAGCGGAAACGCCTGGCCGCCGATGATGATGACATACATCTGCGCGAGTCCGCCGGCGAGGCACAGCGCCGAGGCGACGATGAGCGCGGTGCGGCTTCGGCCAAGCCGCGGCAACGCCAGGATCGCAAGCGGCACCATGCTGCCGACGAGGATCTGACCGACCCAGAATGCGACCGTGTAGCTCCCGCCCGCGAGCAGGAGGAAGCGTTCGACACCGTGCCGCTCGCTGGCATAGAGGTTGGTCAGGTGATGAACGGCCGTGAGGTGGAGCACCGCAAGGATGAAAATCGCCAGAAGACCGCGGAACTTGCCGGTCATCTCGTCGCTCAGGAGATCCCGGCGTTTTTCCTGTTCGAGGCCTGCAAGCGCCAGCACCGTGAAGGCGAGACCGTAGAGAAGCGAAGCCGCGATGAACAGCGGTGCCATGATGGCCGCACCATAGGCCTCGCGCGCAACGAGCCAGCCGAAGATGGAGCCAGTCCCGGTCGTGAGAATGAGCCGCCAGGCGAACGCAAGCCCGCCGACTGCGCTGCCGATATGGCTCATGCGCGATGCACGGCGATCCATCATGACAAACAGATAGGCCGCAACGATCGCCAGGAAACCCACGTAGAGAAAAATGTTCCAGGCAAAGATGGACTTGAAATTGTAGGTGGTCATCGCGACGATCAGCCGATCGGGCCGGCCGAGATCGAGAACGAGCACCGCGAGCCCGCCGATCAGGAGGGCGATGGCGAGCAGGCCGGAGAGGCGGGCGTAGGGCTTGTATTCCGATCGGCCGAACACCGAGGAGATCGAGGCGATATTGAGCGCGCCGGAAGCCGCCACGATCAGGAACACCGCGAAGACATGCGGCGTGCCCCATACGATCCGGTTGGTCATTCCGGTCACGATGTGGCCGCGGTGCTCCATGACCCAGGCGGCCCCGAGGCCCGCGAGAAGGACGATCGCGTTGAGCGCCAACAGTCCCCAATAGGCCGACCCGTGGTCCTCGAGTTTCTGATAGGCAACCTTGGCCATCGTCATTCTCCGGAGTCGCGATCGCTCCGCTAGATGTTCCGGTAGTGCACGCCCGGATCAGTACCGAGATCCGAGCGAATGCGGGTCGTGCGATAGCTGGCGACGCGCCTCGAAATCTCGCTCGCCGGGTCGTTGAGGTCGCCGAACAGCATCGCCCCGCCCGCCGAATCGTTGCAGGCTTCCACGCACGCCGGCACCCGCCCCTCATCGACGCGATGAACACACAACGTACAGCTCTCGACCGTTCCCTTACCGCGCGGTGCATGCGGTCGCTGGTCCTCGAGCGGCTCGTGTATGAACGAGCGCGCATTGTAGGGGCAGGCCATCATGCAGTAGCGGCAGCCGATGCAGATGTGCTTGTCCACGAGTACGATGCCGTCCGCGCGCTTGAACGAGGCGCCCGTCGGGCATACGTCGACGCACGGAGGTTCGGCACAGTGCTGGCACATCATCGGTAGCGAGAAACTCGCGCCGTTCCTCGGATTCTTCACCGTCAGCTTGCGGATCCACTGCGCGTCGGTCTCGGGATGACCGGTGTCACGCCAGCCATTCTCCTGCTGGCAGGCGACGACACACTGGTCGCAGCCATCGGCGCATCTCGAGACGTCGATCAGAAGACCCCAGCGGACCTTCGCGGTGACCTTCTCATCCGGCGCCCTGGCGGTCGCCGGCTCGGCGCCGAAGACATGGAGAGTGACGCCGGCCGCGAGCGTCGTCACCGTCATCGCCGCAGAATCGCGCAGGAACGCGCGGCGCGAGAGGTCCCCTTCCGTGCGACCGCCGCTGCCGCCGCATCCGCCGCTCCGGCACCCCGCGCCTCCTGTGGAACCGCAGCTCATTTGCCGAGACTCCTCACGTAATCCCCGAGCGCCACCGTTTCCGCACTCTCGGGCGTATGCGGCGCCGCCCCGGTCGGCGAAGCCGCCACGGGCCGCGATGCATGGCACTCGAAGCAGTCGACGCGCACCGCCACGTAGTCGTGGCAGGTGCGGCAGAAGTGCTGCGGGCTCGCGCTCGTGACCGGTTGGCCGTCGGCGCCCGTTACCGCATGGCAGTCGATGCAGCCCTTCAGGCTGAAGCGCTGCGTGCGGATGCCGTCGTGGACCGTCGAGTCGCGCTGGTGCGTCAGCGCGGAAGGATGATTGCGGCGCATCCAGTCGGTCTCTGCGACGCACTTCTCTCCGCGGCCGCGCGGCGGCTTGGGTGCCGGCACCCGGTCAACCGTCGCGGCACCCCGTGTCTCGGCCGCCACGCGGTCGAGCGAAGCCCCCGCGGCCGCGACGAGCAGCCCGAGACCCATGGCCATCGCCACCCCTGTCCGCGCCTTCACTGGCCTAGCCCCATCCGGACGCCCTCCGCCACATCGAGTTCCGCTTCCGGTTTCCTCCCCGACGCGCCCCCGCTGCCGAAGTCGGCAACGCCGCTACTCGCCGAGCCCCATCTGGATGTAGCCCGTCGGACACACATCGGCGCAGATGTGGCAGCCGATGCACATGCTGTAGTCGGTATAGACGTAGCGCCCGACCGCGCGTTCCTTCTTCGGCACGCGCTTGACCGCGGTCTGCGGGCAATAGATCACACAGGCGTCGCACTCGAAGCACATGCCGCAGCTCATGCAGCGCTCGCCCTCGTGGACGGCCTGCTGCTCGGTGAAGCCGGAGATCCGCTCGTGGAAATTGCCGAGCACCTCGTCAGCCGAGATGTGCATCTCGGAGCGCTTCCCGCGCGGATCGTACTTGAAGTGGCCCTTGAAGAGATCGCCGTGGGGGATGATCTGCGCTGCCGAGCGGTCCTCATAGTTGTGGATCGCCCACTCGGCCGCCGACGTTCCGCGCGTCTGGACGTGGTCGTACTGGGCCGGCTCGAGGTTGCGCTGGTGAAGCTCCTCGAGCAGGTTGAAGTGATGCACGTCGATCTTGGGCCGCTTGTCCGTCGGCGCACCTGCCAGGAAGCGGTCCATGGTTTCGGCCGCAATGCGCCCGTGGCCGATGGCCGTCGTCAACAGGTGCGGGCGAACGACATCGCCGCCGGCGAAGTGCTTCTCGCCCTTGCGCGCCTTGTATCCGGGCACGATGTCGATGAAGCCCTTGCCGTTGTCGAGCTCGCCGAGGCCGTCCAGATCGCCCATCTGGCCGATGGCGGAAACGATGATATCGCACTCGATCTCGAACTCGGTTCCTGGCTTGGGCTCGGGCGTCATGCCCTTCATCGTGCATTCGCACATCTTGAGTGCGCGCACGCGGCCCTCGGCATTGGTCAGCACCTCGATCGGCATGACACCGCCCCGGATGTCCACGCCTTCGCGCAGGGCGTCCTCGCGTTCGCGCTCGGCGGCGGTCATCTTCTCGATCGGGAAGAGCGAAGTCAGCGTCGCCTGCACGCCCTCGCGCCTGAGCGTGCCGGCGACATCCTGGGCCGTGAAGCCGACCACGCCGTGACCGCCGGCGTCATGCCGGTGCGTCGCCTTCACGTGACCGAGCCGGCGCGCGACCGAGGCGACGTCGATAGAGGTGTCGCCGCCACCGACAACGACGATCCGCTTGGCGGTCGAGAACACCCAGCCGTGGTTGAAGGCATCGAGGAACTCGACGCCGGTGAGGCAGCCGTCGGCGCCCCAGCCGGGCACCGGCAGCCCACGGCCCTTCTGCGCGCCGATCGCCCAGAAGACCGCGTCGTAGTCGCGTTCCAGGTCCGCGACGGCGATGTCCTTGCCTACCCTGACATTGAATTTCACCTCGACGCCGAGGTCGAGTATGCGCTTGATCTCGGCATCGAGCAGTTCGCGCGGCGTCCGGTAGCCGGGAATCCCGTAGCGCATCATGCCGCCAAGCTGTTCATTCGCCTCGAGGATCGTCACGGCGTGACCCCTGCTGCGCAGGAAATAGGCGGCCGTGAGCCCGGCCGGCCCGCCGCCGATCACGGCAGCGCGCTTGCCGGTGGAAGGCCCCGGTTCCGGCAGCGCGGCATTGTGCTCGATCGCCCAGTCGCCGATATAATGCTCGACCGCGTTGATGCCGACGAAGTCGTCCACTTCGTTCCGGTTGCACCCGTCCTCGCAGGGGGCCGGACATACGCGGCCCATCATGGCAGGGAACGGGTTGGCCTCGACCATGCGCTTGAACGCGTATTCCTGCCACGACATGCCAGCGATCGCCGGCTTGTCCATCTGCCGTGCGATCGAGAGCCAGCCACGGATGTCATGGCCGGAGGGGCACGAGCCCTGGCACGGCGGAGTGCGGTGCACGTAAGTCGGGCACTTGTAGGAGCGGTCCGCCTGGAAGATCTTCTCGGTGAGATCGTCCCAGTCGGTCCACATGCTTTCGCCGTTCTTGAAGCGCCTGAATGTGTGCGGCTTCTTCAGCGTTTCGGTCGTATCGTTCATCGCTGCACTCCATCGTCCTGAACGGACGCTTCAAGATTACTCTTCGTCACGTTCACCGACCGCGCCGCCGTCGGTGCGCTCGAGAACGATCGCGTTCGACACCATCTGGTGCACGCTCACGATCGCCTCCCTGTCGAAGCCGTACATCGGCAGCACCTTCGAGAACTGCGCCTTGCAGATCGCGCACATCGCAGCCATGTGGGTGACGCCGTGCTCGGCGGCCACGTGCTGGAGTGCGCGCATCCGGGGCTGCGCTCCCTTCTCGCGGATCTCGATCAGCTCGTCGGTGAGCAGCCCGCCGCCGCCGCCGCAGCACACCGTGCTCTCCTTGATGGTGTCGGCGGGCATGTCATGGAAATGATTGCAGGTCGCCCTGAGGATCGCGCGCGGGATGTCGAACTGTCCGCCCGGCTTGTTGCCGAGCCGCGAGCCGCGCGCGATGTTGCAGCTGTCGTGGAACGTGAGCCGGATATGGTCGTTCTTCGACTTGTCGAAGGTGAGCTTGCCTGCCGCGATCAGATCGTAGGTGAACTCGCAGATGTGCTGCGGGATCGGGTAGCGCTGGTCGAGGAAGTCGAAGGGACCGGCGAGCGTGTTGAGAAAGCTGTAGGCGGCCCGCCAGGCATGGCCGCACTCGCCGAACACGATCCGCTTCACGCCGAGATCGAGCGCCGCATGGCGGACCCTGAGCGAGATCTCGCGCATGTTCTCATAGGAGCCGATGAACATGCCGAAATTGGCCGCTTCGGTCGCGTGCGAGCTGATCGTCCAGGTCACGCCCGCCTGATGGAACACCTTGGCATAGCCGATCAGGCCGGCGATGTGCGGCTCGGCGAAATAGTCGGCGGACGGCGCCACCAGCAGTATTTCCGCGCCCTTCTCGTCCAGAGGGAACCTGACCGGAACGCCGGTCTCCTCCAGCACCTCCTCCTCGAGGTCCTCGAGTGTCGCCTTGAGCGCCTTCTTCGGCAGCCCGAGGTTGTTGCCGATGGTAAGGACCTTGCCGATGATCTCGTTGGAGTATTTCTGCCCCTTGCCGATCGAATCCATGATCTCGCGGCCCGCCATGGAGATCTCGGCGGTATCGATGCCGTACGGGCAGAACACCGAGCAGCGCCGACATTGCGAGCACTGGTGAAAATAGCTGTACCAGTCGTCGAGCACCTCTTCGGTCAGGTCTCGCGCGCCGACCAGCCAGGGAAGGTATTTGCCGGCCAGGGTGAAATGGCGGCGATAGACCTGACGCAGCAAATCCTGGCGCGCGACGGGCATGTTCTTGGGGTCGCCGGTGCCGAGGAAGTAGTGGCACTTGTCGGTGCAGGCGCCGCACTTGACACAGGAGTCGAGAAAGACACGGAAGGAGCGGTACTTGCCGCGCAGCTCCGCCATCTTCTCGATCGCCTTCTCCTGCCAGTTCTCGACGAGTCCGCCGGGAAAGCCGAGCGGCTTCTGGAACTCGGGGGCGGCGCCGTAAGGCTTGCTCGCGGCCATGCAGCCGGGGACGAGATCGGGAATCTCGAGCGGATCGGGGAGATCGTCCTCGATTTCCTGTGCTTCCTTAACGCGGTCCACGGGGGCCTCTCGCCTACTGCCGTCCGGCTTCCAGCGCGCGCGCCCAGTTGGCCAGGTGACGCCGCTCGCGCGGATTGTCGACCTGGTTGCGGGTCGGGCTGAAGAACAGCCCAGGCGCATGCAGGAGCTTGGAGAAGGGAAACACGATCATGAGCGCGGCGACGAGCCCGAGGTGCACGAGTAGCACGGGATCGGCAGGCAGCGGCTGCCAATGGAAGACCATCAGCCCGAGGAAGAACGACTTGACGGCGACAATGTCGGTCGGAGCCACGTACTTCATCATCAGGCCGGAGACGGCGATGCCGATGAGCAACGCCAGCATCAGGTGGTCCGATGGCGCGCTGATGTAACGGATGCGCGGCACCAGGATGCGTCGCGCCCACAGTCCGGCCAGTCCCGCCACCATGGCAAAGCCGGCATAGACGCCGAACGGCTGGATCAGCGTGACCCAATCCCACACCGGCTGGGTGAAGTACCGCAGGTGCCGCATGAGAACGACGAGCAGAGCCGCGTGAAAGATCCAGCCGAACAGCCAGATCCACTTGTTCGCCTTGAACAGGCTTTCGAACAGCACGACCTCGCGCGACAGCCGGAATGCGACGCCGGTCCGGGTGGTGGGAGCGGGAGTCGTCGGGATCTTCAGCGGAGCGGGCGTCGTCGCGTATTCCCAGGTCCGGAACGCGAGGCCGCCGGCCAGCACCGCCGCAGCGAGATAGAACGTCGATGCATAGACTGCCGTCAGCACGGTTCTCGCTTCCCTGGCACGCCGACGATGACGCCTGGCCTGCTCCGCAACGGTCGCGCCGCGCCGGCCGAGCGCCGAAGGGTTTGCGCCCGACCGTGCATGAGTGCCGTTTCCCTCAGACGCAGCCGGTCGGCTTCGGCAGTCCGGCGATCTTGCACGCCTGCTTGGCCGGGCCGTAGGGGAACAGCTCGTAGAGGTACTTCTGGTCGCCCTTCTCGGGACCGAAGGTCTTCTTCATCGCCTTGACGAGAACGCGGATGGCGGGAGCCACCTGATATTCGTCGTAGTAATCGCGCAGGAAGTTGACGACCTCCCAGTGCTCGGGCGTCATCTCGATCTTTTCATCCTTGGCGATCAGCTCCGCGAGCTCCTTGTTCCACTCGGAGAGATTCTTGAGGTATCCCTCCTCGTCGTGCTCGTAGACGTGGCTGTCGATGACATAGGCGCTGGTAGCTGCATCCATTTTCGCTTCTCCGGTTCAGTTCCTGATCATCCTCGTGCCTGGTTCAGAGCCACGCCTGCGTCCGCTGATGGGTGGTGACCAGGTCGACGAACCCACCGTAATCCACCAGGTTGGCCCCCTGGATCACGTCGGTCTCTCCCATGCCGCGCGCCGCAAGATCCGGCTCCAGGACGTAGATCGCGCAGCTCTTCGCAGCGCTCTCGAGAAGTCCGGCAAAGGCGCTCCCCTTGCGGGCACCGACGACCCCGTCCTCGATCATCAGCACGGCATCGCCCGGCTTGAGATGATTGAGCGCGCTGCTGAAGGCCGATCGCTCGAAGGGCGACTTGTTCACCGTGTGGAGTGTCGACATGTGTCCGGCTCGTCCGATCAAAAATTCAACAAGACGTCTTGTTGCGCCATGACTTCGGTCAGCTCCATGCGGCTCACGATGCGGATCGAGGGCTTCTTTGCGTAGTCATCCTCCTCGTCCTCCCAGGTGATTTCCATGAGATCCTCGGAGGTTAGGCCTCGCTCCTCGAGCGACTCCCTCTCGACGTAAAGCTGCCTGATCTCGTAGTCGCCGAGCGCCTTGAAGGTCGGCGAGAAGTTCTTCATGCCGATGCCGGCCGTATTCTGGCCCTTCACGAGCTGGAAGACGCCGTCGTCCAGGAAGGCAAGGCTGACGTCCTGCTCGAAGGCGGCCGAGATCAGGACCACTTCGAGCGCCTCGAGCGCATAGATCGTGCCGTAGGGCGCCTTCCGGTTGACGTACATGAAGCTCTTCTTGACCTGTTGCTGGGCGTCGTCGGCCATTGGTTCAACCCTCAGTCACCGAATACCACCAGCCGGTCGGCTACGATTCCCGACTCGACGAGTTGTCCGAGACCCGAGATGCGGAAGCCCGGCGCGATGTTGCTGGCGTCCTTCCCGTGGCGCTTGGCCTCGCCCTCGTCGAGGATCCCGCGCCGCTGAGCCGCCGCGATGCACACGACCAGGTCGAGATTGTGCTTCTCGGCCAGCTCCGACCATGCCTGCTGCAGATTGCGGTCGTCCTGCGGCGGCACCGTCAGCCGCGTCCCGTTGTTCACCCCGTCGTGGTAGAAGAAGACACGGAAGATCTCGTGCCCCTTCTCCAGCGCCGCCTTTGTGAACTGATACGCGGTGTCGGATGCCTGGTGGGTGTAAGGCCCCTCGTTCACGAGAATTCCCAGCTTCACCCCGGTGCTCCTTGTGCTTTCTGCGCTGACCCGGGGCCTGCCGGCATGGCCCGGGCGCCGCGAGATCGGCGCCCGTCGCGACCTTCGTTACCGCGCCCGTCAGAAATGGACATGGGTCGACATGTTCATGGTATGCCGCGCGCCGACCCAGGTATCGAGGTGGTGCTTGGTGAACGCCATGCCCGTCAGCTCGAAGAAACGCGGCCAGCCGATCCGCTCGATCCACTCGCCCATCCGTTCCCAGTCCTTCGCGTTCTCCTTGTAGGCATAGAGGATCTTGCGGACGACCTCCTCGACCTCCGGCCACCGCGGGGGGTTGTTGGGCAGGTTGGCGACGACAAGCTTGTGGAACGTCGGCCGCGAGCGCGCATTCGAGTGCTTGCCGCCGACCCAGACGGCGAGCTTGGTCGAATCGGCGCCGTTGATCTGCATGGGCGGACACGGCGGATAGCACGCGCCGCAGCACACGCACTTCTTCTCATCGACCTCGAGCGACGGCTTGCCGTTGACCATGGCCGGGCGGATGGCCGCGACCGGGCAGCGCGCCACGACGGCGGGGCGCTCGCACACATTGGCAACGAGATCGTGATTGATCTTCGGCGGCTTGGTGTACTGGACGTTGATGGAGATGTCGCCTTGCCCCCCGCAATTGACCTGGCAGCAGGAGGTGGTGATGCGCACGCGGTTCGGCATCTCCTCCGCGACGAACTCCTTGTGCAGCATGTCCATCAGGCTCTTGACCACGCCCGAGGCGTCCGTGCCCGGGATGTCGCAGTGCAGCCACCCCTGAGTGTGGGAGATCATCGAGACCGAATTGCCGGTGCCGCCGACGGGGAAGCCTTCCGCCTGCAGCTTCTGGATCAGCGCCGGGACCTTCTCGAAACTGCTCACCATGAATTCGATGTTCGAACGGGTGGTGAAGCGGACATGGCCCTCGGCGTATTCATCCGCGATGTCGCACAGCTTGCGCACGGTGTGGACGTCCATCTGGCGCTGCGTGCCGGCGCGCACCGTCCACACCTCGTCGCCGCCTTTGGCGACATGGTGCAGCACGCCGGGCCGCGGACGGTCATGCCACGCCCATTGGCCGTAGTTCTTCCTGAGAACCGGATGCATCAGGGGGAACGGGTCCGGGACCCCGACCTCGTCCGGACGGCGTGGCGTCGCTTTCGCTTCAGTCATCTCAGTGGCTTCCTCTCGCGCTCCCTGCCCTCGGCGGGCGCAGTTTCGTTCCAAAGGCGGCGCCTGGCGGTCGTGCTGCGATGCGGCGGAAGAGTCGCCGCATTGGCCGAGTCACCCGCTACTCTGCGGCCTCGGAATATCCGGGCGCCTTGGCCGCTCGCTCGAACTTCTTGCGTTCGAAATACTTCTCGGCTTCCTCGGTGAAGTCGTCCGTGCGCACGTAGCACGAGGTGCGGGGATGCCTCACCATGTTCGGATCGGGTTCGACGCCGATCGCTTCGAGGAAAGCAGGCAAGCCGATCCGGTCCATGGTCTCGCCGATGCGCTCGTGCTCCAGGGCGTTCTCGGCGAAGAACTCGAGGATCTTGCCGCCGAACTCGACCAGCTTCTCGTAGTCCTCGTCGGTCTCGAGCTTCATGAAGGGAACGATCATGGTGCCCATCAGGTCGCCGACCTTGAGCGCGCGCTTGCCGCCGATGAGGATCGATACGCCCCGGTCGTCCCCGGGTTTGAGCGCCTTGGTCATGACGTTGATGCAGTGCATGCAGCGCACGCAGGACCTGTTGTCGATCTCGAGCGTGTCGTCGTCATTGAGACTCAAGGCGCGGGTCGGACACCGCGAGATCACGGAATCGATCATGTACTTGCGGCCGACCTTGGCGACGTGCGCCTTGACCTCTTCCTGATCCACCTTGATGTCGTCGCGCCAGGTGCCGATCACCGCGAAGTCGGAGCGGTGGATCGCGTTCACGCAATCGTTGGGGCAGCCCGAGAACTTGAACTTGAACTTGTAGGGCAGCGCCGGCCGATGCATCTCGTCGAGGAAATTGTTGATGACCGAGCGGTGCGCCCTGACCTCGTCGTAGCAGGACATCTCGCAACGCGCATGGCCGACGCAACTCGTGGAGGTGCGCAACGCGGGGCCGGCGCCCCCGAGATCGAAACCAATCTCATTGAGCGCGTCGAAGGCCTTTTGCGTGTTCTCGGTGGTGCAGCCCTGGAACATGATGTCTCCGGACTGGCCGTGGAAAGCGATAAGGCCCGAGCCATACTCTTCCCAGATGTCGCACAACTTGCGCAGGAGATCGGTGGTGTAGTGGTAGCCTGCCGGCGGCTGAACGCGCAGCGTGTGGAATTCCTTCGAGGCGGGGAACTTGTCGGCCGCCTCCGAAAAGCGCGGGATGATGCCGCCCCCGTAGCCGAACACGGAAACCGTGCCGCCCTTCCAGTAGCCGAGACGATTCGTGTACGAGTGCTCGAGCTGACCGAGCAGGTCGTTCATCATCGGCGCGTATTGCTTGTCCGTGGAGTCGCGCAGCCGCTTCAGCCCGGTCACGAAGCTCGGCCACGGGCCGGCCTCGAGCTGGTCAAGATGAGGCGTAGGATGAACCTTGCCGGTGTCGTCCGTCATATCCGTCTCCTTGCCGTCTCGTTCGCGGTCTATGCGCGTCTCGTCGCGCCGACAACGAATATGGCCACGAAATGGGGTGTCAATTTGCGCAACGTAATCGTCGCGTTCCCATCCCGAATCGCGCTCCTCCTGGTGCGCACCCGACGGGTGTCGGGTGCGCCCCGCGTCCGATCCGGCGGCTCTGTTCAACCGCGTCCGGACGGCTTCTTTTTCCTGCGGAAATTATATACAAGAAATTGAATGTTTGGAAAGTCCTTTTCGCTCGGCTATGAGACATATGCAGGGGGTGGGTTCCGGCCCCGGGAAGGCGGGCCTCGTCGCGGGCCGGGCAGGATCGGGCGAACCGCATGACGGCCGGACGTCGCCGCCGGCCCCCTCCCAGCGAATCCATGCGCCCCGCGAGCCGCCGGCCGGGATAACGATATGGCAGGATACCTCAATACCGCTCGACCCGGACCGGACGCCGGCGGCTCCGTCTTCTCGTTGGGCGACGATCAGGCATACCGGCGCTGGCGGGATGCCAAGCTCGGCACCTACCCCCGCTCGCCGGACCAACTGATGGTCGATGTGTCGGCGCTTTCCGCCCCGACTCCCGCCGAACTGCAGGCCGTGCTCGCCGCCTGCAGGCGAGCCAACATGTGCCTCTATCGCAGCCGGCAGCATTTGGGCGACGCAGGAGAGACGCGCCGGGCCCTCGCCGACTTCGCCCGCCATATCGGCCTGACCCATTTTGAGGATCACCGTTCGGCCGAAGCCGATGGCATCGTCGCACTCGAGGTTGCCGCGGAAGGCGGGCGGCTCGGCTACATCCCCTACACCAACCGCCCGATCGGCTGGCATACCGACGGCTACTACAGCTATGAGGGGCCGGAGCGGATGATCCGGTCGATGGTGCTGCACTGCGTCCGCGGCGCCAGCACGGGCGGCGAGAACGGCATTCTCGACCACGAGATCGCCTACATCCGACTGAGAGACGAGAACCCCGAATTCATCGCCGCGCTCATGCACCCGCAGGCCATGATCATTCCGGCCAACGAGGAGCCCGACAGACGGCTGCGGGCCGAGAATCCGGGACCCGTCTTCGCGCTGGACCCCGAGACCGGCCGGCTCACCATGCGCTATACCGCCCGCAAGCGGAACATCCGCTGGCGCGCGGACGCGACCACCCAGGCCGCCGTGCGTGCGCTCGAGCGCCTGCTGCGCGAGGACCCTCTCATCTTCCGCGTCAAGCTGGACGCCGGCGAAGGCCTGATCTGCGATAACGTCCTCCATGATCGGACCGGATTCGAGACAAGCCCGGGATCCGAACGGGGCAGATTGCTCTATCGCATCCGCTCCTATGATCGAATCCGGGGTCGTGACCTCGCACCGCAGCCCGCGTGAGGGGTGCAACGCAGTCCCGGGCTTGCGCCGCCGCGCCCATGCCGAGCGCGCCGCAGCCGCTCCACGCTGGCCACGTCCCGCCGCCTGCCGGTCTCACTCAATCCTTGCGGAACGCGACGGAGGCGAGCCAGCCCGTAAGGATCGCCATCATGGCGGCGGCGAGCCCGTAGGCGAACCCGTAGTCGCGCGCCGCGTCGGCGACGAACTGCTCGAAGCCGGCCTTGACGATCTCGAGGGCGGTGGTCTGCCGTGCGAGCATCGCCCCGTCGGCGAAGAGCTTGATGTCGACCTCGTAGGCGCCGGTCGGCACGTTGTCGGGCAGCGGGATCGCGGTACGGAACAGGGCCGGGGTCAGGAAGGTCACCGCGTTCACCTGCTCGCGATAAAGCCCGCGCTCGACCTTGAGGCGCAGAAACGCCTGCCGGAACGGGTCCCCGGGCACCACATCGGCGATGTCGCCACCCACCTCCTGCGGCAGCAGCGTCTGCTCGAGCCCGGTCTGCAACCGGCGCAGCGTGTCGGCGTCGGCGATGGCGGCGATCGGCCGGTTGGCGAGCACCGCGAGATAGGACGGCGCATTGATGAAGGTGCGCGAGTCGGTGTTCATCCAGATGCCGAGCACGCGCGCCTTGCGGAAGGTGACCACGGTCTGGCGCGGGCCGCTGACCGTGATGACGATGTCGTAGCTGCCGGGCCGCGCGACCGTCGCAGCATCGCGCTCGACCGACCCGAACAGCACCAGCTCGGCTCCGGTGAAATTCGCGGTGATCTGCACCCGGTGGGTCGAGAGCGAGGTGACGAGCCGCTGCGCGCCTGCGGGCCAGGCGGCAAGTCCCATCGCGAACGCGAGGCCGACCGCAAGCGCGCGTATCATCACAATTCTCCGATCACGCGAACGGAGAACAGGTCGTCCGGCTGGACCACGATATTGTAGGCGAAACGCAACCCCACCATCATCACCAGGATGCCGAGCAGCAGCCGCAGCTGCTCGGCGCGGATCCTCTGGCCGGCGCGGGCGCCGAATTGGGCGCCGATCACCCCGCCGACCATCAGAATCAGCGCCAGCACCGCGTCGACCTGGTGGTTGGAGACCGCATGCATCACGGTTGCCGACGCCATGGTGACGAGGGTGAGCACCATGGAAGTACCGACCACCACGTTGGTCGGGACCCGCATCAGGTAGATCAGAGCCGGGACCAGCAGGAAGCCGCCGCCGATGCCCATGATGGCGCCGACGAAGCCGATGAAGAAGCCGATCGCCCAGACGGGAATGACCGACACGTAGATGCGCGACTGCTTGAAGCGCAGCTTGAAGGGGAGCCCGTGGATCCAGATATGACTGCCGGGCCGGCGCACCACCGCCGGCCGGCCGCTGCGCGCGCGGAAGATGGCGCGGGCACTCTCCGTGATCATCAGCCCGCCGACCGCGCCGAGCAGCACCACATAGGAGAGGGCGATGGTCAGATCGAGCTGCCCGATCCGGCGCAACACTGAGAACAGCCACACGCCGGCGAGCGTCCCGAGAATGCCGCCGGCCAGCAGCATCATGGCGAGGGCGAGATCGAGCGCGCGCCTCCGCCAGTACGACGTCACGCCGGAGAACGAGGAGGCGGCGATGTGGCTCGCCACGGTCGCCACCGCGACCGCCGGCGCGATGCCGACGAAGATCAGCAGGGGGGTCATCAGGAAGCCGCCGCCGATGCCGAACATGCCGGAGATGAATCCGACCGCGATCCCCATGAAGAGGATGAGGAAGATGTTGACGGGCAGTTCGGCGATCGGAAGGTAGATCTGCACGGGATGAGTCAGCAGGGCTCGTGAGTTCCGCCGGTGCTTCCCGGCACGTACGCTTTTCCTCCGCCGGCGAGTGGCCCTCCCCTGCCAAGCGCCTGCAAGCCGTCGCGGGCTCCTCGCAGCTTCAATCTGCGCCCCCCGGGGCTGGAAACGGCATCGACTGCACCGTGCCGGCGGATCCGCCTCGACGACGAGCACATCGCGAGGTCGAGCCGAGACTCCGGGGTACGACCATCCGAACATCGGCGACGCGGCAGGCTGGTCATTGCGGCGTCTCCGGTGGGGCCGTCCCGGCGAATCGACGCCCCCCGCCGCGCGTGGGTCCCCCTTCGCTCATTCAATCCCACGAGCCGTATCGACCGCCCAGGGCGTGACGCATCGATGCTTCCGGCAAGGCGCGGTTGTAGAACAACCACCGGAGCAGACAGTGAGGCATGTCCACGTTGCGCGCCCAAGAGTGCTCCCCGGCATCAAGAGCAGGAGACGCTCTGGACCGCTTCTGCCCGCGGCCGGGCGTCGTCGCATGTCGATGCCGACGACGGTGCTGTTTCGACGATCCGCGTCTCGCTGGCAACGCGCCAAGCCGGATCGAACCGGTGCACCTGATAGATCGGTCGCCTCATCATCTGAGCCGGATACTCACCTCTGCGCAGTGTCGTCGCGACGCTCGGCATCACCGTCGCCGGGATGCTCCCGACATGACCGGCAGCGGCCCGGTGAACATGGCCGCTGAAAACGGCGACGACCCGCCCGGAGTGCTGCAAGGCCCTGCGCAGTTCCGCCATCGCCTCCGATGTCTCGAAGTGGAGCCGGTCCGGTCCCACGGTGACCTCGAACGGCGGATGGTGGGTGAAGACCGCAATCGGCTTGGTCGTCTCGGCATCGATCAGGCGGATCAAGCGCCTCACCCGCTCGGGGCAAAAGTCACCCTTGTTGCTGCGTGAGCTCAGGGTGTCCAGCGCAATCAGCCGTACCGGGTGATCCTCGATCGCATAGTCGAGGAAGTCGGAACTGGGCTCGAAATATCCGCATCCCGAGAAGGCCTCACGAAGGGTCGACCTGTTGTCCTTGTTGCCGGCGAGGACGTGGACCGGCGCGCGCGCCTTCGCGAGTATGGCCAGCGCCCGGGCGTATTCGTCCCGCCGTCCGTGGTGAACGATATCCCCGGTATGAACGATCACATCGGGCGCCGGCTCGAGCGCGTTGATGTCCGCAATCGTGCTTTCGAAATCCTGGATCCTGCGATCGGCATCCGGAGCATCCAGGGCGAGATGCGTGTCGGAGATTTGCGCAATGATCATGATGGCGGGCCCGCCTGTCGCAGGCCGGCGTAATACTCCTTGAGGATCGCCACGACCTCCGGCCGGCTGAACTCGGGCGGCACCTCCGCGTTGGTCGAGAGCATCTCGCGCTGCTGCGTGCCGGAGATGGAAATGTGGTGTTCCGGATCGTGGGGACAAGTCTTCGCCGTCGCCATTCCGTAGCACTTGCGGCAGTAGAAGGTGACGTCGATCTTCAGCGGCTTGCAGAGCAGCGCACCGGGCCACAATTGGTCGAAGATGTGGTGCGCGTCGAATGGACCGTAGTAGTCGCCAACGCCGGCATGGTCACGTCCGACGATGAGATGCGAGCAGCCGAAGTTCTGGCGGATGAGAGCGTGAAGCAACGCTTCGCGAGGGCCCGCATAGCGCATCTCGATCGGATAGCCTGCCTGAACGACGGTCCCCGGGCGAAAATAGTTGTCGATCATCGCCTGGATTGCCCGGGTGCGGATCTCCGCCGGAATATCGCCTGCCTTCAGCTTCCCGAGCACTTGATGGATGAAAACGCCGTCCGACACTTCCACCGCGATCTTCACCAGGTACTCGTGGCTGCGGTGCATCGGATTGCGGGTCTGGAAGGCGGCGACCTCCGACCAGCCTCGCTCCAGGAACATCGCCCTCGCCTTGGCGGGACGGATATAGAGATCCGGGTATTTGACCGGATACTCGCCTTCACTGAGCACCATCACCGGCCCGGCCAGGTTGACATCGCCCTGAGCCAGCACTTTCGCCACGCCCGGATGCTTCGGGTCGGCGGTACGGTAGACGTGCTCGGCCTCGAGCTTCTTGTCGACGGAGTATTTCTCGCGAACCTGCATCACGGCAAGGATGCCGCCGGTCTCCGCGGCGACGAGTGCAACCTCCTCTTCGGCGTGAATGCCGTCGGCGAGGTCTCTGCCTATCGGAAGCGTGATCGGGATCGGCCAGAAGGTGCCGCCGGTCAGCTTCATGTCCAGGCACGAACCGCGCCAATCATCGTGCCCCATGAACCCGTCGAGTGGCGTGTAGGCCCCCATCGCCAGCATGAAGACGTCGGAGACCGCACGCGAGTCGAGAGGGACCTTTCGGAGCTTCTGCGCCCGCTTGCCCTCCTCGGCCCGCTCCGCCTCGGGCAGAAGCAAAGGCTTGACCGTCTCCGAGCCGTGCGGCGGTACGAGTTGAGGCATTGCGGTTCCTTCGCGAAGTCAGACAGTCTCGGACAGGACGCCCCGTGCAGGCCGCGCCGGGTCGGCGCGGATCGGTGTTCGTCGACGAAAGTCCTGAACGCGCGGCGTCCGGAAGTCACGGCGTCCGGAGTTCGCCCGCGCGATCAGTCGACGATGTGGTACACGGGGGCCTTCTCCATCTCCCACTTTCCGGAATCGCGGTCGTAGCGAGAGAGGGTGAAGCAATGCCAATCCTCGTCGTCCAGCTTCGGATAGTCGCCACGGTAGTAATAGCCCGGCCAACGCGTTTCCTTGCGGAACAGAGTGTGCTGGGCGACGCATTCGGAAGCCAAGAGCCGGTGTTGTAGCTCCCAGGCGCGCTGAAGCTGATGGAGATCTTCGGCGCCGAGGCTGGCGGCGTCCTCCTTCAGCATGCCCAGCAGCTCGAGCCCACGCGTGAGCAGCGGCTCGTTGGTCATGTAGTTGACGCTGATGCCGCCGACATATTCGTCCATGATCTTCTCGAGACGTTGAAGCGCATGGATCGGCAGGATGTAGCTCGGCGAGACCGTACCGGCAACGATCTCGTTGCGATAGATCTCGTAGTGCTCCAACGGTCTGTAGACCTCCTTCCTGAGATCCTCGATTTCTGCATCGCTGACCTGGGGCTGGTCGCGGCCCCTGTCGGTCACGTACTTGACCGCCGCCTTGGCGGCGATCCGGCCTTCCGTGAAGGACCCCGACGAGAACTTGTGGGCGGTGCCGCCGATGGTGTCGCCCGCCCCGAAAAGGCCCTCGACGGTCATCATGCGATTGTACCCCCACTGATATTCCGCGGGCGCGTAGTCTTCCGGTCCGCTCGCCCAGGCGCCCGAACAGGTCGCGTGCGAGCCCATGACGTAGGGCTCCGAGGTCGTCAGCTCGGGATTGGTGTGCTTGGGATCGATGTTCTGCGACGCCCACACGACCGCCTGTCCGATCGTCATGCCGAGGAAGTTCTCCCAGCCGATCGTCTCCTTGTGCGGGTCCTGGAAGGCCTCCTTGGTCACCATGCGGATCGGGCCGCGACCGGCTGCGATCTCCTTGAGCAGGGCGTGGTTCCGCAAGCAGGTCGGGACCGGATGCCGGTCGACATAGTCGCCAACGAGAGTCTTGGTGTCCTCGCGCCACTTCGACTCGTACTCTTCGCCGTAGGCGTTTTCGGTGTAGGTCTTGAGATGGAGGAAGTAGGCGCCGACCGGACCATAACCGTCCTTGAAGCGGGTGAGGACGATCCGGTTCTCCATCTGCGTCATCTTGGCACCGACGAGGATCGGCAGCGCGTAGGCGGATGCGCTGCTCCACGGCGCATACCAGGTCCGCCCCATGCCTTCGCCGACGGCGCGCGGCTTGAAGATGTGCGAAGCGCCGCCGGCAGCGACGATCACCGCCTTGGCGCGGAACACGTGGAAGTCGCCGGTGCGCACGTTGAATCCGACCGCGCCGGCGACCCGCTTGCGCGACTTGTCCATCAACAGATGGGTCACCATGATGCGGTTGTAGACTTCGGTGGCGGCCTTGCGCGCGGCTTCGGCGACGATCGGCTTGTAGCTCTCGCCGTGGATCATGATCTGCCATTTGCCTTCGCGCTGGTACCGCCCGGTCTTCGGGTCCCGCATCATGGGCAGGCCCCACTCCTCGAACTTGTGCACCGTCGAGTCGACGTGCCGGGCGATGTCGTATCCGAGATCCTCGCGCACCAGCCCCATCAGGTCGTTGCGCGCGTAGCGGACGTGGTCTTCGGGCTGGTTCTCGTTCCACTGCATGCCCATGTAGCAATTGATGGCATACAGGCCCTGGGCGACGGCGCCGCTGCGCTCGATATTCGCCTTCTCGACGCACACGATCTTCAGGTCGCGGCCCCAGTAGCGGGATTCGTAGGTCGCTCCGCAGCCCCCCATGCCGCCGCCGATGACGAGGATGTCCGAATCCACATAAACGGTCTTACGGCGACCCATCACACCAATCCTTGCTTGAGTTGATCCGGCCTGAGTGCAGGCAACACGGGAACGTTGAGCGCCTCGGGCTCGTGCGCGAGTTGCTGGGACTTCATCATGTCCGCACTGGGCGCCGCGAGCTCGGCAGGGGACGGGATCGACCCCCACGGCGTGGTCCTGATCGGCGATACGAAATCCTTCTCGCGGCCGTCGCGGAACTTGATCTTCCAGGAGATCATTCCCTTTTCTTCCTCGCGGCGTACGCGCACGCTGTGGCCGAGCGGCGCGAAGTCGGCGTAGCCGCGGCAATCGATCGCGAATTGCGGGCAGGCCTTCACACAGGAGTAGCACTCCCAGCACATGTTCGGTTCGATGTTGAGCGCGCGGCGGTAGGTCTTGTCGATGTGCATGATGTCGGACGGGCAGATGTCGACGCAGTGTCCGCAGCCGTCGCAACGCGTCATATAGACGAAGGTCGGCATGGTATTCCTCTCTCTCCTGTAGCGATGACCGGGTGCGAGGCCGATCAATAATGATGTGCGTGCTTGACGACGCTGCCCAGCTTCATCGGCGCGTCCGCAGGAGCCGGGAGGTTGCTGCGCGTGCCATTCGCTTCGGCCACTCTCTTCTGCAGAGCCGCTGCCGGCTTGAAGAACATGTGAGAGAACTTGGACCACGGAATCGACCCGAACAGGACCGTGGTGGCGATCAGATAGAGCGCCAGGAACACGTAGGCCCAGGCGACGCTTCCCGCCGTCTGCAGGAGCGCCCATATCAGGCCGAAGGTGACGCTCAGGACGAGCGCAACGATGAACACGTCGGCGCGCACCAAGCGGAACGGCGAATTGCCCTCGGCGGCAACGTCGACCCGAATGAAGAACCAGAACCAGTAGCCGCCGAAGCAGACCATCAATGCGCCAATGTACCACAGTATCGGAAGGCTGGCGGGCGCAGGCGTCGCGGGCGTCGGATAAGCGAACACCAAGATGGCGGTCGTGACGACGTAGATCACGAAGCCGTACATGGTCAGGAGATGGGCAAGTCTGCGCCGCATGTTGCAGAATTCACCCGAGGTCATGACATCGACCACCGCGGTCTGCACGGCGATCGATACCATCTGCCCGCCGCCGACCGGCCGCCTCGCCCTGTTTCGGGATCTCCGCCATTCATCGAAGAAGTATCTCGCGCTTCTCTTGTGGACGATGTCGACGAGCGTGCCGGCCACGACCAGGAAGGCCATGACGACAACGAAGGTCTGCATGATGGCGGGTGGCACGGACGCCGAAAGTTCGGCGAATGGATTGCTGGTGAGCATGCCCGACGTTTCCTCATGACCCGTTTGTGCCGCTCACGATATCCAAGAGTTGAGAATGTTTCAAATTATCTATTGATAATGTCATTCTGATCGATATAATCGATCGATAGACCATGACACTCGATCAGCTGCGCATCTTCGTCGAGGTTGCCGAACGCGGACACGTGACGCGTGCCTCCGAGGCGCTGGGAATGAGCCAGTCAGCGGCGTCGGCTGCCATCGCCTCGTTGGAAAACTGTTATCGGATCAAGCTGTTCGACCGTATCGGCCGCGGCATCCGACTGACTGAGACCGGCCGGATCTTCCTGCGTGAGGCGCGCGCCGTGCTCGATCGCGCTTCGCTGGCACGGTCGGTGCTGCAGGATCTCGCTGGGTACCCGGCTGGCCCGGTCGCCATAGCGGCCAGCCAGACGATTGCGGCCTACTGGCTGCCCCGTCGGCTCGCGGCCTTCCATGCCGACAATCCTCGCGTGCGCTTCAATGTCGTGATTCGCAATACCAACGAGGTCGAGCACGCCGTCGTCGAAGGGGAAGCGAATATCGGTCTGGTGGAAGGACCGACCCAGCATCCGGCGTTGATCCGGCAGCAGATCGACCACGACCAGATCGTGCTGGTGGTCGCTTCGGACCAGCCGCCCCTGCCCGTCACTGCCAGCGGCCGGCTCGATCTTTGCGCCATCAACTGGGTGATCCGGGAGCAGGGCTCCGGCACCCGCCGCGTGCTCGAGGACCTGGCCTTTCGTGAGGGACTGTCGCTCGACGACCTCAACGTTTTCCTGGTCTTGCCCAGCAACGAAGCTGTGCGCGAAGCGATCGAGGCCGGCGCCGGTGCGACCGTTGTCTCACGCCACGTCGTCGCCTCCGCCATCGCCACCGGGAAGCTTACTGAAATCCCGATCGAGCTGCCGCGACGCGAATATGCGCTGGTCCGCCACCGCGACCGCCACGCCACGCAGGCGCAGGAGGCTCTGGTCGCGCACCTGGCCGGCGCCGCCGACGCAGCATCACCTTCGTGAGAATGACCCTGGCGCGTGATCCGGCGAAGCGGACGCGGCTCGCCGATGCCGGCCGGGTCGGCCGGGTCGGCCGGTCCGGCGAGGAAAGCCGCGCATGGCGAGACGAGTCCCGGCCTGATGACGACCCCGGCCCGAAGCGCTCCCGGACGACGAACGGCCGCACCCGGAACAGTCCTCCCGGCGCGGCCGTTGCGCGTCGCCTCACCCGAACACGTCGGCGACG
>PQAH01000120.1 GCA_003105195.1 Bradyrhizobiaceae bacterium
GTGCGGGCCGGCGGCTCCGGCGGGGAGCGGCGCCGCAAGGGCGGCGGCCAGGGCGAGCGCGCCGACGGTCGCGAGCAGGCCGTGGCGACGGGCGGGGGAGGGTCTCATGGGGTCACTCCTTGCATCATTGGCGGACGAATTCCGCCGTCGGATGCCGTGACCCTAGGGGCATGCTGCAGTGCACTCTTTGCTCCGGCGCAAACAGCCGAGCGATCCCGGGACCGGAAATATCCTTAAGGAGTTACATATGGTTATCCTGGCGTCTCAGGTTTGCCGCAGTGCGGCGCGCGGGCGCTGGAACGAGGTCGCGGCCGGGGCGTTGGCCCGGTACCGAGGAACCCGGGAGGCGGCCATGGCAGCGACCGCACGCGAGCCGCGCAGGCGGACCGAGACGCGCAGGGACGAGCCCGCCCCGCCCCACGACCGTGCCGGGGACGAGCCGGACAGGACGAAGCCGCGCGGCGAGCCCCTCGTGGACAAGATCAACCCGCTGCGCCACGTCGCCAAGGACCTGACATAGGATCCGTGCGCGGTCCGCGCGCTGGCGCGCGCCCGGCCGGGATGACGCAGAGGCTTCGGTTGCGCTCGACCATTCGGACGGGGGGCATGCGCTACGAGCTCTACTACTGGCCCGGGATCCAGGGGCGCGGCGAGTTCGTGCGGCTCGCGCTCGAGGAGGCGGGGGCCGACTATCGCGACGTCGCGCGCACGCGCGGCGGCGAGACGAAGATGCTCGCGCTGATGGGTGATCCGCGCGTGAAGCATCCGCCCTTCGCGCCGCCGTTCCTGCGGGCCGGCCGGCTGCTCATCGCCCAGACCGCGAACATCCTCGCCTATCTGGGTCCGCGCCACGGCTTGTGCCCGCGCGGCGAGGCGGGCCGGCTCTTCGTCCACCAGCTGCAGCTCACGATCGCGGACTTCGTGGCCGAGATCCACGACACGCATCATCCGATCGGCTCCGGGCTCTACTACGAGGACCAGAAGCGGGAGGCGCAGCGGCGGGCGGAGGATTTCCTCGCCAACCGCGCGCCGAAGTTCCTCGGCTATTTCGAGGACGTGCTGGCGCGCAGCGGCGGGACCTATCTCGCGGGCCGGCGCCCGAGCGCGGCGGACCTCTCCGTGTTCCAGGTCGTCGCGGGTCTGCACTACGCCTTCCCGCGCGCCATGCGGCGCCTCGAACGCCGCGTTCCGCGCGTCGCCGCCCTCGCCGGGCGGGTCGCGGCGCGGCCGCGCATCGCCGCCTATCTCGAATCGCCGCGGCGCATCCCGTTCAACCAGATGGGAATCTTCCGGCACTATCCGGAGCTCGATCGCTGACCTGCGACGAATGGTGCCCGCGCGCCGCAACAGGGCCGCATCGCGACCACGTTTCCACCATGGCACCGTGGGAGATCGCGAGGCCTCGACACGGATCAAGGGAGTCCGCGATGAAGATGTCCGCCGCGCGCATCGAACGAGCGCTGACGCAGTTCGAGGCCCTGGTCCTGCCCGACGATCATCCGGCCGTGCCCCAGCTCCACGACCTGTTCGGCGACCACACCTTCTTCCTGGATCGCACCGGGCTGCACATCGTCGAGCCGGCCGGCGCGACCCCCGCGGGGGCGCCGACCGGCCAGGTCGTCAAGCTGGCGAGCTGGACCGACTCGGAGCAGACCAGTCTCGCAACCCATCCGCCGGAGCCGACCGACGTCGTGATCGTGCTCGCGGACGGCGGCGAGACCGCGCACTGACGTCGCAAGAGGTTCGGGGCCGCAGGAACATGGCCGACCTCCCCGGGTTGCGGGGAGGCCGGCCGCGATGTCTCCGGCGCGCTGCAGCGTGTCAGTGGGACATCGTGAGCGATCGCGCGAGCTGTCTCGCGAATCGCGTCGTCCTGTATGAAGCAATGTGGCGGCCCGCCGCGCGACGGCGTTGATGCAGCGCAAAACGCGCCCCGCTCGCGCCTCAGGTGTTCTCCTTAAGCGCCGTTACGGGATGCCTTTTTCTCGCCGCCCGGGCCGCGCGGGGCGCTTTCCCCGCCGCCGCGTCCTGCGCTATGACGGCGCGCCCGCTTTCCGGAGAGACCCATGAACGCGCCCGCGCCCGTGATCCCGCCCTACCGCCACACGCCCCTGTTCCGGCTCGGCGAGGACACCACGCGCTACCGCAAGATCACGGGGGAGGGGGTGCGCCTGGAGACCGTGATGGGGCGCGAGGCGGTCGTGGTGTCGCGCGAGGCGCTGCGCGCGCTCGCCGAGGCCGCCTTCGTCGACATCAACCATTTGCTGAGGCCCTCGCATCTCGCGCAGCTCCGGCGCATCCTCGAGGACCCCGAGGCGTCCGACAACGATCGCTTCGTCGCCTACGACTTCCTCAAGAACGCCAATATCGCGGCGGGCGGCGTGCTGCCGATGTGCCAGGACACCGGCACCGCCATCATCATGGGCAAGAAGGGCCGCCTGGTCTTCACCGACGGGGAGGACGAGGCGGCGCTCGCCGAGGGCGCGCGCGACGCCTATCTCAAGCGCAACCTGCGCTATTCGCAGCTCGCCCCGCTCTCGATGTTCGAGGAGCGCAACACGCGCAGCAACATGCCGGCGCAGGTCGAGATCTATGCCGAGGGCGAGGACAGCTACCGGTTCCTGTTCGTCGCCAAGGGCGGCGGCTCGGCCAACAAGACCTTCCTGTTCCAGGCGACGCCCTCGATCCTGACGCGGGAGCGCATGCTCGCCTTCCTGAAGGAGAAGGTGCTGACGCTCGGCACCGCGGCCTGCCCGCCCTACCACCTCGCGATCGTGATCGGCGGCACCAGTGCCGAGCTCACCCTGAAGACCGTCAAGCTCGCCTCCTGCCACTATCTCGACGACCTGCCGACGGCGGGCTCGGAGGACGGCCACGCCTTCCGCGACCTCGAGATGGAGCAGGAGGTGCACCGCATGACCCAGTCGCTCGGCGTCGGCGCGCAGTTCGGCGGCAAGTATTTCTGCCACGACGTGCGCGTGATCCGGCTGCCGCGGCACGGCGCCTCGCTGCCGATCGGGCTCGGCGTCTCCTGCGCGGCCGACCGCCAGGCCAAGGCCAAGATCACCCGCGACGGCGTGTTCCTGGAGGAGCTCGAGCGCGAGCCCGCGAAGTACCTGCCCGAGATCGACACCGGAAGCCTCGGCGGCGAGGTCGTGCGGATCGACCTCAACCGGCCGATGGCGGAGATCCTGGCCGAGCTCTCGCGCCACCCGATCAAGACGCGGCTCTCGCTCAGCGGGCCGATGATCGTCGCGCGCGACCTCGCGCATGCCAAGCTGCGCGAGCGGCTGGAGGCCGGGCAGGGGCTGCCCGACTACGTCAAGGCCCATCCGATCTACTATGCCGGCCCGGCGAAGACGCCGGAGGGCTACGCCTCGGGCGCCTTCGGGCCGACCACTGCGGGCCGCATGGACTCCTATATCGACCAGTTCCAGGCCGCCGGCGGCTCCATGGTCACGGTCGCCAAGGGCAACCGCTCGGCCGCGGTGCGCGAGGCCTGCAGGAAGCACGGCGGCTTCTATCTCGCCTCGATCGGGGGCTCCGCCGCCAACCTCGCCGAGCACTGCATCAAGAAGGTCGAGGTGCTGGAATATCCCGAGCTCGGCATGGAAGCGATCTGGCGCATCGAGGTCGCCGACTTCCCGGCCTTCATCGTCATCGACGACAAGGGCAACGACTTCTTCCAGGCGCTGAATCTGGGGTAGTGCCACCGTCGTGGCTCTCGATCGGGGCCCCGGCGAGATGCGCCATCGACACATTGCGCGATGAACCGGGAGCAGGGCGGGCGCGCGCCCGAGAGGCCGGCGCGCGTGCTCCTCGCCATGCTGTCGCGCAACCCGCGCATCGTCGAGGATACGCTCGGTCGAAACTGATCAGCTGCAGTTCGTCACCTGGTTGGCGCAGAGCGAGCGCCACCAGCCGGTCACGCCGTCGTGGCTCTCGACCAGGGCCCAGAGGCCGGAGCAGGCGAGGATGCGCTTCGGGGAGTCGCCGACGCTGATCGCCTCGCGGAAGCCGTTCTTCGCCGGCGTCCATCGCGCGTGCACATGTGGCGCCTGGAACAGGCCGCCGCCGCGGGTTCCCCCGTTGGCATAGGCGGCGCCGATGCGCGAGCCGTGCACCCAGCCGCGGCCCGCATAGGGCCTGGGATGGTTGCGCGGATAGACGGTCTCGTCCTCGTAGGCCCTGCCGGGCGGCTCGGCGCCCTCCACCAGGAACCAGCCCTCCTTGAAGCCGATGACGCGGAATTCGGTGAGCCAGCCGCTCTCGGGCGCGTTCTCGGTGCCGCGCGCCTTGAAGCGCCAGGGCGGGGGCAGGGTGCCGAGGATGCGGGCCTTGGTCGAGGGCTCGGCGCGCACATTGAGCCCCTTGGGGTCGCGGTCGGTGGACCAGGCGTGCAGGTCGCAGGGCACGGTGCCGGGCGGCAGGTCCTCGGCCCGGGCCGCGATCTCGCGGTTCATCTCCTCGAACTGGTCCAGGAGCGCGTCGCTCGAGGTCGCGTCGGCGCCGCGCGGCTGGCGCAGCCGGTCCTCGGCGCGGCGCGGCCGCAGCGTGCCCGAGACCGCGAGAAGTGCGTCGCCCTGCCGCGCGAGCCGCACCTCGAGCACGTGGCCCCGATCGAAGGCGCTGCCGGGCGTGCGCGGGTCGTCGGCGCCGGCCGGGAAGGCCGCGAGCAGCCCCGTCATGGCGGCGAGATCGGTGTGGGTGGCGGTGCCTGCCACATAGCCTTGCGGCAGGAGGCGGATCGCGCTGTCGCGCCAGGGCTCGGCCGCGGCCGCCGTGGTGCCGGCGAGGAGCCAGAGGGCGGCGAGGATGCGGTGCATGGGATCTCCGGAGGGTCGCGGGCGTTCAACACCGGCGGCTCTTGGTCTCGCCAGCCACGGGCGCGGTTCAACCGCGCTCGCGCCGGTGAATTGCCCGCACGAGACGGTTCACAGCGGGCGAGAATCGCGCCATGGGCTATCATCGAACGAGAAACAGAGAGTCCCCCACGGTCATGACATCCGCGTCCTCTCGGCCCTACCGCGTCGGCCGCTCGCGTACGGGCCTCGGCCTGTTCGCCACCGCCCCGATCCGCAAGGGCAAGTTCATCGTCGAGTACACGGGCAGGAAGCTGCCCAACAAGATCGCCGACGAGCTCAACAACAAGTACCTGTTCGAGATCAACAGCCGCTGGACGGTGGACGGCTCGACCCGCCGCAACGTCGCGCGCTACATCAACCACTCGTGCCGGCCCAACGCCGAGTCCGACGTGATCGGGCACAAGGTCATCATCCGCGCCATCAGGAACATCCCGGAAGGCGCCGAGATCACCTACGACTACGGCAAGGACTATTTCACGACCTTCCTGAAGCCGATCGGCTGCCGCTGCGCGGCCTGCGTCGAGAAGCGCCGGCGCGCCCGCGCCGAGGCCCGCGCCGCCGCCGCC
>PQAH01000121.1 GCA_003105195.1 Bradyrhizobiaceae bacterium
GCCGCGCAGGCGCCGCCGGCCGCGCTCGGCCTCGCCTCGGCCGCGCGCTGACACAATCCTCGGTCAACCGCGCGAAAAAAGCATCGGGACAACCGGATCCGCCCTTATTGCCGGGCCCGGACCGGCTTGTTATCACGCGGCGCGGCCGAGGCATGGAGAGGGGCGATGGGCGCGAAGAACGGGGCGATCAAGCTCGTCGCCGGCAATTCGAACCGCGCCTTGTCCGAGGCGATCGGCGCCTACCTGGCGGTGCCGCTGTGCAAGGCGGTGGTGCGGCGCTTCGCCGACATGGAGATCTTCGTCGAGATCCAGGAGAACGTGCGCGGCAGCGACGTGTTCGTGCTCCAGTCCACCTCGTTCCCGGCGAACGACCACCTGATGGAGCTGCTGATCATCATCGACGCGCTGCGCCGCGCCTCGGCACGGCGCATCACGGCGGTAGTCCCCTATTTCGGCTACGCGCGCCAGGACCGCAAACCCGCCGCGCGCACGCCGATCTCCGCCAAGCTGGTCGCCAACCTGATCACCCACGCGGGCGCCGACCGCGTCATGACGGTCGACCTGCACGCCGGGCAGATCCAGGGCTTCTTCGACATCCCGACCGACAATCTCTACGCCTCGCCCGTGATGGTGCGCGACATCCGCGAGCGCTTCGACCTCGCCAAGGTGATGGTGGTGTCGCCCGACGTCGGCGGCGTGGTGCGCGCGCGCGGCCTCGCCAAGCGCATCAACGCGCCGCTCGCCATCATCGACAAGCGGCGCGAGCGCGCCGGCGAGTCGGAGGTCATGAACGTGATCGGCGACGTCGAGGGCCACACCTGCATCCTGGTCGACGACATCGTCGACTCGGGCGGCACGCTGGTGAACGCCGCCGACGCGCTGCTCGAGAAGGGCGCGACCGAGGTCTATGCCTATATCAGCCACGGCGTGCTCTCGGGCGGCGCGGTGGCGCGCATCACGGCCTCGCGGCTCAAGGAGCTGGTGATCACCGACTCGATCCAGCCGACCGAGGCGGTGCGCGTCGCGCGCAACATCCGCGTGCTCTCGATCGCGACCCTGATCGGCGAGGCGATCGGGCGCACCGCCACCGAGGAGTCGGTGTCGAGCCTGTTCGACTGACTCGGGTTCGTGGGGCGCGCCCGAGAAATGGACCGGCCTGCGGCGCTTTGACTCAGGGCGCGCGCGGCTGTGGACGGCGCCGCGCGGCGCATTGCGCGATTTGCGCGAATCTTCGATGAAGCAAGGGGTTAGGCGCGGCTTTGGAGCCCGCTGACTCGTCCGGTTATAGTCGATCGGGCAGGTGATTCGCCGTCCTCGGGCGGGCGTCGCCCAGTCCGGGATTCGCCGGCCGTTCGGGTGCGTGGTGCGCGTGGTCTCGTCCCTTTTCCGTCCAGCCTGCAGCCTCGTGGAGCCGGCATGACACTGATCGAGCGAGCCGAGGAGCGGAACGACAACCCGGTCGACGTGGTCGAGACCGTGGCGGCGCTGCACGACTGGGCCTTCGACCGCGCGGGCGACGACGAGATCGCGATCTCGGTGCGCGGCCGCTGGACCGACTACCAGGTCTCCTTCACCTGGATGACCGAGATCGAGGCGCTGCATCTCGCCTGCGCCTTCGACCTCAAGGTGCCGGAGCCGCGCCATGCCGAGGTGCTGGCGCTGATCGCGCAGATCAACGAGCAGCTCTGGGTCGGCCATTTCGATCTCTGGAACCGTGACGGCATCGTCATGTTCCGCCATTCGCTGCTGCTCGCCGGCGGCGCCGGGCTGGTGGCGAAGCAGTGCGAGGCCCTGCTCGAGGCCGCGCTCGACGCCTGCGAGCGCTACTTCCAGGCGTTCCAGTTCGTGATCTGGGCCGGCAAGCCGGCGCGCGAGGCGCTCGACGCCGTCGCCTTCGAGACCGCCGGCGAGGCCTGACCCGGACTCGACGCGCGCCGCGCGAGCCGTCACAGTCCCGTCACGGACACGGGCCGGACGGACGGGGTATTCGCACATGACTGGGGCGGCGGAGTCGCTGCGCGACCTTTCGGGCACCCTGGTGCTGGTCGGCGCCGGCAAGATGGGCGGCGCGATGCTGGACGGCTGGCTCGCGCTCGGCCTGCTGGCAAGGAACGTCACGATATTCGAGCCGCAGCCTTCCGGCGAGGTTGCGTTGCTTGCGGAACGCGGCGTGTCGCTCAATCCGGACAAGGCGCGGGCGACGAAGTCCGCGATCACCGTCTTTGCCGTCAAGCCGCAGGTGGCCGGCGAAGTCGCCCCGACGCTGGCCCCGCTGGTTGCCGAAGACGCGCTGGTGATGTCGATCATGGCCGGCAAGACGCTGGCTTTCCTGGAGGCGGCGTTTCCGCGCGCCGCCGTCATCCGCGCGATGCCCAACACGCCGGCCGCGATCGGCCGCGGCATCACGGTCGCGGTCGCGAATCCGCAACGTCACGCCCGACCAGCGCACGCTCGCGGACCGCCTGCTGCGCGCCACCGGCGCGGTCGAATGGGTCGAGGCGGAAGCGCTGATCGACGCCGTCACGGCGGTTTCGGGATCGGGACCGGCTTATGTGTTCCTTCTCGCCGAGGCGATGGCCAAGGCCGGCATGGCCGCGGGGCTGCCGGCCGGTCTTGCCGCGCGGCTTGCGCGGGTCACGGTCGAGGGCGCAGGCGAACTCATGCATCTGTCGCCGCTCGATCCCGCCACTTTGCGCAAGAACGTGACGTCTCCCGCCGGCACGACCGCGGCGGCGCTCGACGTGCTGATGGCGCCGGGGGCGCTCGACGATCTGATGACCAGGGCTGTCGCGGCCGCCACCAGACGCTCGCGCGAACTGGCCGGCTGACGCGGCGTTCGGGCTTGACCGGTCGCCTTGGAAGCGCCGGGTTTACGCGTCATATTCATCAAGACGGCATCGATCAGGAGGTTCCCGTGAGCGACATCCATCCCCCGTCGGGCGAGGCAGGCGCTGCGCGCTCCGATCGCGAAAAGATCATCGAAGGCTTCATGACGCTGCTTGCCGGGCAGCGCTTCGAGCGCATCGGGCTCGGCGATATCGCCAGAACGGCCGGCGTCTCGCTGACGCAGTTGCGCCATGAATTTTCTTCTCCGGTTGCGATCGTCGTTGCCCATATGAAGGACATCGATCTGAAGGTCCTTGCCGGCGGCGATGCCGACATAGCCGATGAATCCCCGCGCGAAAAGCTGTTCGACGTGCTGATGCGTCGCCTCGACCTGCTTGCGCCGCACAAGCGTGCGATCCGTTCACTGATGCGCTCGGCGACCTGCAACCCGCCGCTTGCATTCGCGCTGGCCGGCTTCGGCGCGCAGTCGCAGCGCTGGATGCTGGCCGCCTCCGATATCGACAGTGCCGGCCTCAAAGGCCGCGTGCGGGCGCAGGGCCTGGCCAT
This sequence comes from Bradyrhizobiaceae bacterium, assembly GCA_003105195.1. Taxonomy (GTDB): domain Bacteria; phylum Pseudomonadota; class Alphaproteobacteria; order Rhizobiales; family Xanthobacteraceae; genus FEB-22. The sequence continues at coordinate 3,394 of PQAH01000121.1, forward strand.
GCTGTTCGCCTGCGTCCTGCGCACCTGGGTCGACGACGAGGATCCGGGCCTCGCGCGCACGATGGCGGTGCTCGACCGCGAATTGTCGCGCGGCCAGCGCTGGTCCGGCATTCTCGATTGCCTGTGCACGATCCCCGAAGGTCTCAGCCGGATCGGCGCGCGGCGCGCCCGCCGTCGTCGCGATCGCGACAGCGATCCAATCGCAGCCTGAGCAGGACGGTTTTCCGAAAGCCGCGGCGCTTTTTCGGCCTCGTGCTCGGGCGCCGTCAGATCGGCACGCGCACGGTCGCGCGCAATCCACCCATTGGGCTGTCGCCCAGAATGATGTCGCCGCCGTGCGAGCGTGCGATGTCGCGTGCGATGGCCAGCCCGAGCCCGGTGCCGCCGTACTTGCGCGCCGTGCCCGCCTCGGCCTGCTGGAACGCCTCGAAGATGGCCTC
>PQAH01000122.1 GCA_003105195.1 Bradyrhizobiaceae bacterium
CGTCGCGCAGCCGCACCGGGCCCATGGCGCCCATGTCGTCCACCAGCATCTTGGCGGCGCGCGTCGACATGTTGCCGAGGAAGAACTGGCGCACCGTGTCGGTCGCGCCCTTGAGCGCCACCGCGAGCTTGTCCTTGTCGATGTGNNCATGGAGACGCACGTCTGCGTCTTCCAGACCACCCGCGACCTCGTCGCCATGGGCTACGAGGTCCACGTCTGCGCCGAGGCGGTGTCGAGCTTCACCAGGTCGTCGAAGGTGAACATCAGCGTCTTGATGCGCTCGGCGGCCTCGCGGTTCTGCTCCTCGAGCGCGGTCAGGAAGCGGGTCTCGGTCTGGCGGTCGAAATTGTTGAAGATCTCCGCCATCACCTCGTGGGCGTCGCGGCGGCGCGTCTGCGAGAGGTTCGACATGAACTCGGTGCGCAGCGTGTTCTCGACGCGCTCGATCACGTCCTTCTGCACCGCCTCCATCTTGAGCATGCGCATGACGACGTCGAGCGCGAGCTCCTCGGGCAGGATCGCGAGCACCCGCGCGGCGTGCTCGGGGCGCAGCTTCGAGAGCACCACCGCGACGGTCTGCGGATACTCGTTCTTGAGGTAGTTGGCGAGCACCTGCTCCTGGACGTTGGAGAGCTTCTCCCACATGTTGCGGCCCGCCGGGCCGCGGATCTCCTCCATCAGGTTGTTGACGCGCTCGGGCGGCAGGTACTGCTGCAGCAGGCGCTCGGTGGCGTCGTAGTTGCCGAGCAGGGCGCCGGAGGCGGAGAGGCGGCCGACGAACTCGAGCAGGAGGCTCTCCACCGCCTCCGCCTCCACGGTGCCGATGGTCGACATCGTGATCGAGAGCTGGCGCAGCTCGTCGTCGTCGAGCAGCTTCCAGACCTTCTCGCCGTGCTGCTCGCCGAGCGCGAGCATCAGCACGGCGGCGCGTTCCGGCCCGCGCAGGCTGCGGCCGGACCCGTTCTGGGCCTGGCGGCCCGCGAGGGTCGCGACCAGCTCGGCGATGTCGTTGTTCTTGGGTGCTGGAGTGGCCATGGCGGTTCAGGTCACAAGGGCGCGTCCTGCAGCCAGGCGCGGACGATGGCTGCGGTCTCGTGCGGGTTGCGGTCGGCGAGCTCGCCGACCTTGGCGACCGACTGGGCGTGCACCTTGCCCTGCACCTGCGCCATGTCGATCATCTTGGATGTCTGGCTGGTGAGCACCGGCGGTGCGTCGCCCTCGCCGGCCGCAACCGCGATCACGCCGGGCGGCAGCAGGCTCTCGGGCTGCGGCTTCGGTTCCGGCGTGATGATGCGGCGCACCAGCGGGCGGACCACCACCAGCAGGACGATCAGGCCGAGCAGGCCCATGACCGCGATCTCGACGGCGCGCAGGATGTCGTCCTTGGTGAACTGCAGGAACGAGAGCCAGCCGGTCGGCTCCGCGATCGGGCTGCCGGGCGCCTCGGCGAAGCGCAGGTTGATGATCTCCACCTGGTCGCCGCGCTTCTGGTCGAAGCCGACGGCGGTGCGCACCAGGGCCGCGATCCGGTCGAGCTCCTCCTTGGTGCGCGGCTGGTAGATCACGTCGCCCTTCTCGTTCTTGCCGTAGCTGCCATCGACCAGCACCGCCACCGAGACCCGCTTGACGCGGCCGCCCTCGGTGACCTCGGTCTTGGTGTTGCGCGAGATCTCGTAGTTGACGATCTCCTCGCTCTTCCTGCTCTGGTCGCGCGGGGCGTTCTGGGGCTGGGCCTGCTGCGCGTTGGGCAGCTCGTTGGCGACCGTGACCTGGCCCTCGCGGTTGTCCGTGGAGGCTTGCTCCTCGCGGGTCTGGCTCGAGCGCAGCACCCGACCCTCGGGGTCGAAGCGGTCCTGGGTCTCGGTCACCCGGTTGAAATCGAACTCGGCATTGAGCTGCACGCGGGCCCGGCCGGGGCCGACCACCGAGGAGACGATCGATTCGATCTGCTCGCGCATGCGGCGCTCGAAGCCGATCTGGCGCTCGTCGGCCGTGATGCCGAGGCTCTGGGTCGCGTCGGCGAGCGCCCCGTCGGCGAGCAGCCGGCCGGCCTCGTCGACGATCGAGACGCGCTGGGGCTTGAGCCCGTTCACGGCGGAGGCGACGAGGTGGCGAATCGCGCGCACCTGCTGGGGCTCGAGCTGGCCGCGGACGCGCAGCACGATCGAGGCCGAGGGCTCGATCTTCTCGCGCGAGAACAGCGGGCGCTCGGGCAGCACCAGATGGACGCGCGCGGCCTGCACCCGGTCGATCGCCCGGATGGTGCGCGCGAGCTCGCCCTCCAGGGCTCGCAAGTGGTTGATGTTCTGGACGAAACTGGTCGCGCCCAGGGTGTCGGACTTGTCGAAGATCTCGTAGCCGATGCCGCCGCCCTTGGGCAGTCCGCCCTCGGCGAGCTTCATGCGCACGCGCGCCACCCGGTCGCGCGGCACCAGGATGATGGCGCCGTCGTTCTTGAGCTCGTAGGGAACGGCCTGGCGCTCGAGATCCTTCAAGATCGCGGCCGAATCCTCGACCGTGAGATCGGTGAAGACCGGCGCCATCTGCGGCGTGGTCACGCGCATGATGATGAAGCCGAAGACCGCGATCAGCGCGGCCGTGACCGCAGCCATGGCGCCCAGCCGCGCGGCACCCAGTGTCTTCACGAATTCGACGAAGCCTTGCACCAGCCGACTCGGGATCCGCCGGGCGCCCCCGCGCCCACCCGGCAAGTTTTGCCGGGTGCGTGGTTTCCATCTGGTTAACGCGCGCTAACGACCGACCGGGAGGTCCGGAATGGCCCGGACCGGCCGCGCCGGGGCGGCGCCGGCGACGGCCGGCGCCTCTCGCGCAACGCGTTCGGCCCGCGGCCGTGCGGGGGCGCGGGCGGAAGCTCGGGGATGTAGGGGATGCAGGGGCGACGGAGGATCACGTCACCTGCGAGACGATCACTGCCGATACTGCTGGATGCGCGTGGTGCGCAGGCCGGCGAGGCCGTGGCGGTCGATCGAGTACTGCCAGGCCAGGAACTCCTCCACCGTGAGCGTATAGCGGCTGCATGCCTCCTCGAGAGACAGCAGTCCGCCGCGCACGGCGGCCACCACTTCCGCCTTGCGGCGGATCACCCAACGTTTCGTACCCGGCGCCGGCAGGTCGGCGATGGTCAGCGGACTGCCGTCGGGCCCGATCACGTATTTCACCCTCGGGCGATGGGGCTCGGTCATTGGTACTCTCACACACTCAGACAAGGCTAAGTGTGTGGACAATACGGTGCGGCGCTTAAGATTTAGCTAAGCCCGGCACTTAAATAGGAAACAAATTCCTACCAAGGAGAAAAGGCTTGCACCGAAGCAGCGTGAGGCGCGCAACCCACCGGCCGCGAACCGGAACGGCGGGTCACGCCGCTTCGCGGCCGAACCACCCCGGCTCCGAGCCCGCGGCGGTCACAGGCCCGGGCGGACCACCTGCTTGATCTTGTCGAGGGCGTAGCTCTTGCTGCCGATCATCAGGACCGGCGGATCCTGGGTGAGGTCGACGCCGTCGACCGTGCCCTTGACCTCGGTCGAGACCGCGACCGCCTGGCCGGCCGCGTCCTTGGCGGTGACCGAGATCGTGTATTCGCCCTCCGGCCACGGGGTGCCGTCGTTGCCCTTGCCGTCCCAGGTCAGGCTCTGTGCGCCGCCGGTGAGCGCGAAGGTGCGGCTGTAGGCGAGCACGCCCGTCGCGCTCTTGATGTTGATGGTGGCGGTTGCGGGCTTGTCGGTCGAGAACACCCAGCTCGCCGTCCCCCCGGCGAGGCGTGCGGTGGCGCCGTCGACGGTCGCGGTCGCGCCCACATAGTTGATGGCGGTCGCGGACTGCGCCGACTTCTGCAGCGCGATCAGGGTCGTGAGCTGCTGGTTCATGTTGATCTGCTGCTCGACCTGGGAGAACTGCACCAGCTGCTGGGTGAACTGGTTGGTGTCGAGCGGCTCGAGCGGGTTCTGGTTCTGCAGCTGCGTGGTGAGCAGGCGCAGGAAGCTGTCGAAGTTCTTCGCGATCGAGGCGGAGCTCGACAGGGTCGAGGTGCCGCTGGTCGCCGAGGTGATCTGGTTGACGACGGACGCGATGCTGTCGGCCATGGCCGGAAAACTCCTGGAGCCGCCTCTATTCGGATTGAATCAGCTGCAGCCGGATCCTCGATCGGACATGGCTGCAGGTTCTTGCCTGGCGCAGGTTCTTGTCGGCGAACCGGTATCCACTTCGCCGGAACATGCGCTAGACGCGAATGTCGACGCCGCCGCCGAGGCCGATCAGCCGGCCGTAGCCGCGTCGCGCGGCCTCCGCGGCGGCGGCTTCGTCGTCGGGCACGATGATGCGGCTCTGGGCGGTGCCCGGGTCGCGATCCTGCTGCTCGCGATGGGCAAGCGACTGGTCGCGCAGGCTGAACTCGAGGCCGCCGTCGGTCTTCAGGCCCGCCTGCTGCAGCGCGCGCTCCAGGGTGGAGGAGTCGCGGCGCAGGAGATCGAGGGTCTCGACGCGGTCGACGGTGAGCCGCGTCGTGACGCTGCCGCCACGATCGACGTCGAGCCGCACGTCGACGCGCCCGAGCTCGGGCGGATCGAGGCGGATCTGGAAGCTCTTCTGGCCGTCCTGCACGCGCGCCGCGATCTC
>PQAH01000123.1 GCA_003105195.1 Bradyrhizobiaceae bacterium
TCATTCCCGAACCGGAATGAGGCTACTTCTCAGTCCGGCTTGAAGTCGTAGTCGTAGGGATAGTTTTTCAGCACCGGCTTCAGCAGCATGTCCTCGTTGAGGACGTGATCCCTTATCCAGTCGCTCAGGAAGTGGGAATAGTGTTCCGCCGCGCCGTCCGACCAGATGCCGTTTTTGGAGATCAGCTCATCCTTCATGTGCTGGAACTCCCTCAGTACATGTTCATGCTCCGCCTTGTTTTCACCGAAGGGGAAATTGACTGCCTGCGCAATCCTCTCCTCATTGACGAAATGAACGTACAGATGATGCTCGAGCTGTTCAAGCGCCTGCGGCAGGGCGAAACTATCCCTCGCCCTGATCATGGCCTCCACGCCATTGACCATCACGATCAGTTTTTTGTGATCGGCATCGATCGATGCATTCCCGACACTCAGATCATCCGTCCAGGTTTCCATCATGCCATCCTGTGAGATATATCCGCCCAAAGCATCGCCGATGCTGGCAGGCGCGTCACCGGGGATTCTACCCCACTAATGAATGACGGCATATATGCCCGGCAACCCTGATAAACTGCGCACCTCAATCAAGAAGTCCAATTTCCCATGCTGATTACCGAATACCGCCTCGACCTCGCCATCCAGGCCTTGCGCGCCATCCTGCCGCTGGCGCATCCCGCCGACACCACGCTGCATTACTTCTTCAAGAACGAGCGCCTCGGCTCGAAGGAGCGCGAGCTGGTCGCCGAGACCGTGTTCGGCGTGCTGCGCCATCGCCTCCTGCTGGAGCACGCCTGCACCCTGAACGACGGACACGCCACGCCGCGCCGCATGGCACTCGCCTGGCTGGTGAAGTTCGGCGGCTACAACCTGCGCGAGATCGAGCCGGTGCTGAAGCACGGCGAGAAGGAATGGCTCGCGACGGCAAAGGGCGTGAAGGCCGGCAGCCTGCCGGTGCAGGCCGAGTTCCCCGAGTGGCTGATGGAGAAGATGCGCGCATCCTATTCGGACGAAGACATCCTCGCCATCGGCCAGTCGATGCAGCAGGGCGCGCCGCTCGATCTGCGCGTCAACCGCCTCAAAGGCACGCGCGAGGACGCAATCGCGGCCTTGCCCGACCTGCCGGTCGCGCCGACGCCCTGGTCGCCGGACGGGCTTCGCCTTGTGCAGACGGCCGATGCCAGAAGCCCGGCGATCCATGCCGAGCCGGCCTTCATCAAGGGCCTGATCGAGGTCCAGGACGAGGGCTCGCAACTCGCCGCGCTGCTGTCCGGCGCGAAGCCCGGCGAGCAGGTGGTCGATCTCTGCGCCGGTGGCGGCGGCAAGACGCTGGCGCTCGCCGCCGGGATGGAGAACACGCGGCCAGCTCTATGCGACCGACAGCGACAAGCGCCGCCTCGCGCCGATCCATGCGCGCCTCGAGCGCGCCGGCGCGCGCAACGTCCAGGTCCGTACGCCGGGCCGCGCCGACGTGCTCGCCGATCTCGCGGGCCGCGCCGACCTCGTGCTGGTGGATGCGCCCTGCACCGGCATCGGCGCCTGGCGCCGCAACCCCGACGCCAAGTGGCGCGTGCGCCCCGGCGCGCTCGAGACCCGCATGAAGGAACAGGTCGAAGCCCTGGACCGCGCTGCGCTTCTGGTGAAGCCCGGCGGCCGCGTCGCCTATCTGACCTGCTCGGTGCTGGCGGAGGAGAACGACGACCAGGTGCGCGCGTTCCTGCAGCGCCACGACGATTTCGGCGTGACCCCGCCCGCCGAGCTCCCGACCGTCCTCGGCGACCGCGCCTTCCTGTTCCGCCGCGCCGTGCTGATGAGCCACCAAGGCCTGCTGATGACCCCGCGCCGGACGGACACGGACGGGTTCTTCGTGAGCGTGTTGCGGCGAAGCGGTTAGCTCCGTCGTCATCCCGGGTCGCGCAGCGGCTGTCCGGGATCCATAGCCCCTGCGGGAGAGATGCGGATATGCTGGCGTTATGGACCCCGGGTCGCGCCGCTGCGCGGCTTGCCCGGGATGACGCCGAGTGAAGTCGTCACAATGGCCTACGGCGCCTACTTCGTCTACCTCCTCGCCAGCGGCAAGCACGGGACGCTCTATGTCGGCGTCACCAACGACCTGCTGCGGCGGGTCCACGAGCACAAGCTCAAGCTCGTGGGCGGCTTCACCAAACGGTACGGGGTCGACAGGCTGGTCTATTACGAGCCGTTCGACGACCCGGCATCTGCGATCGCCCGCGAGAAGCAGCTCAAACGCTGGCGCCGGGACTGGAAGGTGCGGCTCATCGAGAAGGACAACCCGGACTGGTCGGACCTGTCCTTGACGCTCTCCGGCTGACCACCCGCTCCGCCGTCATCCCGGAAGCCGCGCAGCGGCTGTCCGGGATCCATATCCATGGTGGGAGAGATGCGGATATGCGGTGGCTATGGATCCCGGCTCGCGCCGCTGCGCGGCTTGGCCGGGATGACCGCCGAGGGTTGATTGCGCCTGCGCGCGCGTCACTCCGCCGCCACTGCCACTGCGCCGGGCTCCCAGGCCGCCACCGTCTTCGGGTCGGTCTCGACGCTCCAGCGGCCCGGCTTGCCGCCGCGGGTCGCGTGGCGGTCGAGCAGGGCCAGGAACTCATCGCGCGGGATCTCGCGGAAGTTCATCTCGCGGATGGTCGGCGTCATCGACTTGCCGTCGTTCACGCGGTAGCCCCACTTGGCGAGGTGCCAGTTGAGCACCGAGAAGCCGAGCTTGGAGGTATTGTCCTCGCGCGAGAACTGCGACTCGGTGAAGAACACCTCGCCGAGCGCGACGCCGTAGCCGCCGCCGACCAGCGCGCCCGCCTCGTTCCACACCTCGAAGGAATGCACGTGGCCCGCCTCGAACAGCGCCGCATAGGCGCGCATGATGCGCGGCGTGATCCAGGTGACGTGCCACTTGCCCTCGCGCCGGCCCGCGCAGGCACGGATCACGCCCGCGAAGTCCTGGTCGAAGGTGACGCGGTAGCGCTCCTGGCGCATCAGCCGGCGCAGCCGCTTGCCCATGTGGTACTCGTCGAGGAACAGGACCGCCCGCGTCGGCGTCGAGATCCATTTCAGCGGGCCGACATGGGCGAAGGTGTAGAGGCCGTGCCGGTAGGCCGCGAGCAGCGCCTCGGGGGTGAGCTCGCGCACCATGCCGACGAGGCCGAACGGGTGGTCGGAGCCGCGCGGGTCCGGCAGCCCGGCGGGCCGCGTCAGGAGGTCCTTCAGCCACAGCCGCGCCAGGATCGGCAGCGTGTCCAGCCGCTCGGGCTTGAGCGCCCAGGCGGTGCCCAGCACGATCCGCTCCAGC
>PQAH01000124.1 GCA_003105195.1 Bradyrhizobiaceae bacterium
GGCGGCGCGCGGCGCGGGCGCGCCGTCTCGCGCGCGAGGATGCCGTCGTCGCGGGACAGGGTCTCGAGCGGAAAAGGCCCGTAGTGGAAGGGCCGGTTCTGGGAGCGTGGTCGGAACAGCATCGGGCCTCTGACGGCGGCTTGGCGCGTCGCATGCTAGTCTGTAACAAAGTGCAGCGAAACACGTCGAAGACGAGACCATGGCCGCGAAGGACACCGCCAAGATCGCCGTCGAGGACCTCAGCGAGACGCAGGCCAAGGTCGAGCTGAAGCGGCTCGCAGCCGAGATCGGCGCGCACGACCGGCGCTACTACCAGGAGGATGCGCCGAGCATCTCGGACGCCGCCTATGACGCGCTGCGACGGCGCAACGAGGCGATCGAGCTGAAGTTYCCGGCGCTGGTACGGCCGGACTCGCCCTCGCGCCGGGTCGGCGCGGCGCCGACCGGGCGCTTCGCCAAGGTGCGGCACGCGGTGCCGATGCTCTCGCTCAACAACGCCTTCAGCGAGGAGGACGTGGTCGACTTCGCCGAGCGGATCCGTCGCTTCCTCAACCTGAAGGACGAGCGGATCGAGTTCACGGCCGAGCCCAAGATCGACGGGCTGTCGCTTTCGCTGCGCTACGAGGGTGGCGAGCTCGTCAACGGCGCGACGCGCGGCGACGGCACCACCGGCGAGGACGTCACCCAGAACGTGCGCACGCTCGCCGACGTGCCCCAGGTCCTGCACGGCCGCAAGGTGCCGCAGGTCACCGAGATCCGCGGCGAGGTCTACATGAGCAGGCCCGAGTTCCTGGCGCTCAACAGGCGCCAGGAGGCCGCCGGCCTGCCGCTGTTCGCCAACCCGCGCAATGCCGCGGCGGGCTCGCTGCGCCAGCTCGATCCCTCGATCACGGCGTCGCGGCCGCTCGGCTTCTTCGCCTATGGCTGGGGCGAGATCAGCCAGATGCCGGCCGACACCCAGTCCGGCATGACCAAGTGGCTCGGCCAGATCGGCTTCAAGACCAATCCGCTGACGAGGCTCTGCGATTCGGTCGAGGCGCTGCTGGAATTCCATCGCCGGATCGAGGCGCAGCGCGGCAAGCTCGACTACGACATCGACGGCGTCGTCTACAAGGTCGACCGGCTCGATTGGCAGGAACGGCTCGGCTTCGTCTCGCGCAGCCCGCGCTGGGCGGTGGCGCACAAGTTCCCGGCCGAGCAGGCGACCACGATGCTGCAGGACATCGTGATCCAGGTCGGGCGCACCGGCGCGCTCACGCCGGTCGCCAAGCTCGCGCCGGTCACGGTCGGCGGCGTGGTGGTGCAGAACGCGACCCTGCACAATGCCGACGAGATCGCCCGGCTCGACGTGCGGGTCGGCGACACCGTGATCGTGCAGCGCGCGGGCGACGTGATCCCGCAGGTGCTCGGCGTGGTGCCGGAGAAACGGCCGAAGTCGGCCAAGCCCTACCGGTTCCCGACGACCTGCCCGTGCCCGCTCGAGACGCCGGTGGTGCGCGAGACCACGGCGAGCGGCGAGGCGGGCGCGGTGTCGCGCTGCTCCGGCGAGTTCGCCTGTCCGTTCCAGCGGATCAACCACCTGCGCCACTTCGTCTCGCGCGGCGCCTTCGACATCGACGGGCTGGGCGAGAAGCAGATCGAGCTCTTCTACGAGCAGGGCTGGGTGAAGGAGCCGGGCGACATCTTCACGCTGGAGGCGCGCAACGACAAGATCCGGCTCGAGGAGCACGAGGGCTACGGCGAGACCTCGGTGCGCAAGCTGTTCGACGCGATCCGCGCGCGGCGCGAGATCGCGCTCGAGCGCTTCATCTATGCGCTCGGCATCCGCCAGGTCGGCGAGACCACGGCGCGCGCGCTCGCGCGCGGCTACGGGTCCTGGGAGGCGCTGCACGACGCGTGCCTCCGCCTCGCCGGCGGCGACGCCGAGGTGCGCGAGGAGATGGACGCGCTCGACCAGATCGGCGACACCGTGATCGACGCGCTCGCGGCCTATTTCCGCGAGCCGCACAATCGCGGCGTGGTCGAGCGGCTGACCCGGCACCTGCGCATCCGCGAGGCCGAGAGGCCCGCCAAGGACAGCCCGGTCGCCGGCAAGACGGTCGTGTTCACGGGCGCGCTCGAGAAGATGACGCGCGACGAGGCCAAGGCCATGGCCGAGCGCCTCGGTGCCAAGGTCGCGGGCTCGGTGTCGAAGAAGACCGACTACGTGGTCGCCGGCCCCGGCGCCGGCTCCAAGCTCGACAAGGCGCGCGAGGCCGGCGTGACGGTGCTCGACGAGGACGGCTGGTTCCGGCTGATCGGGCGGAGCTAGGCGTCGAGCGGAATCACCGCCGGATGCAGGTCGCCAGCGCGACGAGCGAGCCGAGGCCGCAGGCGAGCGCGACCAGGACCATGGGCAGCGCCGAGGCGGCATCGGTGATCAAGTGGCCGACGAGCTGGGCGACGCCGGCGCCGAGCCCCATCTGCAGGAAGCCGGTGACGCCGGAGGCGGTGCCGGCGGCCTGCGGGCGGGCGCTGACCGCGCCGGCGATCGCGTTCGGCAGCAGGAATCCGTTGGCGAAGCCCATGATGGTCTGCGGCAGGAACACCGCCACGGCCGAGGCCGGGAACAGCAGCACGGTCGCGACCTGCAGGATCGCGAAGCCCGAGCCGAGCACCACGCCCCACCAGACCATCACGTCGATGCCGTGGCGCATGGACCAGCGGCCGGCGACGAAATTGCCGACCATGTAGCCGACCGAGATCAGCACGAACCAGAGCCCGTACTCGGCCGAGCTGCGGCCCATGATGGTGACCAGGACGTGGGGCGCGCCGGCGACGAAGGCGAAGAACATGCCGGAGCCGAGCGCCGCGCAGAGCACGTAGCCGATGAACCGGCGGCTCCGCGCGAGCGCGGCGGATTCGGCGAGAAAGCGCCGGAAGCCGCCGCCGCCCGCGATGGTGGCGCGGGTCTCGGGCAGGCCCACGGCGGTCCAGACCAGCACGAGGCTCGCGAACAGCGCCACGAACAGGAAGATCGCCTGCCAGCCGAAGGCCGTGTCGAGCAGGCCGCCGATCAGCGGCGCGATCATCGGCGCGACCACCATCGCCATGGTGACCCAGCCGATCATGGAGGCCGCGCGATCGCGCTCGTAGAGGTCGCGGATCACGGCGCGCCCGACGACGAGACCGACCGAGGCGCCGAGCGCCTGCACGGTGCGGGCGACGATCAGCCAGCCGATGGTGGCGGCGGCGAGCGCCGCCACGCTGGCGACCACCGTCAGGGTCAGGCCGAGAAGCATCACGGGGCGGCGGCCGAGGCGGTCGGAGAGCGAGCCGAGCACCAGCTGCGAGACCGCGAGGCCGACCAGGAACAGCGTCAGCGTGAGCTGCACGGTCGCGACGTCGGTCGAAAACGTCGTGACCAGCCCCGGCACGGCCGGCATCAGGATGTTGAGGGTGAGCGGCCCGACCGCGGTCTGTGCGATCAGCAGCGCGAGCATCAGCCTGGGCCGCGCGACGGCCGTGCGGGAGGTCGGCGGTTGCGAGGTCTCCTCGTCCACGGGCGGAGATCCTGGAACGGTCAGCGCGCGAGCGGGCGGGTGGCGGCGGCGAGCCACGCGCGCGTCGCGGGCTCGACCAGCGGCGACAGGGTTTCGGCGACGCGCGCGTGATAGGCGTCGAGCCAGGCGCGCTCGTCCGCGGTCAGGAGGCCGGGCGCGACGAGCCGGCGGTCGATCGGCGCGAGCGTCAGCGTCTCGAAGGCGTCGAGCGGCTTCTCGGCGCCCGCGACGGGCGCGGCTTCGGCCACGAGCACGAGGTTCTCGATGCGGATGCCGTAGGCGCCGGTCTTGTAGTAGCCGGGCTCGTTGGAGAGGATCATGCCGCGCTTGAGCGGCGCGGTGCCGAGCCGGGAGAGCCGCGCCGGGCCCTCGTGCACCGAGAGATAGCTGCCGACGCCGTGGCCGGTGCCGTGGTCGAAATCGAGCCCGGCGCGCCAGAGATGCTGGCGCGCGAAGGAATCGAGCTGTGCGCCCGTGGTGCCGTCGGGAAAGAGCGCGCGCGCGATCGCGATGTGGCCCTTGAGCACGAGGGTGAAGCGCTCGCACATCTCCGGGCTCGGCGCGCCGACCGTGATCGTGCGGGTGATGTCGGTGGTGCCGTCCAGGTACTGCGCGCCGGAATCGAGCAGGAACAGCTCGCCGGGCGCGATCGTCCGGTTGGTCGCGCGGGTGACGCGGTAGTGCACGATGGCGCCGTTCGGGCCGGCGCCCGCGATGGTCGGGAAGGCGACGTCCTTGAGCTCGCCGGTCTCGCGGCGGAAGCTCTCGAGCGCGGCGACAGCGTCGATCTCGGTGAGGCGGCCGGCGGGCGCCGTGCCATCGAACCAGGCGAGGAAACGCGCGACCGCGGCGCCGTCGCGGCGGTGCGCGCGCCGCGCGCCCTCGATCTCGACGGCGTTCTTCACGGCCTTCATGGGGGTGATCGGATCGGGACCGCGCGTCACCGTGCCGCCGGCGTCGCCGACGATGCGGGCGAGCGCATCGGCGGCGGTCGCCTGGTCGAGGCGCACGCTCGCGCCGCCGAGCCCCGCGAGGTCGCGCGCGAAGGCGTCCGGCTCGCGGATCTCGGCGAGCTCGTGCAGCGTCTGGCGCACCTCGTTGGAGAGCTTGCGGCCGTCCACATAGAGCGTGGCGCGGCCCTCGCGGCGCAGGACCGCGAAGGCGAGCGGCAGCGGCGTGTGCGCCACGTCGGCGCCGCGGATGTTGAAGGCCCAGGCGATCGAGGTCGGATCGGAGACGACGAGCGCATCGCAGCGCAGGCGGCCGATCTCCTCGCCGATGCGGGCGAGCTTGGCGGGCGCGGCCTCGCCCGCGTAAGCGAGATCGTGCAGCGTCACGGCACCGAGCGGTGGCGCCGGCCGGTCGGCCCACACGGCGTCGACCGGGTTCGGCTCGGCCGGGACGAGCGTCGCGCCGGCGGCCTCGCAGGCCTTGGCGAGCTTCTCGGCGCCGTCCACGGTGTGGAGCCAGGGATCGTAGCCGAAGGCGCCACCGGCCGCGAGCGTCGCCTCGAGCCAGCGCTCCGGCGGCCGCTCGATCAGGTGCTCGACCGCGAACAGCGCGGTGTCGACCTGGTCGCGCACCTGCAGCTGATAGCGGCCGTCGACGAAGATCGCGGCGCGGTCGGCGAGCACCACCGCGACCCCGGCCGAGCCCGTGAAGCCGGTCAGCCAGGCGAGCCGCTCGTCCGCGGGCGGCACATACTCGTTCTGGTGGCGGTCGGCGCGCGGGACGATGAAGCCCGAAAGCCCGCGCCGCGCGAGCTCGGCGCG
>PQAH01000125.1 GCA_003105195.1 Bradyrhizobiaceae bacterium
GCCGTGCGCGAGTCGTGACCGCGATCGATCCTGGCGCATGACGCCCGCCCGTTGCGGCCCGTGCCGCCGCACCACCTCAGCGCGACCCGGTTAGCAAGCCGTTAACGCCCGTCCGGCGCTACGGAATTTGCCGCATATGCGGCTGCGCTTACCGGAATATTAACCATGGAGGCGTGAGATCGCGGCATTGGAAGTTCCGGCCCCGCGCGGGGCCGTGCGCGGAGCCTCGATGCCTCACAGGTCGAACCGGCCTCCCTATGGCGACCATCGCCGCCACCCCGGCGCCCACGCGCCGCAGGGGCTCTTGCCGGTGCTCGCCGCGCCGGGCAGCTGGACGCTCGGCCATGCGGGCCGGCAGGTGCGCGTCGGACCGGTCGCGTTCTGGATCATCGTCGGCACGCTCGTGATCATGGCGGGCTGGTCGGTGATCACGGCCACCTATTTCGCGTTCCGCGACGACGTGCTGACGCGCCTGCTCGCGCGCCAGGCCGACATGCAATACGCCTACGAGGACCGCATCGCGGAGCTGCGCGCGCAGGTCGACCGGCTCGCGAGCCGGCAGCTGCTCGACCAGGAGCAGTACGAGAAGAAGCTCGAGCAGGTGCTGCGGCGCCAGGCCGCCCTCGAGTCGCGCGCCGCCGCGATGTCGTCGCTGCCCGATCCGACGCCGACCGGGTCGGTCAGGCCGGCGGCGCGTCCGGCCGCACCGCACGCCGAGGGCGCCGCGCCCGCCAAACCCTCCCCGATCAGCGACACCGTGATCATGGTGGCACCGCCGGAGCGCGAGGCGCGACTGGAGTCGCGTACGTCTCCGGCCGGCGCGATCCAGACGGCGCACCAGTCCGGCGGGCTCCAGGGCGTGCTGGCGCGGCTCAACGCCTCGCTCGACCGCGTCGAGACGCGGCAGATCGCGACGCTCAACGCCGTGGAGGAGAGCTTCGACGTCAAGGCGAAGAAGATGCGCGGCATCCTCGCCGATCTCGGCCTCGACATGGGCAAGGTCGCGCCGCCGCCCGCGAAGGGCCGCGCCACCGGCGGCCCCTTCGTGCCGGCCAACGGGGCGCTCGCCGCCGGCGAGTTCGACCGCCAGCTCTATCGCATCAGCCTCGCCCGCGGCCAGGTCGAGCGGCTGACCCGGACGCTCGGCGCGGTGCCGCTGCGCCGTCCGCTGCACGGCCCGGTCGAGACCACCTCGGGCTTCGGCGTGAGGCTCGACCCGTTCCTGCGCTCGCCCGCCATGCATACGGGCCTCGACTTCCGCGGCGACACCGGCGATCCGATCCGCGCCACCGCGACCGGCACCGTCGCCCATGCGGGCTGGAACGGCGGCTACGGCAAGATGGTGGAGATCGACCACGGCAACGGCTTCACGACGCGCTATGCCCATCTCTCGGCCGTCGAGGTGAAAGTCGGGCAGAGCGTGCGCATCGGGCAGATCGTGGGACGCCTCGGCTCCACGGGCCGCTCGACGGGCCCGCACCTGCACTACGAGACCCGCGTCGACGGCGACCCGGTGGATCCGCAGAAATTCCTGCGCGCCGGCGTGCGTCTCGGCGAGAAGCTCTGATCCCATCGGCATTTCGCCCGGGTGGCGGCGTGGAATGCGGCAAAACTCCGCGCGATCCTAACGCTCCTCACAAGAGAAAAATAACGCGGTCGTGGCACGACAGCGCCATGCACCAGCAAGCCGCCGCGACGCCGGACGTGCCAGGCCAGCGCTTGCGGCCGCTGCGGCGGCCCGTGGTCCTGCTCGGGGCCGCGACGGTCGCGCTGGTCTGGGCCGGGGCGGCGCTCCTCCTCGACGGCGCGTCGCGTCCGCCGGTCTTTGCGGTCGCCACGCTGGCGACGCTCCTGATCCTCGGCGGCGTCGCCCTCGCCCTGCGCCACCGCCTGCGACTCGAGCGGGCGCACGCGGCGAGCGAGGCCCATGCGCGCGAGGCCGCGCGCGACCTCGAGGTCACCCTCGACAACATGAGCCAGGGCATCATGATGGTCGACGGGGCGCGCAACCTCTCGGTGATCAACCGCAAGGCGGCCCAGCTGCTCGACCTGCCCGAGCACTTCCTGGTGGGCCGCTGGCGGTTCGACGATCTGCTCGCGCACCAGTGGGCGGCGGGCGAGTTCGGGCCCGACGGCGCCGCGCTCGAACCGCAGCTGCGCGACTTCATCGTCGCGGGCGGCATGCCGGGCGACGCGCCGGGGCGGGTGAACGTCTACGAGCGCACGCGGCCGAACGGCACGGTGCTCGAGGTGCGCAGCGTCGTGCTCGCGGACGGCGGCATGGTGCGCACCTTCACGGACATCACCGAGCGCCGGCGCAACGAGCAGCGCCTGGTCCACCTGGCGCGCCGCGACACGCTCACCGACCTCGCCAACCGCGCGGTGCTGCGCGAGGATCTCGGCAAGGCGGCCGCGCGCCTGCGCCGGCACGGCGAGCGCTTCGCGGTGTTCTGCCTCGACCTCGACAAGTTCAAGCCCGTGAACGACACGCTCGGGCACGCGGCCGGCGACCTGCTGCTGCAGGCGGTGGCGCGGCGGCTGGGCGAGGTCACGCGCGAGACCGACACGGTGGCGCGCGTCGGCGGCGACGAGTTCGCGATCCTGCAGTCGGTGGTCGCGCGCCAGGAGGACGTCGCCAGCCTCGCGACCCGCCTGCTCGACGCGCTCAAGGCCCCCTACGAGATCGACGGCAAGTCCGTCACCATCGGCACCAGCATCGGCATCGCCCTCGCCCCGAACGACGGCACCGAGCCGGACGAGTTGATGCGCAACGCCGACCTCGCGCTCTACCGGGCGAAGGCCGCGGGCCGCAACTGCTTCCGCCTGTTCGAGCCCGCCATGGACGCCGAGGTGCGCGCGCGGCGCACGCTCGAATACGACCTGCAGCGGGCGATCGAGCGCGACGAGCTTCAGCTCGCCTATCAGCCGATCGTGTCGCTCGCGACCCGCGAGATCTTCGCGGTCGAGGCGCTGCTGCGCTGGAGCCATCCGAAATACGCCCACATGTCGGCGGCCGAGCTGATGCGCGCCGCCGAGGGCATCCGCATGATGGTGCGGCTCGGCGAGTGGCTGCTCAACAAGGCCTGCCGCGACGCGGCGGCCTGGCCGGGCCACGCCAAGGTGGCGGTCAACCTCGCGCCGGCGCAGTTCAAGGACCGCAACCTGGTCGACCTCGTGACCGAGGCGCTGGCCGAGTCCGGCCTGCCGCCGCAGCGCCTGGAGATCGAGGTGACCGAGACCGTGCTGCTCGAGGAGCACCTGCACAACCTCGCGATGCTGCACCAGCTGCGCAATCTCGGCGTCACCATGACGCTCGACGATTTCGGCACCGGCTACGGGTCGCTCAGCTACCTGCGCACCTTCCCGTTCGACCGCATCAAGATCGACGGCGCCTTCGTGAGCGAGCTGCTGCTGCGGCCGGACTGCGCGGCCATCGTCGGCGCCGTGAGCGATCTCGGCCAGCGGCTCGGCACCAGCACGGTGGCGCAGGGCGTGGACAATCCGCGCCAGCTCGAGGCGCTATGCGCCCTCGGCTGCACCGACGGCCAGGGCCGCCTGTTCGGCGCGCCGCAGCCGGCCCACGAGATCGCCCGCCTGCTGACACCGCCCCTCGCCGCCACCTCGGCGGCGTGACTTCGGCCCGCGGCGGGTCGGGCTACCCGGGTCTCGCTTCGCTCACCCGCCTCGGCACCGCGGCTCTACTCCACGTCCTCGACCACTTTCGGCTCGCCGCCGAAGGCCTTGTGGGCGAGGGCGGCGCCCATGAACTCGTCGAGGTCGCCGTCGAGCACGGCGGCGGTGTTGGAGGTGGAGACGCCGGTGCGCAGGTCCTTCACCATCTGGTAGGGCTGCAGCACGTAGGAGCGGATCTGGTGGCCCCAGCCGATGTCGGTCTTGGCGGCCTGCTCGGCCGCCGCCTGCGCCTCGCGCCGCTTGAGCTCGCGCTCGTAGAGCTTGGCGCGCAGCATGTCCCAGGCCTGGGCGCGGTTGCGGTGCTGGGAGC
Source organism: Bradyrhizobiaceae bacterium (assembly GCA_003105195.1). GTDB lineage: Bacteria > Pseudomonadota > Alphaproteobacteria > Rhizobiales > Xanthobacteraceae > FEB-22. The sequence goes on from PQAH01000125.1 coordinate 4,004, forward strand.
GGTCGTTCTGGCACAGCACCACGGTGTTGGTCGGGATGTGGGTGAGCCGGATCGCGGATTCGGTCTTGTTGACGTGCTGGCCGCCGGCGCCACCCGCCCGCATGGTGTCGACGCGGACGTCGGCTTCATTGACGTCGATGACGATGCGGTCGTCGACCACCGGATAGACGTTCACGCTGGCGAACGAGGTGTGGCGGCGGGCGTTGGAGTCGAACGGCGAGATGCGCAC
>PQAH01000126.1 GCA_003105195.1 Bradyrhizobiaceae bacterium
GCCCGCCGCGACCGCGAGCCCGATCTCGCGCAAGTGGGCGCGGCCGTAGCAGAACAGCGCGAGCTCCGCGCGTTGCGCCGGCGCGAGGCTCGCCACGATGTCGCCGACGCTGGCGGCGGCCGCGCGATAGAGCCGGCCGATCAGCTCGTTCGGAACCGGGCAGTGCGCCTCGTTGGGAATCGTTCGATCGGCGAAGCGGGCGAGCGGGGTCATGGACTGTCTCCGGTGTTGGCGCCCGACCGAGGGCGCGCAGGTTCCCGACGCCGCGCGGCGCCCGAATCGCAGCTTAGGCAACGCGATTCCGCCGAAATAGTGTGGCGAGCCCCATCCGGGAACTTGCTCAATCGCGCCGGCGCCCGGTCAAATCGGCACAGGGCGACGGCGCCGCGGGGCGACGGCGTCAAGCTTTGGAACGAGTCTCGAACGAATCGCGGCCGAATCGGTGACTCGGTCGATTTCGGGTTGCGTTCGCACGAGATCGTGGGTCGTAAAGCGCGCGCCCCACAAGATGAGGGGTCCCGCCGCGGTTCGCGCGGGCGCCGCCATGCGCCTGCATTTGCGCCTGCGCGGCTCACGGGTCGCCGCGAGAGTCAAGTGGATACCGCAGGTGGGGGTCGCGGCCGCGCAGACGTCACTGCGTCTTGGCGGTGGCGGCGGGAATCGGCTTTGCCTGGGCGGCCGTGACGAACTGGGTCGCCTGCAGCACGCCGCTGCCGAACGGCGTCGGCACCGAGAAGCGGAACGGCACGAGCACACGGGTGCCGGCGATCGGCGCGAGCCAGATCTCCATCTCGCGCGTCTTCATCAGGTACTGGATCGCCGCCCGGTTCGGGCGGTGCCCCGCGACCGGCTGGTAGAGCGGCGTGCAGACGACCACCGGGCCCGCATAGCCCTTCTGCGCCTTCACCTGCTCCATGCGCTTGTAGACGAGCTCGATGTCGGTGCGCTGCCGGCCGTCGAACACCGAGAGCTTGCGCTTGCAGGCGTCCGGGGAGAGCGGATCGCCGGTGCCGGCGACGGGCATCAGCGCAGCCGTCATCGGGTCCACCACGCCCTTGCGGTGCGCCTCGGTGACGGGCACCCGGTCCGGGCTCGGCGAGAGCGGCGGCTCGGCCACCAGGTCCTTCACGGTGCCGGCATTGAGCGCCATGCGGACCTCGTCGGTCTCCCTGTCGGCCGTGATCGTCGAGGCATAGCTCTTCGGCACCAGCCGGCCCTGGCTGACGCTGCCGCGCGCCCCGCTCGACCCGTGGCCCGAGGTGAACAGCTTCAGCATGCCGGAGGCGCGTCCGCTGGCGGCCGCCATGTATTCGGTGTCGGTGATCTCGATCACCCAGACCCCGCTGCCGACCGGGATGCCGGCGAGGCTCGCCGCGTAGCGCGCCTCGAGCCGGCCCTGGGCGTCGGCCGGCCCGGCCGCGGCGAGGGCCAGGAGGGCGCCGGATCCGAGGTGTCGAAGCCAGCCGGAGACTTGCAAGGCTCACGTCCTTCCGCAGGGAACGCCCGGGTCGCCGACCGCTCGGGCCGACCGGCCGCGCGGGCCGGTGACCCGGCCTCTTCGACCCGGATTACGTCGTTTGTGTGATGGGTTACGGCGCTTTCGCACGCCCGCGCGGGGGTCCTCGGCTTGACGCCTCGCGGTGCGCTCACTATACGTCCGCGACCCTTGGACAGATTTGTGTTCCGGCCCGGCGGCCGCGATGCGGGCCGGCGAAGATGCAAGGATTTTCGACATGTCGCGGCGTTGCGAGCTGACCGGCAAGACCGCCCTCGTGGGCCACAAGGTGAGCCACTCGAACCGCAAGACCAAGCGGCGGTTCCTGCCGAACCTGGTGAACGTGACGCTGATCTCCGACGCGCTCGGCCGCTCGGTGCGCATGCGCATCTCGGCGAACGCGCTCAAGACCGTCGACCACCGCGGCGGCCTCGACGCCTTCCTGATGAAGGCGAGCGACGCCGAGCTCTCCGCGAAGGCGCTCGACCTCAAGAAGCAGGTCGCCAAGAAGGCGATTGCCGCGGCCGGGTGAGCGAAGCGATCCCCGCGACCGCATGCCCGCGTCTCACTGCGCTCATGCGGGTTGCAGCTTCGACATCTATTCCGGCTCGACCAGCGTGAACTGCAGCAGGATGCTCCGCTGCAGCATCGAGTAGTTGTCGTCCGACACCAGCGTGAGGACGGTCTCGCCGTCGGCGTCGCGGTGCACCGACAGGCCTTCCATGTTGTCGATCTGGAAGCCCATGTCGGCCTCGAAGATCACGGGGCCGTCGAGGATCGCGCCGGGCGCGACCTGGGCGAGCGCGATGCGGCGGATGCGCGCCGCCACCCCGCGCCAGAGCGAATAGCGCCGCTCGAGCAGCAACAGGTCGCCGCGCGGCGTCAGCGCGGCGTCGGAGACGTCGAAGTCGTCGCTGCGCTTCACCGCGAACTCGCCGCCGCCGCGCCCGATCAGGAAGGCGCGGATGTTCCCCGCATCGTCGAGGCTCGCCTCCGAGATCGCGATCAGCGCGCCGGCATGCGGATGGCCCTTCGGCACCGCCACCAGCGCCTCGATCCCCTTGTTGGACCGCAGGCTCTTGAAGCCCGGCGGCACCGCGATCGGCTGGCCGCGTGCCGCAAGCCCGTGCCGGCCGAAGTCGAACCTGAGGATCCGGTGCACCCGCTCGAGCCCAAGATAGAGCGTCCCACCGTCCGCCGCCATCGCCTCGGTGTCGTACCAGCCGCGCGTCTGGATCGCCTTGCCGTCGGGCCCGAGCACCGGCGCGATCTCGACGTCGGCGACACCGACCGGCCGCTTGCCCTGATGGACGATGCGGCCCGCGATCCAGTGGCCCTTGTCGCTCACCGCGACGAAGCGCTGCCCGTCGGCCGCGACGCGGAGGGCGGAGAGGCCGCCGAACTCCTTGCGCTCCGAGGTCATCTCGAAGCCGCCGCGCCAGGCGAGCTCACCGAAGCGCGTGCGGCCGCTCTCGCGCGGATCGAAGGCCGGCAGCGGCGTGACGCGGATCTCGATCGGCGCGCGGGTGACGCCCGGACGCGGGCTCCAGCTCTGTGCGCCGGCGCCGGCCGGGACCGCGGCGGCGAATCCCGCCAGCGCGAGCACCGCCCCCACGTGCAGCAGCCGCGCAGCGAGGATCGCCCGCCGCGGCCCCAGCGCCACGGTGAGGGAGCGGAGCCCCCGCTCCCGGTCGAACGCCTCGTCCTGCAGCGAGTAGATGGTGTCGAACCCGCCGCCCCAG
>PQAH01000127.1 GCA_003105195.1 Bradyrhizobiaceae bacterium
ACCTGGGCGATGCGCTGCACCAGCACGGTGTCGGCGGCATCGTAGATCTGGCTGGTCGGGATGGTGGACGAGGTGAGCGCCAGGATCAGCACCGGCGAGGCCGCGGGATTGAACTTGCGGAAGGTCGGCCGCTGCGGCAGGTCGATCGGCAGCTCGGCGAGCGCGGCGTTGAGCGCGGCCTGCACGTCCTGGGCGGCGCCCTCGATGCTGCGGGCGAGGTCGAACTGGACCGTGATGCGGGCCGTGCCGAGCGAGCTCACCGAGGTGATCTCGGTGACGCCGGCGATCACGGCGAGGCGGCGCTCGAGCGGCGCCGCGACGGTCGCCGCCATGGTGGCGGGGTCGGCGCCGGGCCGGCTCGCCGAGACGCTGATGGTCGGAATCTCCACGCTCGGCAGGCTCGCCACCGGCAGGAACCGGTAGGCGACGAGGCCGGCGAGCACGATGCCGATGGCGAGGAGCGTGGTGCCGACCGGCCGGCGGATGAACGGATAGGAGATGTTCATGGCGCTCGGTCACCGCGGACGCGGCGCATGCCCGTGGCTGGCAGGGTGCAATAGCCGCACCCAGGTCGGATTTGCACGACCTGGGCATCGATCGATGCGCAAGTCGGCGACAGCCGACTTGCATGCGGCGTATTGCACCGGCGGCGCCGCCACCATGCACTGTTGGTGCAATACGGCGCTGCGCGCCTATTGCACCCTACGGCTCCGCGACTTGTGCTCCTGTTCATGCCGCTACCCCGCGGTCGGCGCAGCGGCCGGCGCCGGCCCGGCGAGGCGGCGGCGCAGCCGCTCCAGGGCGAGATAGATCACGGGCGTCGTGTACAGGGTCAGCAGCTGGCTCAAGAGCAGGCCGCCGACGATCGTGATGCCGAGCGGGTTGCGCAGCTCGGAGCCGGTCCCGCTCTCGAGGGCGAGCGGCAGGGCGCCGAACAGCGCCGCGAGCGTGGTCATCATGATGGGGCGGAAGCGCAGCAGCGCCGCCTCGACGATCGCCTCGCGCGGGGCGAGGCCGCGCGTGCGCTCGGCCTCGAGCGCGAAGTCGATCATCAGGATCGCGTTCTTCTTGACGATGCCGATCAGCAGGATGATGCCGATCAGGGCGATCACCGAGAGGTCGTAGCCGAACAGCATCAGCGCCAGCAGCGCGCCGACGCCCGCCGAGGGCAGGGTCGAGAGGATCGTGATCGGGTGGATGAAGCTCTCGTAGAGCACGCCGAGCACGATATAGATCGTGATCGCGGCCGCGAGGATCAGCCAGGGCTGGCCCGCGAGCGAGCGCTCGAACTCCGCGGCGTCGCCCGAATAGCTGCCGATCACCGAGGTCGGCATGCCGATCGCGCGCTCGGCCGCCGAGATCGCGGCGACCGCGTCGCTCAGCGCGGCGCCGGGCGCGAGGTTGAAGCTCACCGTCACGGCGGGGAACTGCTCCTGGTGGCCGATCGCGAGCGGCGCGGTGGTGCGCGCGAGCGTCGCGATCGCGCTGAGCGGCACCTGGACGCCGGCGCTCGACGGCAGGTAGATCTTCTGCAGCGCGGCCGGGTCGCGCTGGTCGCGCGGCATCGCCTCCAGCACCACGCGGTACTGGTTCGCCTGGCCGTAGATGGTCGAGACCTGGCGCTGGCCGAAGGCGTCGTTGAGCGCGTCGTTGACGGTCTGCATCGAGACGCCGAGCCGGCCCGCCTTCTCGCGGTCGACCTCGACCCGGGCGCGCAGGCCGCCTTCCTGGGCCTCGGAGGCGACGTCGCGCAGCACGGAAACGTCCTTGATCTCGGCGACCAGCCGCTCGGACCAGGCGAGCACGTCGCGCGCATCGGCGGCGACCAGGGTGTACTGGTACTGGGCGCGGCTCGCCCGCGTGCTGATCTGGATGTCCTGCACGGGGCGGAAATACACCACCATGCCGGGGATGCCGGCGACGCGGTCCTGCAGCCGGTCGATGATCTCGCCGACGCCGGCCTTGCGCTCGCCGCGCGGGCGCAGCGTGATCGTCAGGCGGCCGGCGTTCGGCGTCGGGTTCACGGGGCTCACGCCGATCACCGACACCACGCCGACCACGTCCGCGTCCTTGCGGATCGATTCGGCAAAACGCTCCTGCAGGCGCTCCATCTCGGCGAAGGAGACCTCGGGGCCGGCTTCGGTGACGGCCGTGATCATGCCGGTGTCCTGCAACGGCAGGAAGCCCTTGGGCATGATCGCGTAGAGCCAGATCGTGAGCAGCAGGGTGCCGAGGGTGACCAGCAGCGTGAGCGCCTGGCGGCGCAGCACCCATCGGAGGCTCGCGTGATAGCGGCGCACCGTGGCGTCGACCAGGCGGTTGAAGGCGCGGCCGATGCGGCTGCCCTCGCCGGGAGCGCCGTGGCGCAGCATGTAGGCGCACATCATGGGGGTGAGGGTCAGCGACACCACCATGGAGGCGACGACCGCGATCGTCAAAGTGAGCGCGAATTCGCGGAACATGCGGCCGACCAGTCCGGTCATGAACAAGAGCGGGATGAACACCGCGACCAGCGAGACCGTGAGCGATATGATCGTGAAGCCGATCTCGCGCGCGCCGCGCAGCGCCGCCTCGAGCGGCGATTCGCCCTCCTCCATGTGGCGCACGATGTTCTCGATCATCACGATGGCGTCGTCGACCACGAAGCCGGTGCCGATGGTGAGCGCCATCAGCGAGAGGTTGTCGAGCGAGAAGCCGCAGAACCACATCAAGCCGAAGGTCGCGATCAGCGAGAGCGGCAGCGCGACGCCGGCGATCGCGGTGGCGCGGATGGTGCGCAGGAAGATCAGCACCACCAGCACGACGAGGCCGATCGCGACCGCGAGCGTGAACTGCACGTCGCGGATCGAGGCGCGGATCGTGTCGGTGCGGTCGTGCACGATGGTGAGCCGTGCGCCCGCCGGCAGCACGCGCTGCAGCCGCGGCAGCTCCTCGCGGATGCGCTCCACGGTCGCGATCACGTTGGCGCCGGGCTGGCGCTTGATGTCGATCACGACCGCGGGCTCGCCCTGGTACCAGCCGCCGACGCGGGCGTTCTCGAGGCCGTCGACGATCTCGGCCACGTGGCCGAGCAGCACCGGCGCGTTGTTGCGATAGGCGACCACGATCGACCGGTAGGCCGCGGCCGAGGTGAGCTGGTCGTTGGCCGCGATGCTGTAGGCCTGGTGCGCGCCGTCGAGCGCGCCCTTGGGACCCGCGACATTGGCATTGGTGATGGCGGTGCGCAGGTCGGCCATCGACAGGCCGTAGGCCGCAAGCCGGGAAAGGTCGGCCTGGATGCGCACGGCGGGCCGGATCCCGCCCTGGATCGCGACCTGGCCGACGCCCGTCACCTCGCTCAGGCGCTGCGCCAGGATCGTGTCGGCGAGGTCGCTGAGCGCGCGCAGCGACACGGTCTGCGAGGTGAGCGCGACCGTCAGGATCGGCGCGTCGGCCGGGTTCACCTTGGCGTAGGTCGGCGGATAGGGGAGGTTGCGCGGCAGCGCCGAGCCGGCGGCGTTGATCGCGGCCTGCACGTCCTGGGACGCCGCGTCGATGTCGCGATTGAGGTCGAACTGCAGCGTGATCTGGCTGAGCCCCGAGGAACTCGACGAGGTCATGGTGGAGAGCGAGGGCATCTGCCCGAACTGGCGCTCGAGCGGCGCCGTCACCAGCGTCGCCATGGTGTCGGGATTGGCGCCCGGCAGCTGCGTCGTCACCTGGATGGTCGGGAAGTCCACCTGCGGCAGCGCCGAGACCGGGAGCAGCCAGTAGCCGAGCGCGCCGCCGAGCATCACGGCGACGCCGAGCAGCGAGGTCGCGATCGGCCGGCGGATGAAGGGTCCCGAGACGTTCATCGGCCGGTTCCGGTGGTGACCTCCGAGCGGCGCTTGCGCTCGCCCTCGGGACGCACGCCGCTCTGCGGCGGCTCGGCGCCGTCGCGCCGGCGTGGCCGCTGCGGCGGCGTCACGCCGCCCTCGCCCTCGGTCGCGACACTGATGCGCGTGCCCGCCGCGAGCTGCGAGAAGCCGGTGGTGACGACGCGCTCGCCGGCCGTGAGGCCCGTCGCGATCACGGCCTGGGCCTCGTCCTGCTGCGTGACCGTCACGTCGCGCACCGCGACCGTGTCGTCGGCCTGCGCCACGAACACGAAGGTGCCGGTCGGCCCGCGCTGCACGGCGGCGGTCGGCACCGTCACGACCTCCTTCAGGGTCGCGAGCAGCAGGCGCACGTTGACGAACTGCCCGGGCCAGAGCTGCAGGTCGGCATTCGGGAATTCCGCCTTCAGCCGCACCGTGCCGGTGGTCGAGTCGACCAGGTTGTCGACCACGGCGAGCCGGCCGCGGTCGATCGCCTTGCGGCCGTCGGGGCCGAGCGCCTCGACCGGGAGCGGACCCTGCGCGAAGGCCTTGTTGACCTCGGCGAGCTGCTGCTGCGGCAGGTTGAACATCACGGCGATCGGCTTGACCTGGGTGATGGTCACGATGCCGGTGGTGTCGGAGGCGCGCACCAAATTGCCTTCGTCGACCATGCGCAGCCCGGTGCGTCCGTCGATCGGCGCCACCACCCGGGTGTGCTCGAGGATGGTGCGGGCATTGTCGATCGCGGCCTGGTCGGCCTGCACCAGGGCGGTGAGCTGGGCGACCGTGGCGCGCGCCGCATCCGCCTGCTGCTTGGAAGCCGCGTTGCTCTGGGCGAGGCGCTCGTAGCGCTCGAGGTCGAGCCGCGCATTGGCGAGCTGCGCCTCGTCCTGCGCCTTCTTGGCGAGCGTCTGGTCGAGCTGCGCCCGGTAGGTGCGCGGGTCGATCTCGGCCAGCACGGCGCCGCGCTTCACGTCCTCGCCCTCGCGGAAATGGATCTTCAGCAGCTGTCCGTCCACCTGCGGACGCACCGTCACCATGTTGAGCGCGCGCGCGGTGCCGACCCCCTCGAGATGGACCGGCACGTCGGCGATGCGCGCCGGCGCCACCAGCACCGGCACCGCGCGGTTCGCCTGCATGCTGCGGAAGCGTGCGCCCGGCCGCTCGCGCGCGGCGCCGTCAGGCGCCTGCGCCTGATAGACGTAGTAGCCGCCGCCGGCGAGAATTCCGCCGACCGCGAGCCATGCCAGGAGCCGTCCGGTTCGCATCACATCGAGCCTTTCATCGGTCTCTCGGGCGCGCCGTCACAGCGCGCTGCCGGCGATCTCGCGGGTCGGCGCCCAGCCGCCGCCGAGCGCCTGGAACAGGCTCACCGCGGCCTGCAGCCGCGTGAGGCGCACCAGCGCGAGCGCGTCCTGCTCCTGGAAGAATGTGCGCTGCGTGTTGAGCACGGTGGTGAGGTCGATGGTGCCGGCACGCAGCTGGGTCTGGGCGATCTCGTAGGCGCGGCGCGCGGTCGCGACCGCCTGCTGCTGCAGCGATTCCTGGCGCGCGAGGTGTTGCATCGCGATCAGCGCGCGCTCCACGTCCGCGAAAGCGTTGATCGCGGTGCGGCGATAGACCTGCAGGAGCTCGAGCCGGCGGCCCTTCTGCAGGTCGAGCTGGCCGAGCAGGCGGCCGCCCTCGAAGATCGGCTGGGTGAGGCCTGCCGCCACCGTGTAGATCGCGGCCTCCGGGCGGAACAGGGTCTTGAGCGCGGCGCTCTGGAAGCCGGCTTCGCCGGTGAGCTGGATCGAGGGAAACAGCGCGGCGCGCGCGCTCTCGACATCGGCCTGGGCGGCCGCGAGGTCGGCCTCGGCGGCGCGGATATCGGGCCGCTGCAGCAGGAGCTCGGAGGGCAGGCCGGGCGCCGCGCGCGGCACCGCGAGGCGGAACAGGCTGCCGCCCCGCACCCGGACATGAACGGGCGGCTCGCCGAGCAGCGCCGCCAGCGTCGCGGCGTTCTCGCGCACCTGCTGCTCGAGCGGCGGAATGGCGGCGCGCTGCTGGGCGACCACGCTCTCCTGCTGGGCGATGTCGAGGGAGGTCGCGGTGCCGGCGGCGAGCCGCTCGCGGATCACCGCGAGCACGCGGTTCGCATTGGCGAGGTTCTCACGCGCGATGCGCAGCCGGTCCTGGGCCGCGAGGATCTGCAGATAGGTGTTCGCCACGGTCGCGACGGTGGACAGCGCGACCGTGTCGCGGTCGAAGCGGCTCGCGATGGCGAGCTGCCCGGCCGCCCGGTGCGCGGCGCGGTTCTTGCCCCAGAAATCGATCTCGTAGCTGGCATTCAGCACGGCATTGTACGTTCCGCGCTCGCTGCCGCCCGCGCGCGCGCGGCTCGCCGAGGCGTCGAGGTCGATCAGGGGAAGCAGCGGCGCGCCCGTGATGCGGGTCTGCGCGTCGGCCTGTTCGATGCGGGCGACCGCGGCCGCGATGTCGAGGCTCATGGCCTGCGCCCGCTCGACCAGCCGGGTGAGCTCGGCGGAGCGGAAGCCGCGCCACCAGTCGAGCGCCGGCGGCGGGCCGGCCGGGCGCGGCGCGGCGCGATAGTGGGTCGGCGCCGCGACCGTCAGATCGATCTGGTCGACCGTCAGGTTGCAGGCCGACAGGGCCGGCGCGACCAGTGCGAGCGCGCAGAGCCGCGCGATGCCGTGCATGGCGGGGGACATCAGCGGGTGCTTTCCGTCGGGCGGGGAGGCCGGCCCCAGTCGGCGAGCCGATCGCGGCCCGCAGCCGTCATTGCGGCGGCGGCGGCCGCGATCACGTCGTGGAGCGCCAGCTCGTAGCGGGTGCGCGCCTCGCGCGAGGCCGCCATGGCGCCGCGCAGCGCCGCCGGGTCGAACGGGTCGCGGCGCAGCATCGCGCGCGTGTGGTCGTAGGCGCGGTTGAG
>PQAH01000128.1 GCA_003105195.1 Bradyrhizobiaceae bacterium
ATGCACCCGGACCATTCCAACGGACTGGTCGGCGACGCCGGCGAGGTCCACTTTCCGGTCGCGGAGCTGCGGGTGCACGAGGACGAGGTCGCGCACTGGCACGACGACGGCCGCATGGCACAGGCGACCGAGCGGCAACGGGTACGCTATTTCGAAGGCGCTCGCCGGCAGCTCGCCCCCTATCGGGACCGCCTGCGCACCTTCCGCAAGGGCGAAGTCTTCCCGGGGGTGACCGCCGTTCCGATCCCGGGCCACACGCCGGGCCATACGGCCTTCCGGGTGGAGTCCGGCGGCGAGGGGCTTCTCATCTGGGGCGATACCGTCCATGTACCGGAGATCCAGGTTGCCCGTCCGGACGTGACCATGGAATTCGACAGCGACCCCGCCGCTGCCGCGGCGACGCGCCGGCGCATCTTCGACATGGCGGTCGCGGACCGCCTGCTGGTCGGCGGCATGCACATCCATTTCCCGGGCTTCGCCCGCATGGCTCGCCGGGGCGATGGCTACGTGCTCGTGCCGGATGCCTGGTCGTTCGAGATCTGAGCCGGAGCCCGATGCGCGAAAGCGGACCCAAGCCGACGATCCGGGAGGTGGCGAAGACGGCCGGCGTATCGGTCGGGACGGTCTCGCGGGTTCTCAACGCCCACAGCAAGGTGAAGCCGGAGCTGCGGGAGAAGGTCCAGAAGGCGATCTCCGATCTCGGCTATTCCCCCAACGCCGTGGCGCAGAGCATGCGGTCGCGCGCGACCCACACGATCGGCTGCGTCATCCGCGAGATCAACATCTCGGCGCTCGCCGCCTTCGTGCGGGCGGCGCACGACGTGCTCGACGAGGCCGGCTACTCGCTCGTGCTGTCGAACTCGGAAGGACGCCGCGAACGCGAGCGCGAACTGCTCGAGCGTCTCAGCCGCCGCCAGATGGACGGCATCATGATCGGCCCCTATACGCCGATCACCAGCGAGTTCGACGCCTTCCTGCGCGGGCTCGACGTGCCGATCGTGCTGGTGGACCGGGACGAGCCGGCCTGGGCCGACGCCGTGATGACGGACCACGCCCAGGGCATCCGCGCGGCCACCGAGCACCTCATCAATCTCGGCCATCGCGCGATCGCGCTGATCACCGGTGATCCCGACCTCTATCCGGCGCGCGAACGTCTGCGCGGCTATCGGGAGGCCTACCGCGCCGCCGGGCTCGCGCCCGATCCCGCCTTCGTGCACGCCGGGAGCTTCCTGGCGAGCGCGGGCTTCCGCCTCACTTCGTCGATGCTCGCCGCCAGGAACCGGCCGACCGCGATCATCGCGGGAGGCATCGGCATGCTGCCGGGCGTGCTGCAGGCCATCAGGGTGCGCGGCCTGCGCATCCCCGCGGATGTCTCCGTGATCGCGTCCGGCAACTCGGAGCTCGCCGATCTCTACACGCCACAGATCGCGCTGCAGCGCTGGGACCAGGCCGAGGTCGGCCGCATCGCGGCGAACCTGCTGCTCGACCGGATCCTGGGACGCGCGGGCCTCGAGCCACGCCACGTCCTGCTCCCCAACGAATTCGTCCCGCGCAAGTCCATCGGTCCCGCCCCGCGCGCCGCCGCGGAGGCGGCCCGCAGCGATCCGCCGCGCTCGCCGTCAGCCTGAGGAAGCGCAGGCCGCCCGCCGGGCGCCGCGGAACCTCTTGTCCGTCGCTCGAGGGCTACCGCAGGCCGGCGTTGAGCTTGTCGAGCGCCGCGGAGCCGGGGCAGAGCTCGGCCTCGCCGAGCTGGTTCAACGGCGTCTCGACGGTCTGCAGCGCGGCGTGCAGGTCCTTCGGGTTGCGGTCGAGATAGAGCAGGCCGGTGACGATCTGGCCCTTGGCCTGGTGCTCCATCAGGTAGTCCATGGCGGCGCGGCGGTCGTGCGGGTCGTAGTCGGCCGCGATCTTCTTGAGCGCGATCACGGTGCCGTCGTGCTGCTCGACCAGCTCCACCTCGCCGGGCTTGTAGTCGACGTGGATCGGCATGCGGCCGGTGATGAAGTCGAGCCGGTTCACGGCCTCGTTGTGCTCGCGCACGTAGTCGAAGCTCTTGGTCGAGCCGACGTGGTTGTTGAAGGCGACGCAGGGGCTGATCACGTCGATGAAGGCCGCGCCCTGGTGCTCCAGCGCGGCCTTGATGATCGGCACCAGCTGCGCCTTGTCGCCCGAGAAGGAGCGCGCCACATAGGTCGCGCCGAGCTGCAGCGCCATCGCCACGAGATCGATGGAGTTGTCGGTGTTGATCGAGCCGCGCTTGGACTTGGAGCCGCGGTCGGCGGTGGCCGAGAACTGGCCCTTGGTCAGCCCGTAGACGCCGTTGTTCTCGACGATGTAGACCATGTTCACGCCGCGCCGCAGCGCATGGGCGAACTGGCCGAGCCCGATCGAGGCCGAGTCGCCGTCGCCGGAGACGCCGAGATAGATCAGGTCGCGGTTGGCGAGGTTCGCCCCGGTCAGCACCGAGGGCATGCGCCCGTGCACCGAGTTGAAGCCGTGCGAGTGGCCGAGGAAGTAGGTCGGCGTCTTCGACGAGCAGCCGATGCCGGAGAGCTTGGCGACGCGGTGCGGCTCGATCGCGAGCTCGAAGCAGGCCTGGATGATGGCGGCCGAGATCGAGTCGTGGCCGCAGCCGGCGCACAGCGTCGAGATCGAGCCCTCGTAGTCGCGATGGGTGTAGCCGAGGGCGTTCTTCGGCAGCTCCGGGTGGTGGAAGGTCGGCTTGGCGATATAGGTCATGACACCACCTTGCGCAGCGGCGCGGCTTTGAGGGCGTCGAGATGGTCGCCGATCGCGCGGGCGATGAAGCGGGCCGTGATCGGCGTGCCGTCGTAGTGCAGGATCGGCACGACGCGCACCGGATCGGTCTCGCACTCGTTGACGATCAGGGTGCGCAGCTGCGCGTCGCGGTTCTGCTCCACCACGAACACCATGTCGTGCTCGCCGATGAAGTCGGCGACGTCCTGGTGGAACGGGAAGGCGCGCACGCGCAGGGTGTCGACGGGCGTGCCGCGCGCTTCGATCATGCCGACCGCCTCGTCCATGGCGGGGGCGGTCGAGCCGTAATAGACCACGCCGAAGCGGCTCGGCTTGGCGGAGCTGCGCCGCACGGGCCGCGGCACGAGGTCCTGCGCGGTCTCGAACTTGCGCAGCAGCCGCTGCATGTTGTCGACATAGGGCCCGCCTTCCTCGGTGTATTTCGCGTAGCGGTCGCGCGAGGTGCCGCGGGTGAAGAAGGCGCCCTTGGTCGGATGCGTGCCCGGGAAGCTGCGATAGGGAATGCCGTCGCCGTCGACGTCGAGATAACGGCCGAAATCCTCGCCGGCCTCGAGGTCGGCGGCGGTCACCACCTTGCCGCGGTCGTAGCGGCGGCTGTCGTCCCAGGCGAAGGGACGGCAGAGCCGGTGGTTCATGCCGATGTCGAGGTCGAGCATGACGAAGATCGGCGTCTGCAGCCGGTCGGCGAGGTCGAAGGCCTGGGCGCCGAACTCGAAGGCCTCGGCCGGATCCTCCGGGAACAGCAGCACGTGCTTGGTGTCGCCGTGCGAGGCGTAGGCGCAGATCAGCACGTCCGACTGCTGGGTGCGGGTCGGCATGCCGGTCGAGGGTCCGCCGCGCTGCACGTTGAAGATCACGGCCGGGATCTCGGCGAAATAGGCGAGGCCGAGGAACTCCTGCATCAGCGAGATGCCCGGGCCCGACGTCGCCGTGAAGGCGCGGGCGCCGTTCCAGGCGGCGCCGATCACCATGCCGATGGAGGCGAGCTCGTCCTCGGCCTGGAGGATGGCGTAGCGCGCCCTCTTGCTCTGCGGGTCGACGCGCAGCCGCGCGCAATGGCGCGTGAAGGCGTCGGCGAGCGAGGAGGAGGGCGTGATCGGGTACCAGGCGCACACCGTCGCGCCGCCGTAGACGGCGCCGAGCGCCGCCGCCGAGTTGCCCTCCACGAAGATGCGGTCGCCGACCGCATCCGCGCGCTGGAGCCGCAGCCCGATCGGACAGGCGACGTTTTCGAGCGCCCAGTCGCGACCGAGATGCAGCGCATGGACATTGGGCGCGATCAGCTTGTCCTTTCCCTTGAACTGCTCGCCGATCAGCTTCTCGATCTCGGCCACGTCCATGTCGAGGAGCGCGGCGAGCACGCCGAGATAGATGATGTTCTTGAACAGCTGGCGCTGGCGCGGGTCCTGGTACTCGCGGTTGCAGATCGCGGTGAGCGGCGCCCCGATCACGGTCACGTCCTCGCGGAACCGGGAGGCCGGCAGCGGGCGGGTGCAGTCGTAGAGCAGGTAGCCGCCCGGCTCGATCGAGGCGACGTCCTTGTCCCAGGTCTGCGGGTTCATCGCCACCATCAGGTCGACGCCGCCGCGCGCGCCGAGGTGGCCGGCGCCCGAGACCCGCACCTCGTACCAGGTGGGCAGGCCCTGGATGTTGGAGGGGAAGATGTTGCGCGGCGCGACCGGGATCCCCATGCGCAGCACGGCGCGGGCGAACAGCTCGTTGGCGCTCGCCGAGCCGGAGCCGTTGACGTTGGCGAAACGGACGACGAAGTCGTTCACACTCTCGAGCCGCATCGGTCACTCGCGTGGGTCATCTCGATCAGGTGCTTCTGCATGTCCCAGGCGCCGGTCGGGCAACGCTCGGCGCACAGGCCGCAATGGAGGCAGACGTCCTCGTCCTTCACCATCACGCGGCCGGTCTTGAGGTTGTCGGCGACGTAGAGGTCCTGGGTCAGGTTCCGCGCCGGCGCCTTGAGCCGGGTGCGCAGTTCCTCCTCCGCGCCGTTCTGCGTGAAGGTGATGCAGTCCATCGGGCAGATGTCGACGCAGGCGTCGCACTCGATGCAGAGCTGGCCCGTGAACACGGTCTGCACGTCGCAGTTCAGGCAGCGCTGGGCCTCCGCGAAGGCGAGGTTCGGGTCGAAGCCGAGCTCGACCTCGGCGCGGATGTCCTTGAGCGCGATCTCCTTCTCGCGCAGCGGCACCCGGAAGCGCTCGTCGCGGGAGACGTCGTTGTCGTAGCTCCACTCGTGGATGCCCATCTTCTGGCTCATCACCTCGACAGCGGGCAGCGGACGGTTCTCCATGGCCTCGTTGTCGCCGCGGCAGAGCATGTCGATCGACAGCGCGGCCTCGTGGCCGTGCGCCACCGCCCAGATGATGTTCTTCGGGCCGAAGGCGGCGTCGCCGCCGAAGAACACCTTCGGATGGGTCGAGCGCATGGTGCGCGGGTCGACCTTGGGCATGCCCCAGTCGTCGAAGGCGATGCCGATGTCGCGCTCGATCCACGGGAAGGCGTTCTCCTGGCCGACCGCCACCAGCACGTCGTCGCATTCCATGGTGACGTCCGGCTCGCCCGCGGGCACGAGCTTGCGGCGGCCCTTGGCGTCGTACTCGGCCTTCACCTTCTCGAACACCATGCCGGTGAGGCGGCCGTCCGCGTGCAGGAAGGCCTTGGGCACCATGAAATTGAAGATCGGGATCCCCTCGTGCATGGCGTCCTCCTTCTCCCAGGGGGACGCCTTCATCTCCTCGAAGCCGGAGCGCACCACCACGCGCACGTCCTCGCCGCCGAGCCGGCGCGCCGAGCGGCAGCAGTCCATGGCGGTGTTGCCGCCGCCGAGCACGATCACGCGCTTGCCGATCGTCGAGACGTGGCCGAAGGAGACGCTCGCCAGCCAATCGATGCCGATGTGGATGCGGGCGGCGGCTTCGGCGCGGCCCGGCACCTCGAGGTCGCGGCCGCGCGGCGCGCCGGAGCCGACGAACACCGCGTCGAAATCCTCGGCGAGCAGCGCCTTCATGCTGTCGATGCGCCGGCCGCCCACCAGCTCGATGCCGAGGTCGAGGATGTAGCCGACCTCCTCGTCGAGCACCGTCTCGGGCAGGCGGAACTTGGGGATCTGCGTGCGCATCATGCCGCCGGCGAGGCGGTCCTGGTCGAACACCACACAGCGGTAGCCGAGGGGGGCGAGGTCGCGTGCCACCGTCAGGGAGGCGGGGCCGGCGCCGATCAGCGCGACCCGCTTGCCGTTCGGCGCGCCCGCCCTGGGCAGCCTGCCGCGGATGTCGTCCTTGTAGTCGGCCGCGACCCGCTTGAGGCGGCAGATCGCGACCGGATCGGTCTCGACGCGGCCGCGGCGGCAGGCAGGCTCGCAGGGCCGGTCGCAAGTGCGTCCCAGCACGCCGGGAAACACGTTGGACTTCCAGTTGATCATGTAGGCGTCCGAGTAACGCCCCGCCGCGATCAGCCGGATGTATTCGGGGACGGGCGTGTGCGCCGGGCACGCCCATTGGCAGTCGACGACCTTGTGGAAGTAGTCGGGCGCCGAAATGTCGGTGAGCTTCATTTCCTCCTCACGGGTCTCCTGACTCTGCGGAGACCAGCGATGTTTCCGGTTTCCATCCCCCGCCCGGCCTTGTTCTCATGGGTCGACGGCCGGTCCGCCCCGTAATGTTAGTGGACGACAGGACGGATTGCCATTGCTACAAAAGGTCTAACCCAAGGAATTCTCGTCAGGTTTCACGTGCGGAGCGGGATCCGTCGGCGCTGTCGCGAGGTGAAAGGCGCGGCTCCGCTGCGGCACTTGCAGATCCATGGATAACTCCTTGAAACTTCTTGTTTTCGACTGCGATGGTACGCTGGTGGACAGCCAGCACATGATCGTTGCCGCAATGCACAGCGCCTATGCGCGGCACGGGATCGAGGCCCCGGCGCGCGAGCGCCTGCTCTCGATCGTCGGCCTGTCGCTGCCCAACGCCTTCGCGCGACTCGGCGAGGGCGATTCCGCGTTCCCGGTGGCGAGCTTCGTCGCGGCCTACCGGGAGGCGTTCTTCGCGCTGCGCCAGCAGGAGCTGCATCTCGAGCCGCTGTTCCCGGGCGCGCGCGAGGCGCTCGACGCGCTCGCGGCGCGCGGCGACGTGGTGCTCGGAATCGCCACCGGCAAGTCGCGCCGCGGCGTCGACGCGGTGCTGCGCCGGCACGGCCTCCTCGACCGCTTCCTCACCATCCAGACCGCCGACGACGCGCCCTCCAAGCCCGACCCCGGCATGGTGCTGGCGGCGATGCGCGAGACCGGGGCGGCGCCCGCGGACACCGTCGTGGTCGGCGACACGGCCTACGACGTCGCCATGGCGCGCGCGGCCGGCGCCGGCGCGATCGGCGTCGCCTGGGGCTATCACCGTCCCGACGCGCTCGTCGCGGCCGGCGCGCCGGTGGTGATCGCGGACTTCGCCGAGCTGATGCCGGCGCTCGCGCGGTTCTGGCCCGCATCCGGGGCCGCGGGCACGGGACCCGCCGGCTGATTGCCCGCGCGCCGCAAAGGTGGTCTGCTCGCCGCGCAACGGCGGGGGGCGGCAGCGCGATGGCTTCGGCGGAGCAGGCGGAATCCCAGGACGACGCGTTCGTCGATCCGCTCATCCTCGGCGCGCTGAAGCCGCCGGGCGCGGACGACGGGGCGAGGCTCGTGCGCGAGGCGAGCGGCTTCCGCGACCCGGCGACCGGGGCGACGTTTCCCGACCGCGACGGCATCCCCTCGCTGATCGCCGGCGTCGCCGAGGACGACACGGCGGTGACCGGCCGGATCCAGGCCTTCTACGAGGAGCATCCGTTCCCGAGCTACGAGGGGCTCCAGGATTTCGGCGACCTGGTGGAACGCGGGCGCGGCAATCCGTTCTCGGCGCGGCTGCTGCAGGCGATCGGCTACAACAAGCAGATCCTGGAATGCGGCTGCGGCACCGGGCAGCTCTCGCAGTTCCTCTCGCTCAACGGCAATCACGTGCTCGGTATCGACCTGTCGCGATCGAGCCTGGCACTGGCGCTGGAGTTCAAGCGGCGCAACGCGATCGCGCGCGCGAGCTTCGTGCAAATGAACATCTTCGCGCTCGGGATCAAGGATGCGACCTTCGACGTGGTCATCAGCAGCGGCGTCCTGCACCACACCAAGGATGCGCGGCGCGCCTTCGCGGCGATCGTCCCCAAGGCGAAACCCGGCGGCATCGTCATCGTCGGCCTCTACAACCGCTACGGACGCCTGCCGACGGCCTGGCGCGCCCGGCTGATCGGCCTGGTCGGGCCGCGCATCGACTATGTGGTGCGCCACCGCATCCGCGATGCGCGCAAGGCCGAGATCTGGATCAAGGACCAGTACTACAACCCGCACGAGACCTGGCACTCGATCGACGAGGTGCTGGGCTGGTTCGCCGAGAACGATGTCGACTATCTGGGCTGCCATCCGCCGATTCTCGGCACCGCGCCGGCGCCGGACCTGTTCGCCGCGAGCGATCCGGGCTCGTGGCCGGCGCGGCTCGCGACCCAGCTCGGCTGGATCGGCAGCATCTCGGCCGAGGGCGCGCTGTTCGTGATGATCGGCCGGCGCCGGGGAGGCTAGCGTGGCACCATGCCCTGCGCGAGCAGCCATGCGGCGACGGCGGTACCGACCTCGGCCTGGCCCTCGCGGGAGAGGTGGGCATTGCCGGCATGGCCGCCGCCGGGCCGGCGCTGCAGCAGATAGAGCCGGGCAGGGGCCTGCGCGCGGGCGCGGAAGGCCGGCGTGAGATCGAGATGGGGCGTGCCGGTCTCCGCCGCGAGCGAGCGGATCAGCGGCTCCATCGCGGAGGGCTCCTCGCTCTCCAGGTGCTGGGCGGCCGGAATGAACACGGTCGCGAGGGCGATGCCGTTCTGGCGCAGCAGGACCGCGAGCTCGCGGAAGTGGCCCGCATAGGCGGCGGCGAGCGCGGCATGATCGTCCGCGGGCCGGGGCGGAGCGCGCACCTCGCCCTCGCCGCGGCGGATGTCGACCTGCGCGGCCTTGCGTTGGACATAGGTCCGCACCTCGGCCGCGAGATGCGCGAGCGCGGAGTTGCGCTGCAGCCATCTCCAGCCGTCGGCGGTGGCGGCGGGAGGCCGTTGCGGGCGCTGGCCGTGCGGCTTGCGCAAGTCGGGGAGATCGTTCTCGAACACGGCCAGGACGACCAGCTTCGGCGCGAAGGCGACGCCCTTCTCGCGCATGTAGGCGAGCTGGTCGCGGATCGAATATCCCGAGATACCGGCGTTGAAGACCTGCACCCGCTCGCCGCTGCCATGGGCGAGGCGCAGCTGGTTCTCGGCCCAGCCGGGCCACGTGTCCTCGTTCACGAGGTAGGGACCGAAGGTCTGGGAGTCGCCGATGGCCAGGATGCGGAAGGCGGTCGCGGAAGGCTCCTCGGTGTGGCGCAGCCCCAGGCTGTTGGTTTCGACGTGGTAGGGACGGTGGAACCAGACCACCCAATGGCCGTCCTGGCCCGGAACCAGGTCGCCGGCGCCGGCCGGCGAATGGTCGTAGCGCGCGACGCCGAGGGAATCGCCGCTCACCGTGTCGGAGGGCGCCCAGGACCAGGCGCGCAGGACGACCTCGGCGCCGAGGACGGTGACGACGGCGATCGCCGCATAGGTCACGAGGGTCCGCAGGACCGACATCTTTGCGTGTCCGGGCAATTGCGACTATGACACCAGCGTTAGCCGGTCGCCGGCTGACGGGTCAATCTTGCGGGTCGGTTCGGACCCGCGAGCGGGCGGGGGAGCCGTGGAGACCAACGAAGCCCCGGTGTCGCACCGCAAGGTCGTGCGCGGGTCGGAGCGCGGCTTCGGGCTCGTGTTCGCGGTCGTGTTCCTGCTGATCGGGCTGGTCCCGCTCGCCTTCGGCGGAGCGGTGCGGTGGTGGGCGCTCGCCGTGTCCGCCGGCTTTGCGGCGGCCGCGTTGCTGTGGCCGGCGGCCCTGCGCCCGTTGAGCGCGCTCTGGTTCAGGCTCGGGCTGCTGCTGCATCGCGTCGTCAACCCGCTGATCATGGGGTTCCTGTTCTTCGTCCTGTTCACGCCGCTCGGGCTCATGCTGCGCGCGCGGGGCCGGGACCTGCTGCGGCTGCGGCGCGATCCGGACGCGGCCAGCTACTGGATCCCGTGCGAGCCGCCCGGGCCGAAGCCCGGCTCCATGAGCAAGCAATTCTAGGAGAACCGTGTGTCGATCATCGCCGAGCTGTGGGAGTTCATGCGCGAGCGCAAGAAGTTCTGGCTGTTTCCGCTGATGCTGCTGCTCGTCCTGTTCGGCGGGCTCGTCGTCCTGACCAAGGGCTCCGCGGTCGCGCCGTTCATCTACACGATCTTCTGATCCACGATCCCGCGACCCGGCCACGATGATCGTCCTCGGACTGTCGGCCTACTACCACGACAGCGCGGCGGCCCTGGCGGTCGACGGCGAGATCGTGGCGGCCGCGCAGGAAGAGCGCTTCACGCGCAGGAAGCACGATCCCTCGTTCCCGGCCGCCGCGATCCGCGCCTGTCTCGCCGAGGCCGGCATCGCGCCACATCAGGTCGACCACGTCGCCTTCTACGACAAGCCGTTCCTGAAATTCGAGCGGCTGGTCGAGACCTACCTGGCCTTCGCGCCGCGCGGCTTCGCGTCCTTCGCCAAGGCCATGCCGGTCTGGATCGGCGAGAAGCTGTTCCAGAAGGACATGCTGCTCGAGGAGCTGCGCCTCATCGACGCGGCGCTGGCGGACGCGTCGCGGCTCGTGTTCACCGAGCACCACTTCAGCCACGCGGCATCCGCCTTCTATCCCTCGCCCTTCGCGGAGGCGGCCGTGCTGACCGTCGACGGGGTGGGCGAATGGACCACGACCGCCGCGGGCATCGGCCGCGGCCACGAGCTCGCCCTCACCCGGGAGATCCACTTTCCCCATTCGCTCGGGCTGCTCTATTCGGCCTTCACCTATTACACGGGCTTCCGGGTCAATTCGGGCGAGTACAAGGTGATGGGGCTCGCGCCCTATGGCGAGCCGCGCTACGCGCAGCTCATCCTCGACCGGCTGATCGACCTCAAGCCGGACGGCTCGTTCCGCCTCGACCTCGATTTCTTCGACTACTGCACCGGCCTGACCATGACCAACCGGCGCTTCGACGAGTTGTTCGGCGGGCCGCCGCGCCGGCCCGAGGAGCGGCTCACGCAACGCCACATGGACCTCGCGGCCTCGATCCAGGCCGTCACCAACGAGGTCATGCTGCGCCTCACGCGCGCGCTCGCGGCCGAGACCGGCATGCGCAATCTCTGCCTCGCGGGCGGCGTGGCGCTCAACTGCGTGGCGAACGGCCTGGTGCTGCGCGACGGGCGCTTCGAGCGCATCTGGATCCAGCCGGCCGCGGGCGATGCGGGCGGCGCCGTCGGCGCGGCGCTCGCCACCTTCCACCACCATCACGGCCGGCCGCGCGCGCCCGCAAGGGGCCGCGACGGCATGCGCGGGACCTATCTCGGCCCGGGCTTCACCCAGGAGGAGATCGAGCGCCGGCTCGCGGAGGCGGGCGCCGTCTATCAGGTCGTGGGCGAGGCCGAGCTCCTGGAGGAAACGGCGCGCGCGCTCGGCGACGGGCAGGCGGTCGGCTGGTTCCAGGGCCGCATGGAGTTCGGCCCGCGCGCGCTCGGCGCCCGCTCGATCCTCGGCGATCCCCGCTCGCCCACGATGCAGCGGATGCTCAATCTCAAGGTGAAGTACCGCGAGAGCTTTCGCCCCTTCGCGCCGTCGGTGCTGCACGAGGCGGCGCGCGACTGGTTCGATCTCGACGTCGAGTCGCCCTACATGCTGCTGGTCGCCCCCGTGGCGGCGAAGCGCCAGCGCCCCATGAGCGAGGCCCGAGCGGGCGCTGTTCGGCATCGACAGGCTCAACGTCCCGCGCTCCGAGATTCCCGCGGTGACGCATGTCGACTATTCGGCGCGCGTGCAGACCGTGCACGCCGACACCAACCCGCGCTATCACGCGCTCCTGACGCGGTTCCAGGCGCTCACCGGCTGTCCGGTCCTGGTCAACACGAGCTTCAACGTGCGCGGGGAGCCGATCGTCTGCACCCCCGAGGACGCCTTCCGCTGCTTCATGGGCTCGGAGATCGACCTCCTGGTCGCGGGCGATTGCCTGCTCCGCAAGGACCGCCAGGGCGAGCCCGCCCTGCGCGGCCACAAGGACCGCTTCGCGCCCGACTGAAGCCCGGGGAGTCCGGCCGAGCGATTCGTCCCGAGGCGTCGGCACATTGTATCCGGCGGTTCCAGGAACCCGCGACCGGGGCGCAATGTCACATTTCCCCAATCTTCGGCCGTGTGCGGTGCGGGAGCCTGATTGGCCTTTCGGCCGTCCGCGCCGGAGGACATGACCCGTGGTTTTTGGTCGCCACTAGAATAATTTCCCTGCGAACGGCACTTCTTACTGCGATGCATTCTCCCTTTTGCCCCGGTTTCGCCATGCGGAAGCCGCAACCCCCTCCCGCGCGATCGAATAGCTCGCGCCAAACTTTACGGGCGGGTCCGAGTTAGGCTTTGGTTCGAGGCAGCGAGGAGGGAGGCGGCCCATGTCGCTTGCGCGGTACTTCATCGTCCAGCAGGGCGATGAGTGGCTGATCCGGTTCGAGGACGAGGAGTTCGGACCCTATCGCAGCCAGTCCGAGGCCATGCTGTTCGCGGTGGATGCGGCCCGCAAGCTCGTCGAGCGTGGCGAGGACGCCGAGGTGTGCCTGATGGGCGAAAACGGCTGCTTCCGGGCCGAATGGACCTATCGCCAGCCGCCGGCCGAGCTGAGCGCCGGGGTGTGACGGCGTGGGCCGGCGGCCGCGGGCGTACGTCTGTTTCGCGTGAGTTGATCGAAGAGGCGGAGAGTCGACGGCGCGCGGCAAGCGCCCCCGTGACCCGGGTCGCCGCGACCCGGGTCCCCATCGCGGCGAGGTGCGAGATGGACACGATCGGACGAGGACTTGTCGCGGGCTTCATTGCGACGCTCGTGGTCTCGCTGCTGCACGACCCGATCCAGCTGGTCGCAACCAGCGCCGGCACCGCGTCGCCGGCGGTCGGCTGGCTGTTCCACATGTTCGTCGGCACGCTGGTCTGGGGCAGCCTGTTCGGGCTGCTGCACGATCACCTCTGGGGACCGTCCTGGCTGCGCGGCCTCGCCTTCGGCGTCGCAGCGGCGGCCTTCGTACTGCTGGCGGTGGTGCCGCTGCTCGGGACCGAGCGCTTCGACCTCCTGATGGGGATCACGGCCCCGTTCGCCATCGTGCTGTTCCACGCGATCTACGGGGCGCTGCTCGGCGGCATCTACGGCTGGCTCGGGACCTCCGAGGATGGGCACGATCTCAACGGGCACCATCCCGTCGTCCGCTGAAGGGCGCCCGCATTTGGCGTGCGCGTGCCCGGTGCTATAGGGGCGCGCGGAGAGGCGAATGCGCGACATCTTCCAGGATCTGAACCGGGACGCGCCGCGCGATCCGATGGAGGCTGCGCGGCGCAACATGCGCCCGAAGCTGCCGCGGCGCTTCTATCGCGCGGCCGGCACCAGCCCCGGAGCGGAAGGCCATCGCGTGCTGCTCGACGGGCGGCCCGCGCGCACCCCCGCGCGCCACGTCCTCGCTGCGCCGACGCCGGCGCTCGCAGAGGCGCTCGCCGCCGAATGGGACGCCCAGGGCGAGGAGATCGACCCCGCCGCCATGCCGCTCACCCGCCTCGCCAACGCGATCATCGACGCGGTGGCGCCCGCGCCGGCGCCGGTGCGCGCGGAGATCGCCCGCTATCTCGCCTCGGACCTCCTGTGCTACCGCGCCGAGCAGCCCGAGCGGCTGGTCGAACGGCAGGGCGCCCAATGGGACCCCGTGCTCGCCTGGGCGCGCGAGGCGCTCGGCGCCCGCTTCGTGCTGGGCGCGGGCGTGACCCATGTGGCCCAGCCGCCCCAGGCCCTGGAGGCCGCCGCCCGCGCGATCCCGGCCGATCCATGGCGGCTCGGCGCCGCCCACGTGATGACCACGCTGACGGGCTCGGCGCTGCTGGCGCTCGCGGTGCTGCAGGGGCGCCTGACCGGCGAGGAGGCCTGGGGCGCCGCCCATGTGGACGAGGACTGGAACCTGGAGCTCTGGGGCCGGGACGAGCTCGCGCTGTCGCGCCGCGCCCATCGCTTCGCCGAGATGCAGGCCGCCGCCACCGTGGTGCGGCTGACCGCGACGGCGTGACGCCACAAGGTTTCGTTAACCTCCGCTTCACCCCGCGGGACTAGGCTTGGCCAAGGGTCCACCCCAGCCAGGACAGCGCCCGTGGACGCGTTCAACGTCACGCCCGCCATCGCGCTGCCGACCCAGTACGGCGCGCCGGGGGTGCCGTTGCCGTCCGGGCAGGTCGTCGAGGCCGTGGTGCTGGCGCTGCTCGAGAACAATGTCGCGCGCCTGCAGCTGCCCCAGGCCGTCATCGACATCCGCGCCAATGTCCCGCTCATCCCGGGCGCGCACCTGACGCTGGCGGTGCACGGCAGCGGGCCGCACGCCAAGCTCGTGATCCTCGCCAACGACATGCCCGCGTCCGGGCGCGGCGAGCCCGGCGGCCGGCCGATCGGAGAGGCCGTGGTGCTCGGCCGCGTGCAGCCGACCCAGGTCCGGGCCGCGCTGCCGGTCGCGGAGGCTCCGTCGGTCAGCCCGGCGCGGCCGGACCCGGTGCAGCAGGCCCTCGGCGAGACCCTGCGCGTCGCCGCGTCCCGGCAGGGCGGGCTCGCGCCACTCTTCGCCAATCTCGAGGCGCTGCTGCGCAGCGGCGCCAGGCTCCCCGAGCCCGTCAAGGCCGCGGCCGCCCAGCTCCTCGCCGCGCGGGTGCCGCTCGACACGACGCTCACGGCCGGAGACCTGAAGCAGGCGCTGGCGCGCTCGGGCCTGTTC
>PQAH01000129.1 GCA_003105195.1 Bradyrhizobiaceae bacterium
CGGAGCTCGAGCGGCGCATCGACCTGGTGGCGGCCGCGCCCTGGGGCGTGCAGCTCAGCGCCGGCTTCTCGCGCGCGCGGGCGCTCGCGAGCTATGCGCGCCTCTCGAAGCGCTACGCGAGCGTGCTCGGCGCGCGCGATCCGAGCCTCTTGCGCGTCACCTTGCGCAGCCGCGGATCGCGGCCGTTCTACCAGGTGCGGGTCGGCGCCGAGACGCGCGCGGCCGCCAACGCGCTCTGCGGCAGCATCCGCCACGCCGGCGGCGCCTGCCTGGTGCTGCGCAACCCGCCTGGCGCGGGATGAACAGCCCGGCCGGCGCAGGCCGATACCCGCATCAGGACGAGGAGCGGACCGGGGGACGCGCCGGGGGACGCGCGATGCGCTCCGTCCCGCGCCGCGCCTCGGCGATCACCGCGGGCACCACCTCGTCGGCGCCGGGCGCCATGATGTGGGCGCCGGCGACGCCGGGGGTCTCGGCCAGCTGCTGCAGCAGCTCCACGCAGACGCGGCGCCCTTCCGCGGCGGCATCGGCGGCGCCCTCCAGCCGCGCGATCAACCCATCCGGGATGATCGAGCCGAACAGGTTGTCGCGGATCCAGCGCGCGGAACGCGCCGATCGCAGCGGCACGACGCCGATGACGAGGTGGAAATCGCGCGGCACGCCCCCGTCAGCGAGCCGTCGCGCGTAGCGCGCGACGATGCCGGCATCCATGCAGAACTGGGTCTGGGCGAACGTGGCGCCGGCCGCGATCTTCGCCTTCAATCCCGTGGGCGACCAGCCGGCCGGGGGATCGATCGGCATGTCGGCGCAGCCGATGAAGAAGCGCGGTGCGCCCGCGATCTTGCGGCCGGTCGGCAGCTCGCCGCAGTCGCGCATCCGGGCGGCGGTCTCGATGAGACGCACGGAATCGAGATCGAACACGCCCTTCGCGTCGGGCTGGTCGCCGGCACCCGGATCGTCGCCGCGCAGCATCAAGAGGTTGCGCACGCCGCAAGCCGCCGCGCCGATCAGGTCGCTCTGGATCGCGATGCGGTTGCGGTCGCGGCAGGTGAACTGGAGCACCGGCTCGATGCCGTGCTGCGCCAGCAGCGCCGCCGCGGTGGAAGCCGCCATGGCGGCGCGCGCCCCGGCGCCGTCCGTGACATTGACGGCGTCGGCAAGACCGGCGAGCGGGCGCGCCTTGGCGAGCAGGTCCTCGGGTCGGCAGGAGACCGGCGGCGAGATCTCGGCCGTGATCACGAAGCGGCCGGCGCGCAAGGCCGCCGCAAGCTGGCTGTCGGGAGCGGCGCCGGGCCGTGTCGTCATTCCGTGTCTCGTGGGGCGGGTCTATCGAGGCGGGGGTTCGCCGACCCGCGATATCAGATGGCGGCGGACGGCGTAAGCCTCCGGCCGCAGGGCCCTGCCGGCTGGCAGGGCGCTCAGGGCTCGTCGCGGCGCAAGCGCTGGATCCAGCGGCCAATCGGGCCGGTGAGCCGCACAGGACCGTCGCGCACCACGAAGAACACGCAGTCGCCGTCCCGGTCCGCCACGGGCCGATGGCGGAAGGTGTCGTCGGCGATCTCGATGTCGCCGCGCCGGTAGTGCCCATGGACGTCGCTGAAGCCGCCCTCGAGCACGAGCACGACCTCCTGGCCCGTATGGGTGTGCTCCGGCATGCGCCGGCCGGCACCGATGCGCATCAGGCTCGCCTGGATGCCGGGAGCGACCAGGATCGGGCATTCCTTCAGCCCGGGGATCACGCGTCGCCAGGACAGCCCGGCCGGGTCGCGCCCGATCAGGCGCAGGAGCGAGGCCGGCAACGGCGCGGCACCCGCGGTGCCGATCGCGGCCGGCGCCGACGCGTCCGGCTGCGCCGCCAGCGCGGCAGCCAGGACACGGCCATGCTCCCGCAGGGGTCGGGGCGCAACTTCGCCGAGCAGGATGCCGCCCAGCGTCGCGAGGTCCGCCACGTATCTCCGACTCTGCGGCCGAAGCTCGAGATGGGCCTCCACCAGAGCGGCCAGCGGCACGCTCAGGGTCGCGGCCACATAGGCGGCCAGCAGTGCGTCCAGGGGTTGGTATTCGGCAGGGTCCATGGGGCGAGGCCCGATTTGGCGGGCGGCACAGCACCGCACGGCAACCGATTTCGCTGATTATACGCGGGCCTAGGCCGCTCGGATCACCATGTGAGAGAGCCGGGCCCCGCGCGCATGAGTGTGCCGTCGCGCGGGCCGCGGGTCTCGACGGGTCGAGGATCCGCGTCAAGGTCCGGCTCCCGCAGCGTCACCCGCGCGGTTTGACGGGGCGAACCGAATACGGGCAAGGTCGTTGCCGCCACGCGCCGCTCCTCGCGGACGACGAGCCAATATTTCCGGGTCCCCACATGCAGATCTGCAACGACGTCATCGAGGCGATTGGCAATACGCCTCTCATCCGGCTCAAGCGCGCCTCGGAAGCGACCGGCTGCACCATCCTGGGCAAGGCCGAGTTCATGAATCCGGGCCAGTCCGTGAAGGACCGGGCGGGACGCCAGATGATCCTGGAGGCCGAGGCGCGCGGCGAGCTGCAGCCGGGAGGGCTGGTCGTGGAGGCGACCGCGGGCAATACCGGGATCGGCCTCGCGCTGGTCGCCAATGCGCGCGGCTATCGCACCCTGATCGTGATCCCCGAGACCCAGAGCCAGGAGAAGAAGGACATGCTGCGGCTCTGCGG
>PQAH01000130.1 GCA_003105195.1 Bradyrhizobiaceae bacterium
CCGCGGTCGGCGACAGGCGCGGCCGGCGCGAGGGCGCCTCGCGCCATGCCCATCTCGCGGCCGCCGACTTGCGCCATATCGTCGATCCGCGCGACATCGCCCGCGCCCACGAGATCGCGGGTCGGCTCGCCCGCGTCATGCGCGCGCGCCTCCTGCGCCGCGAGCGCGTGCGCCGGCGCGGCCGGCGCCTCGATCTGCGCCGCACCATCCATCGCAGCATCGCGCACGGCGGCACCCCGATCGATCTCGCCTTCCGCCGCCGCAAGGAGCGTCCGCTGCGGCTCGTGGTGCTGCTCGACGCCTCCGGCTCGATGGAGCTCTACATCGGCTTCTTCGTGCGCTTCCTGCACGGCGTGGTCGATGCCTTCCGCGAGGCCGAGGCGTTCGTCTTCCACACGCGCCTCGCCCATGTCTCGGCGTCGCTGCGCGACCGCGACCCGGCGCGCGCGATCGACCGGCTCTCGCTGATGGCGCAGGGCATCGGCGGCGGCACGCGCATCGGCGAGAGCCTCGCGACGTTCAACCGCTGGCACGCGCGGCGCGTGATCAATTCCCGCACCGCCGTCATGATCGTCTCGGACGGCTACGACACCGGCGAGCCTTCACGGCTCGCCGCCGAGATGCGGCGCCTCTCCCGCCGCTGCCGCCGCATCGTCTGGCTCAATCCGCTGATCGGCTGGAAGGACTACAGCCCGCAGGCGCGCGGCATGCAGGCCGCGCTGCCCTATGTCGACTTGTTCGCGCCCGCCCACAATCTCGAGAGCCTGGCGGCGCTCGAGCCCTATCTGGCGAGGATCTGAGCATGCCCGCGACCGACGTGCTGGGCCGCATCGCGGCCCTCAAGGCGAGCGGCGAGCCCTTCGCGCTCGCGACCGTGGTGCGCACCGTGGCCGCGACCTCCGCGAAGGCCGGCGCCAAGGCCGTGATCCTGCCCGACGGCACCGTCTCGGAGGGCTGGATCGGCGGCGGCTGCGCCCGTGCGGCGGTGCTCAAGGCTGCCCGCGAAGCGCTCGCCGACGGCCGCGCGCGGCTGGTCTCGGTGCAGCCGCCGGAGGAGCTCGCGCAGGGCGGCCACGCGCCCGGCGAGGAGGTCGCCGGCGTGCGCTTCGCCAAGAACATGTGCCCGAGCCAGGGCACCATGGACGTCTTCGTCGAGCCGGTGCTGCCGCGCCCGCAGCTCGTGGTCTGCGGATCGAGCCCGGTCGCCGTCGCGGTCGCCGATCTCGCGCGCCAGGTCGGCTTCGCCCTCACGGTCTGCGCGCCAGTCGCCGAGCAGGCGGCCTTTGCCGAGGCCGATATCCGCATCGAGGGCTATGCGCTGTCCGTCGACGACCCGGCCGAGCGCTACGTCCTGGTCTCGACGCAAGGACGCGGCGACGAGGCCGCGCTTCTCGCCGCCCTTTCCATCGACGCCGCCTATGTCGCGTTCGTCGGCAGCCGGCGCAAGGCCGAGGCGCTGCGGGAAGCGATGCGCGCGCGCGGCGTCGCGTCCGAGCGTCTCGCCCGGCTGAACGCCCCGGCCGGCCTCGACCTCGGTGCGATCACGCCCGAGGAGATCGCGGTCTCGATCCTGGCCGAGATCGTGCGGACGCGCCGGTCGCTTGAGCCGCGCGGGGCGGCGGACTGACCTCTGGATTCTGACCGCAGGCGGTCCGGCCCGCATGGGGCAGGGCGCCGCGCATCTCTTCCATTGAAACATCCAGAGGTTGCATCTCGAGCGAAGCGATGCCAAACTCGACCGCTGGCACGGCCTCGAGAGGAATGCCATGCCCCGATCGTTTGTGGACCTGCGCGCCGACCTGGCCGACAGCCGGCCGGTCAGCCGCTCGGTTGTGGATGCGCTTCCCGCCGCGTGCCGGGCCTCGTTTCGCGAGGAGACCCGGCGCATCTTCGTCGATATCGTGCAGCGGCACTTCATTGCCACGGGCCAGATGCCCGCCCCGCGCCCGGTGTTTCGCAAGCTCCACGGCGTCGTCCGCGGCATCCTGCGCATCGATCCGGACCTTCCGGAACGCTTCAGGCACGGGCTCCTCGCCCAGCGCGAGTTTCCGGCCTGGATCCGCTTCTCGAGCGACACCGCGCCGGTGACGCCGGACAGCGCCAACGCCACCCTCGGCATCGGCATCAAGCTCTTCGGCGTCGACGGCGAAACCCTCGATGCCGACGACCCCGACGCCGGCACCGCGGATCTGTTGATGCAGAACCACGACCGCTTCTTCGTCGATACCGGCGCCGATTTCTGCGCCTTCTCGCATGCGGCCGTGCTCGGCGATTTCGACGCCTATCTTGCGGCGCATCCCGAGACCAGGCGCGTGCTCGACGAGATGGCGAAGCCCGAGGCGAGCGTGCTCGCCGCCACCTATTGGAGCGTGCTGCCCTATGCCTGCGGGCCCGAGGCGATCGTGAAGTATCGGCTGCGTCCGATCGGCGAGGCCGCCGATGCGGCGCCCGCCGCGGATCCGAACGGCCTCGCGGTCGATCTGGCACGGCGGCTTCGCGACCGCGAAGCCGCGTTCGAGCTCGCGGTCCAGCCGTTCTCGAACGACGCCGAGACGCCGCTCGATGCCGCGACCCGCCGCTGGCCGACCCCGTTCCAGCGGATCGGCTGGCTGACGATCGCGCGCCAGGATGTCGCGGCGGCGGGCCAGGCCGCCTATGGGGACAACCTCTCGATCCATCCGTGGCGGACGCCGGAGGCCAATCGTCCGCTCGGCTCGATCTCCGATGCGCGCCGTATCGCCTACCGCTCCGCGGCTCATCTGCGCCGTACCGCCAACGGCGTTCCGGCCGTCGAGCCCACGAGACCGCGCGCATGACTCGCGACCCGCACCCATCGCGCACGGCGACCACCGGAGGCTGAGGCATGGTTTTCATCGACCTGCCGAGACGGCGACGACGGGCGGCAGCGGCCGGTGCCGGAGCTGCGGGGCCTTCGGTCCGCGTGCTCGGTATCGAGGTGACGCAAGCGATCCAGAACATGGCGCATGACGTGCGCCTGATCGCCGGCAAGGCCGCGGCGGTGAGGGTCTACCTGGCGCCGCGCGGCGTCTCGTCCAACCTGCGCGTCCGCGGCGAGATCGTGGTGTCCGCGGCTCCCGGCGCGCCGGGCGCTTATGTGCCGTCCGCCAACGAGATCGTGCTGCGCGCGAGCAAGCATCCGGCGCTCGGCGCGCAGCGGCGTGACGCCGCGCTGAGCCTGAACTTCCTCCTGCCGGACCCGCCCGCGGGGCCGATGACGGTGCGCCTCAAGCGCGTCTCCGGCCTTGCGGGCGCCGAGCTCGCCGTTGCCCCGGACGGCAACGAGCGGCAGGTCGGCTTCGCCTCCGCGCCGGTGCTGCGCGTCAGGGCGCTGGGCATCCGCTACGGCGACCCGCGGCAGAACCCGCCCCCGCATCACGCGCCCGATCCCACGCATTTCGCGCATCTTCGCTCCTTCCTGACGCGCGCCTATCCGGTCTCGCGCGTCGAATGGAACCAGGCCGTGATCGACGCTCCGGCGAACTTCGTTCCGCCATTCTCCGGGCCGACGCTGCCGAACGGGTTCGACCCGCTGTGGTGGACGCTGCTCGGCATCCTGCACCAGCACATGCTGACGATCCGGCAGGCCGACATGGACGCCGGCTGGGATCCGCGCACGCATTACTACGGCCTCGTCTCCGACCACGCCGGCTTCTTCCGCGGCGCGGCGAATGACGTGCCGACGGCGTCGGCGCCGAACACGATTGCGGTCGGGCCCTGCGGCAGGGCAGGCGCGGGATTCTGGGACGACGACGGATCCTATGGCGACTGGTACGGGGCGCACGAACTCGCCCACACCTTCGGCCGTTTCCATCCGGGCTTCTGCGGCCAGGGCAACGACGACGACCGGTTCCCCCATGCCAAGGGTCACATCTCCGATGCCGGGCAGGACTGCATCGGGTTCGACGTCGGCGACCCGGCCCTCGACCTGCCGATGCGCGCCTATCCGCGCGAGGCATGGGCCGACTTCATGACCTATTGCGATCGCCAGTGGGTCTCCAAGTACACCTATGATGGGCTCTACGACCGGCTCGTGGCGGAAGAGACGCAGTTCGCCCCGCGGATCGGCTGAGCCAGGGAGGGCCGTCCATGGCACGCAGAATGGACTACGGCGACTGGGCGCAGGTCATCGGCAGCTTCGATCTCGCCGCGCGCCGCGGCGCCATCGTTTCGATGCTTCCCGCCAAGCTGGCCTTCGCGTCCATCGAAGGTGGCGAGGAGAGGGTTCGCCTCAAGGGTCTGGGCGAGGCCGGCGCGGTCCTGTTCGATCTCGCGGTCAATCCCCTGCGGCCGTCATGCGGCACGGTGGGGAGCGAGCGCATGTTCGAGGAGTTCGTTCCCGTGACGGAGGCCCTGCGCGAGGTCAAGCTCTACGTCGACGGCGTGGAGGTCTCGCAATTCGCGCCCGGCAGCGCCGAGCCGATAGGCGCCGTGGAGCTCGCGGCGCCGGCTCCCGGCCGAGAGCATCACATTCCGCTCGGCGGCGACGTGCCCGCCGAGCCGAACGTCTCCTATGCGCTCCAGGTCCGTCCGGAAGGGGACACGCGCTGGCATACCATGGCGACAGGCCTCGATCGGCCCAACGTCGCCGACGTGGACGTCAACCAGTTCCCCGGGGCGTCCGCGATCGATGTGCGCGTCCTGCGCAGCAATGGCCTGGAGACCACCGAGATCTTCCACGAGCGGCGCGAGTTCTGAGCGCATCGGCGCGCAACCGCCGACCGCGGTCGGCGACCCGGGGAACCGAGATGGCAAGCACGGTCGTGAGAGCCTCGATACATCCGGCCATCGGCATCGCCCGGGTCGGCAGCAGCCCGGACGCGTTCTTGCTCGCGCCGCAGGTGCCGCATCCGCCGCCGCGGCCGGCCGGCAGCTCGCATGACGATCACGGCCGGCTCAAGCGCGAGGCCGTCCAGTTCCGCATCTACGGGCACGACGCCGACGGCCATGTCGTCGCCGAGCTGACGGCCGCGAATGCGGACATCGCCTGGAATGTGCATGTCGCCAACGCCAAGGCGGCCTGGTTCAAGTTCCGCAACGCCATGGACGTGGAGACGCTCGCCGACACGGTGGTCGAGCGGCGCAACCCCGAGATCGTCGATCCCGACGAGCGGCGCA
>PQAH01000131.1 GCA_003105195.1 Bradyrhizobiaceae bacterium
CCGGCCTCGTCCAGCACCGGCACGATGATCGAGAGCGTCCGCATGGCGGCTACGCGATGCCGCGGCGCGGCCTCGCGCGCTCGATCGGATGCTCCGGGCCGCCGGTGATGCGCCCGAAATAGGACTCGTGCGCGGCCGAGCCCTCCGGCCAGCGGGCGAGGAACCTCGCGAGGAAGGAGTCGATATCGAAATCGACCGCGAGCGCGTCGACGTAGGCGCCGCCGTGGATACCGCCATAGAGCGATGCGTGCGGCGAGGGGGTCGTGGCGATGCGCGAGATCACGCCGGACCGGCTGCCCGCGAAGTTGCCCATGCCGGCCGAGCCGTTGTTGATCACGCCGAGCCGGCCGCCCGGCAGGTCGAAATCCCGATAGGCCGCGAGGCAGGTATGGGTGGAGGCGAACAGGTCGACGCGGGCCGCGCGCGCGACCTCGCCGAGCCAGGCGCGCGCGCCCGGATCGTCGAGCGCGTCGTGAGCGAAGCGCCATCCGCCGAGGGACTCAGCGTCGCCGTGCACCACGCCGACGCGCAGGTCGCCGACGCGGGCGACGAGCCGCATCGGCAGGCGCGCGAGCCGCGCCGCGGCCTCGGGCGCCGCGACCCCGCGCAAGGCGCTCTGGATGCGGTTCGAGCGTGCGACGAAGGCGTCCGACACCGAGGCCGGATAGACGCAGCCGCAGCCCGCGCCGATGTCCTCGGCGCGCGCGATCTCGGTCTCGATATTGCCGCGCAGCGCCGGATGGCGCGCGGCCCGCCGCTCGACCTCGGCGAACCAGCCGGACTCGGCGTCGAACCAGTGGAAGTCGCCGTTGAGCACGATGGTGACCGGGACGGGCTCGGCCGCCGCGAGCGCCTCGATCGCGTCGAGCGCCGCGAGATTGCCGTAGAGGCCGCCGACCACGTAGAGCGCCTCGGCCGCGAGGTCCGGCGCCCGGTCGAGCGTGGCGGGCGGATAGCGATAGTCGAGCGGGCACATGCGGCCGGCTTCCGCACCCGCGGCTGCGCGGGCGCCGCCGCCGGCGTCCGTCTCGATCCTCATTCCGCGGCTTCCTTCAGCGCGCCGCCGCAGCTCGAGCCCTGGCCCGCGGTGCAGCCGAAGCAGTGGCCCGCGACCTTGACCGGGTTCCCGGTCAGGTCCGCATCGACGAGGTCGGCGAGATGCACGCGGCTGCCGGCGCCGTGCGCCAGCGGCAGGTCGAGCATCTGGTTGAAATCGCAATCGTAGACGAAGCCGCGCCAGTCCACCGAGACGAGGTTGCGGCACATCACATGGGCGAGGTTGGCGTCGAGATGGGACTGGCGCAGCAGCGCGAGATAGGAGTCGAACTGTCCCTTGGAGATCAGCATCGAGCCGAAGCGCTGGATCGGCATGTTCGCCAGGGTGAAGAGACGGTTGAACGCGACACCATACCGCTCCCCCAGCACGCGCCTGTAGTCGTCTTCGAGTGCCGCCTGCGGCGGCGGCAGCGAGGGACCGAGCGGATTGTAGACGAGATTGAGGACGAGCCCGGTCTCCTCCCGGCCGTAGCCGAGCGCGTTGAGGCGCTTCAGCCCGCGGATCGAGCCGTCGTAGACGCCCTTGCCCCGCTGGGTGTCGACATTGTTCTCGAGATAGCAGGGCATCGAGGCGAAGACCTCGACCTGCTGCCCGGCGAGGAAGCCGGCGAGGTCCTCCTGGCCGGGCTGCTCCAGGATCGTGAGGTTGCAGCGGTCCATGACCCGCACGCCCATCTCGCGCGCGGCCGTCACCATGCGGCGGAAATGCGGGTTGAGCTCCGGCGCGCCGCCCGTGATGTCGAGGGTGCCGATCAGCTGGCGCTCCAGGAAGGCGAGCACCACGTCCACGGTCTCGCCCGCCATCTCCTCGGTCCGGTTCGGCCCGGCCGCCACGTGGCAATGCACGCAGGACTGGTTGCAGCGGTAGCCGACGTTCACTTGCAGGGTGTCGAGCCGGCCGCGCCGAAGGGAAGGGAAGGGGATCTTCTCGAGCAGCGGCCACGCGTCGCGCATCAGTCACCTCGTTCGCGGAGTTCGGCGCAAGGCTCTCATACCGGCGCGCGCGCGTCACCCGGTCCCGGCCGACCGAGGGACAAATCCCCGTGACGCGCGCGTGAAGGTCGTTATGGCGTGACCGGGGACGCCGCGCTCGGGCTCCCGCCGGCGAGGGCGATGCGGCCGATGGCGGGCAGCTTCAGGGCGGGATCGCGCAGGTCGACCCCCGCCACCAGGCCGAGCAGGTTGATCTCCACGCCTTCGACCCAGCCGAGCTTGAAGCCGGCGAGGCCCCAGAGGCTCGCCTCGATGCCGGTGCGGCTGGCGGTCCGTCCGGCCACGACGCCGTCGTGGTAGTCCTTGCCGATGGCGTTCGGGAGCATCGCGACGCCGAGCTCCGGCACGGCGCGCAGCACGGTCGCGACGAAGGTGTTGCTGTTCGGACCCGGCCAGGCCCGGTAGTCGCCGGCCTTGCGATAGGAGTAGGCCTGGATCGCGGCCTCGATCTTCGGAATCGCCGCCGCCGCGGCGGCGCCGCGGACCTCCGCCACGATGCGCGGCGTGTCGCTGAACCAGCGGCCGTCGGCGTCCCAGCCGTTCTTGCGGATCGGGCTGCCCCAGCCGACCACGTCGTAGCGGGTCCAGCGGGCGGCGCCCGCCGGCTTCACCACGATCCAGCTGTGCACCGCGAACATGCCCTTCCAGCGGCCCGTACGGCCGGCCAGCACGAGGACGCGGGCCTCCGGCACGCTCGCCGCCGGCGGCAGCACGCCGGCGCTCGACCAGTTGGCGCGTCCCCAGCTCGACGGGCGGTCCTCGGCGACGTAGAGGCCGGCGCCGACCGCGAGCGGCGTGACGAACAGGATCAGGAAGGCGAGCAGGAGGGGTCTGATCATGGTGTCTTGACGTGGAGCAGCATTCCGACCGAACTGTGGCGCCATCCTATCCGCATCGCACGACAAATGGGCAATCCGGTTCTCGTCGAGGTTACGCGCGGCCCGCTGGTCGAAAGTCGTCACCGCGGAGCGGTCGCGGTCGTCGATGCGGACGGGCGCGAGGGCCTCACCCTCGGCGAGGTGACGCGCCCGGTCTATCCGCGCTCGGCCGTCAAGCCGCTGCAGGCGCTTCCGCTCGTCGAGTCCGGCGCGGCCGACCGCTACGGCTTCGGCGCCGAGGAGCTGGCGCTCGCCTGCGCGTCCCACGGCGGCGAGCCGGCCCATGTCGCGGTCGCCGAGCGCATGCTGCGCGCCGCCGGCCGCGACGCGGCCGCGCTCGAATGCGGGACGCACTGGCCGAGCCACCAGCCTTCGGCGCTGGCGCTGGCGCGCGCCGGCGCGACCGCCTCCGCGCTCCACA
>PQAH01000132.1 GCA_003105195.1 Bradyrhizobiaceae bacterium
GGGCTCGACCTCGACGCCATGCGGGTCGCGATCGCGGCCGCGATGGCGCGATCGAAGCGCGAGATTCCCCATTACTATCTTGAGCATCAAGTCGACCTCGGCCACTGCCAGGACTGGCTCGCGCGCACCAATGCCGAGCGGGCGCCGGAGGACCGGTTGCTGCTGGCGGCCGTGACCGTGAAGGCGGTCGCGCTCGCGGCGCGGCGCTTTCCGGTCTTCAACGGCTTCCATCGCGACGGGAGGTTCGAGCCGGCACCGGCCGTCCATGTCGGTTTCGCGATCGCGATCCGCGGCGGCGGGCTCGCGGCGCCCGCCCTGCACGACGTCGACCGGATGGGCCTCGATCAGATCATGACACGGTTGCGCGACCTGATCCAGCGCACGCGCGCCGGGCGCATCCGCAGCTCCGAGATGGCCGATGCGACCATCACGGTGACGAGCCTCGGCGAGCGCGGCGTGGAGGCGCTCTATGGCATCATCTATCCGCCCCAGGTCGCGATCGTCGGCTTCGGCAAGGTCGTGACCCGGCCCTGGGTGATCGACGGGGCGATCGGCCCCCGCCCCGTCCTCACCGTCACCCTCTCGGCCGACCACCGGGCGAGCGACGGTCATGCCGGCGCATTGTTCCTCGCCGAGATCGGCAAGCTGCTGCAGGAGCCCGAGAGCCTATGACCGACCTCGTCGCCGTCATCAAGGAAGAGCTTGCGAATATCGCTCCGGAGGCGGATCTTGGGACGTTGCGGCCGACCGACGACCTGCGTGAGGCGCTGGACATCGATTCCATGGATCACTTGAATTTCGTGATCGCCCTGCATCGCCGGCTCGGGGTGGAGATTCCCGAGATCGACTATCCGAAGCTGACGACGCTCGACGGTGCGACGCGCTATCTGGAGGCGAAGCTGCGCGGACCGAAAGGCTGAGCGATGGACGCCAGTCCGCTGCTCACCGACCTCTATCAGCTCGCCATGCTCGAGGCCTATCTGGACCGCGGCGAGAGCGAGCCCGCGGTGTTCGAGCTGTTCGTGCGCAAGCTCCCGCCCCGCAGGAGCTTCCTCATGGCGGCGGGACTGGAGCAGGCGCTCGACTTCCTCGAGACCCTGCGCTTGTCGGCGGACGAGCTCGCCTGGCTCGCCCAGACCGGGCGCTTCAATGCGCGGCTCATCGATTATCTCGCGGAGTTCCGGTTCACGGGCGACGTGCAGGCGATGCCGGAAGGCACCGTGTTCTTCCCGAACGAGCCGATCCTGCGGGTGACGGCGCCGCTGCCGCAGGCGCAGCTGGTCGAGTCGCGCCTGCTCAACCTGCTGCATTTCCAGACGCTGATCGCGAGCAAGGCGGCGCGCATGGTGCTCGCCGCCCGCGGCCGCACGCTGGTGGATTTCGGCATGCGCCGCGCGCACGGCGCCGAGGCCGGCCTGCTCGCCGCGCGGGCGAGCTACCTCGCGGGCTTCGCCGGCACCGCGACGGTGCTCGCCGACAAGCAGTTCGGCATCCCGACCTTCGGCACCATGGCCCATTCCTACGTCCAGGTGCACGACGACGAGTGCGAGGCCTTCGAGAATTTCGCGCGCGCGCGGCCGCAGAACCTCACGCTGCTGATCGACACCTACGACACCGAGGCGGCGGCCCGCAAAGTGGTCACGCTGGCGCCGCGCCTCGCGGCCGACGGCATCGCGATCCGGGCGGTGCGCATCGACAGCGGCGACATCGCGGCACTGTCCAGGAGCGTGCGGCGTATCCTCGATGCCGGCGGGCTGCGCGAGGTCACGATCTTCGCCAGCGGAGGCCTCGACGAGGGCTCGATCGACGCCATGCTGGACGCAGGCGCGCCCGTCGACGGCTTCGGCGTCGGCACGAGCCTGACCACCTCCTCGGACGTCCCGGCGCTCGACTGCGCCTACAAGCTCCAGGAGTATGCCGGGCGCGCCCGCCGCAAGCGCTCGGCCGGCAAGGCCACCTGGCCGGGCCGCAAGCAGGTCTGGCGCATGCGCGGCGCGGATGGGCGCATCAGCGGCGATACGATCGGGCTCGAGCGCGAAGCGACGCCGGGAGAGCCGCTGCTCGTGCCGGTCGTGCAGGCGGGTCGCCGCACCGGCCCTGCCCCGGGCTTGAGCGAGATCCGGGAGCGTGCGGCGCGTGGGCTCGCAAGCCTGCCGGATGGCCTGCGGGCACGCGATGCCGACGGCAGCTATCCGGTCCGGGTGAGCGATGGGCTGGTCGCGCTGGCGGCCGAGGTCGACCGCCGCACGGCCGGGCGCGAGGCGGTCCTGTGATGAGCAAGACGATGGCGGAGCCGGACGTACTCCTGGTGGTCGACATCCAGAACGACTTCTGCCCCGGCGGAAGCCTGGCGGTGCCGCGCGGCGACGAGGTCGTGCCGGTGATCAACGCGCTCGCGCGCCGGTTCGCTCATGTGGTGCTGACCCAGGACTGGCATCCGCCGGGTCATCTGTCCTTCGCGTCCAGCCACCCGGACCGCAAGCCGTACGAGACCATCGAGCTGCCCTACGGTCCGCAGATCCTCTGGCCCGACCATTGCGTGCAGGGGAGCGCGGGCGCGGAATTCCGAACCGACCTGCAGATCCGCCATGCCGAGCTCGTGCTCCGCAAGGGCTATCATCGCGAGATCGATTCCTACTCGGCCTTCCGCGAGAACGACCGCACGACGCTGACCGGCCTCGCCGGCTACCTGCGCGAGCGCGGGCTGGCGCGCGTGTTCCTGGCCGGGCTCGCCTTCGACTTCTGCGTGCGCTTCTCGGCCGAGGATGCCCGATCGGCGGGGTTCGACGTGGTCGTGGTCGAGGACGCCTGCCGCGGCATCGACGTGGACGGATCGGTCCAGGCGACGCGTCGTCGCCTCGCCGAGCTGGCGATACCATGCCTGAATGCGGGGTCGATCGCGTAGGCCGTTGGCGCTATGCTGCCCCGGCGCGACATGGCGCGCCGCTGGGGGGGTGGGCTTGCCGGCGGAGAATCCGGCGGGCCTCGGACCGCGCCGGCTGCGATCGTTTCTCGAGGGGGTGGTTTCTTGGGGTTCGTGACCGCTCTCTATCTGGCTTACCTGTTCACGCCGATCGTGCTTCTGTTCATCGGCTCGTTCGGGGCGAGCTGGTTCAACACGCTGCTTCCCACCGGCTTCACGACCGAGTGGTATCTGCAGGTCGCCTCCGACGGCAGCTTCCGCCGTGCCTTCTGGACGAGCCTGCAGGTCAGCCTCCTCACCTGCCTGATCGGCACGATCGTCGGCACGCCGCTCGCCTATGCGGTCTATCGCGCAGCTTCGCGCGGCGTGCGCACCGCGTCCCGCGTCGTCTATCTGCTGCCGATCGCCGTGCCTCCGCTGGTGCTCTCCTTCGGCTTCATCCTGGTGTTCTCCTCGGACCAGCTGCCGTTCCTGGGAAGCCTCTGGATCCTGGTCGGCGGCCACGTGGTCCTCACCCTGCCCTATCTGCTGCAGACGCTGGTCGGGGACATGCGCCACCTGCGGCTGGCCGAGCAGGAGATGGCCGCCGAGTCGCTGGGCGCCGGCTTCTGGACCCGGTTCCGCGACATCGTCCTGCCGTCGCTGCGGCACAGCCTCGCCTCCGGCCTGATCACGGTCGCGGCGCTCTCGATCGGCGAATTCCAGCTCTCGAACCTGGTCGCGGGCTTCCTGACCAGGCCCTATCCCGTGGTGCTGCTGCAGGCCTTCTACGGCGCGACCGGGTTCGCCTGCGCGGCGACGGTGGTGCTGCTGGTGCTGGCGCTGGCCGCCTCGGCAACCGGCGCGCTGACGGCGCGCGGGGCGGGCCGCGTGCCCGGAGTCACGGCATGAGCGGCGCGGCGGAGCTCGCCATCGCCCTGGAAGGCGTGACCTTCACGTATCCGGGGACCAATGTCGGCGTCCACGACGTCGACCTCGGCATCAGGCCCGGCGAGCTGCTCGC
>PQAH01000133.1 GCA_003105195.1 Bradyrhizobiaceae bacterium
CCGTTCACCAGGATCAGCGGGATTGCGCGCTCCGCGCATTCCATGATCAGGTTCGGCCACAGGTCGGATTCGGCGAGCAGCACCAGGTTCGGCCGCCAGTGCGCGACGAAGCGCGCGACGAAGGGCGGCGAATCGAGCGGCACGAACTGGTGGATCGCGCCCTCCGGCAGCCGGTGCTCCGCGAGCTGCGCCGAGGTCACGGTGCCCGAGGTGACGAGCACGTTGAAGCCGCGCCCACGCAGCCGCTCCACCAGGGGAATCGTCGCGATCATCTCGCCCACGCTCGCCCCGTGCGCCCAGATCAGCGGTCCCGGCGGGCGCGCGCGCGCGCTCTCGCCGCGGCGCTCGGCGAGCCGCTCGGGATCCTCCTTGCCGCGCTTGAGCCGGCTGGCGAGCAGCATGGGCGCGACCGGCGCCGCGGCGGCAGCGAGCTGCCGATAGGCGCGCAGCGTCCAGGGCATGCGGTCAGCCACGGTCTCCCCGCTTCCTGTCGACCATCGCATAGGCCCGTTCGGTGACCGCGTTGAGCCGGCTCTCGACCTCGCGACGATAGGCTTCGAGGGCGTCGTTGTCAGCGTCCGCCGGCACGCGCACCGGCTCCCCGATCACGGCGGCGCCGCGGCTGAAAGGCAGGTTGATCGTGGTGCGGTCCCAATTGTCGAGCGTGATGCGCCGGCTCGCCGCGAA
Organism: Bradyrhizobiaceae bacterium; assembly: GCA_003105195.1. Lineage (GTDB taxonomy): Bacteria > Pseudomonadota > Alphaproteobacteria > Rhizobiales > Xanthobacteraceae > FEB-22. Next base: position 688 of record PQAH01000133.1, read on the forward strand.
GGCGACCGGAAAGATCGGCCGCCCCGAAGCGCGCGCCAGCATCACGATGCCGAGGCCCGCCACCCGCGCGACCTTCGGCACGTCGGCCGTGAGGATCACGTTGTCGCCCTCGCGCAACGCCGCCAGCATGGCCTGGAAGGCCACGACGCCGCCCTTCTCGTCGAAGCGGCCGCCGTGATTTCCGGATCCGCGGATCGTGCCGAGGCCGAGCCGCTCGGCCGCGATCGCGTTGATCTCGCCGTCGCGATGGCGCGAGATCAGCACCTTGGACCGGTAGCTCTCCTGGTGGCCGAAGGCGGTGACGAAATGCTGCCCGTGCCAGAGCGCGAGGATCACCGGCGCTTCCGGCCCGAAGCGCTCGAACCCGTCGGGCGGATCGAGCTCGAAGCGGCTGGTCTTCTCCACCAGGCGCAGATACTCGGCCGCCAGCGTGCCGATGGCCACCTGGACCCAGCGCTTCCGACCCAGGCGCTTCAACGAGAGCATCGCCGCGGGCACTCGCTCAGCGCTGCCGTGCCATGTCGGTCTCGGGATCGAGCAGCCGGTGCAGGTGGACGATGAAGTAGCGCATCTGCGCGTTGTCGACGGTCTTCTGCGCCTGCGCCTTCCAGGCCGCATAGGCGCTCGCGTAGTCCGGATAGATGCCGACGATGTCGAGGCGCGCGAGGTCCTTGAACTCGACATCCTCCAGGCGGGCGAGCTCGCCGCCGAAGACGAGATGGAGAAGCTGCTTGCGTGCCGGCGTATCCGACATGGTCGATCCTCGGGGTGCAGGTCGCGCGCGGACGGGCGGCTGTCACGCGAAGGCGTGCTTTTGGCCCTGCATCAGCTCGACGAGCGCCGCATGGCGCTCGCCGCCGGCGGCCACCAGCGCGCTGTGCCGCGGAACCGTGCGGTTATAGGTCAAGACGCGCCCATCGAGGGTCGTCAGGGCGCCGCCGGCTTCGTGCACCAAAAGATCGGCCGCCGCAAGGTCCCAGTCGTGGCTGTCCGTGGAAGCAAAGGCGATGTCGAGCCGGCCGGAGGCGACCCGTGCGAGCCTGAGTGCGAGGGAATGGACCTTGGGCTCGCTCACGAGGTCCGGAGCGATTCGCGTCAGGGTTTTCAGGTACGGCTTCGGTCCCGCGGCGCGCGCCCCGGCGAGGCCGGCGCCGGGCGTGGCCGCGATCGGCGAATCGTTGAGGCACGCGCCGGTCCCTGCCGCCGCGGCGAACAGCGCCTCCTCGACCGGCGCATAGATGCACGCCACCACCGGGCGGCCCTGCCGCACCAGCGCCACCGAGATCGACCAGTCCGCGAGCCCCGCCAGATAGGCGCGCGTGCCGTCGATCGGATCGACGATCCAGAGGAGTGACGCTGCGAGACGGGTCTGGTCGTCGTGGCTCTCCTCCGAGAGCCAGCCGCATCCCGGCAGGATCGCGGCGAGCCGGTCGCGCAGGAACTCGTCGACCGCGATGTCGGCCTCGCTCACCGGCGAGTCGTGCGCCTTGGTCCAGCTCTTCAGGGTCGCGCCGGCCATGCGCCGCGCGATCGCGCCGGCCTCGCGCACCGCGGCCGCGACCTCGGCGCGCAGCGCCGGGAGCAGCGTCTCGTCAACGGCCCGCAACGGTGAGCCCCTCCACGCGGACGGTGGGCGCATTGACGCCGTAGCGGAACGCGAGATCGTCGGCCGGCTCGAGATTGGCGAACATCTCGGCGAGGTGTCCCGCGATCGTCACCTCGCTCACCGGATAGGCGAGGGTGCCGCGCTCGATCCAGAAGCCGGCCGCGCCGCGGCTGTAGTCGCCGGTCACGAGGTTCGCGCCCATGCCGATCAGGTCGGTGACGTAGAAGCCGTCGTCGATGTCGCGGATCAGATCCTCGCGCGTCCGCGTGCCGGCCGCGAGATGCAGGTTGGTGGAGGCCGGCGAGGGCGAGGAGGAGACGCCGCGCTGCGCGTGCCCGGTGGTCGAAAGGCCGAGCTCGCGCGCCGTCGCGCTGTCCAGGAACCACGAGGCGAGCACGCCGTCCTCGATCACCGCCAGGGTGCGGCCGGCGACGCCTTCGCCGTCGAAGGGACGCGAACGCAGGCCACGCCGGCGCAGCGGATCGTCGATCACCCGGATGCCGGGGCGGAACAGCCGCGCCCCCAGCCGGTCCTGCAGGAAGCTGGTCTTGCGCGCGACCGCGCTGCCGTTGATCGCGCCCGCGAGGTGCCCGATCAGCGATGACGCCACGCGCGGATCGAACACCACCGGCACGCGCCGGGTCTCGACCTTGCGGGGATGGAGCCGCTCCACCGCGCGCGTCGCGGCCTTGCGCCCGATCGCCCCCGGGTCGTCGAGATCGGCGGCGTGCAGCGCCGAGGTGAAGTCGTAGTCGCGCTCCATCGCGGTGCCTTCGCCCGCGATCGCCGTCATCGCGAGGCTGTGGCGCGACGCCAGGTAGGCCCCGCGAAATCCGTGGCTCGTCGCCAGCACCATGCCGCCGACGCCGCTTGACGCCGAGGCGCCGCCCGAGCGGGTCACGCCCGCCACCGCGAGCGCCGCCGCCTCGGCGCTGCGCGCGAGACCTTCGAGCTGCGTGACCGAAGGCAGCTCCGGATCGACCATGTCGAGATCGGGGATCTCGCGCGCGAGACGGTCCGGCTCGGCGAGGCCGGCGAAGCGATCCTCGGGCGCGACGCGCGCCATGGCGACCGCCCGCTCGGCCAGCGCCTTGGCGTCGAGGTGGCCGGTATCGTTGGTGGAGACCACCGCCTGGCGCCGCCCCACCAGGACCCGCAGCCCGACATCGTCGCCTTCCGAGCGCTCGCTCTCCTCGACCGCGTCGTCGCGCACTTCCACCGAAAGCGAGATCGAGCGCACCGCGACCGCGTCGGCCGCATCGGCGCCCGCCCGCCTGGCGGCGGCGACGAGGCTCTCGGCGAGGTCGATGAGGACGGACTGGTCGAGCAGCGACATCGTGGCTCCAATCTGTGCGGCCCTCGGCGGCCAGGCGGCCCGCGCCCGGCCGAGGCGCCGGCCCGAGCCGATTCAACCGGTGCCGAAACGGCTGTAGACGGCATCCGGCAGACCCGAGTCAACCGCGGCGCCGCGGCCTGTCCGGCCCGATCCGTCACATGGGCGCGCCCGAGCGCGGGCGCAAGCGCGGTTTCCGGATCCTTACCCCTGGGAGGGGCGAGAGGCGGAGTCGCCCCCGCATCCGCAGAAATTTCGGCTGTCCGGCAAGAGGTCGTCAATCATGTCGCGCGAAGGGGCCGGCGCTACCCTCGCTTAACCAGCGAAATTAAGCGGACCGCGACGGCGCCGTGGCATGCTCCGCGCAAGATCAGGGTGCTCAAGACACCCGGCAGGGAGCCGATCGTGAGGCGTCAGACAGAGCTCGGCGGGGCCAACTCCGCCGGGTCGAGCCGCGACACGCGGCTCGACCCCTTCGCGTTGCCGGCCCGCTTCACCGCGAGCGACGCGGCCGCCGACGGGCGCGTGCGCCATGTCGAGCTCCATCGCGAGCGCGTGGTGCTGCGCCGCGCCGTGCGCGGCATGCGCGTGGCGCTCAACCTGCCGGTCGCGCTGTTCCAGGGCGTCGCCATCCGCGCGATCGAGGGCGATGCGGAAGGCCCGGCGCGTCTCGTGGTCTTCCTCGCGCATCGCGATCCGCAGCTCTCGGTTCCGCTGGCCGAGGCCGCCGACACCGACGACATCGTCGCCGAGTGGCAGCTCTGGGCGCGCGTCCTCGCACGGCCGCTGCTGCTCGCCGACCAGGACGGCACGCTGCGCGCGCCGTTCCCGCATCTCGGCGCCGTGCGCGTGAAGCGCCCGGCGCCGCGCCGCCGCCGCAACACCGCGCTCAAGGGCCGGCATCCGCTGTTCCTGTTGCGCCGCCGACCCGGCGTGAAGCGCGCGCCCCTCGTGCATCGGGGCGAGCGCGAGATCATCGCGCGCGGCTGATTTCAGGCTTGGCGCACGAGCGCGTCCAGCACCATCGCGGCGAACAGGATCAGCCCGGCATCGCGGTTCGACTTGAACAGCACCAGGCAGTGGTCCGGGTCGTCGATGTCGAGGCGCACGGCCTGCCAGCCGAGATGCGCCGCGAACAGCGCGAGCCCGGCCGCGGACACGACGCCGCCCCCCGCCATCCACCCGGACAGGCCGATCAGCGCGACGGCCGCCGCGTAGAACAGCGCCAGAATCGGGCGGGTGCGCGCGCCGAACAGCCGTGCGGTCGACTTCACCCCGACCAGCGCGTCGTCCTCGCGGTCCTGATGGGCATAGATCGTGTCGTAGCCGATCACCCAGGCGATCGCGCCGAGGTAGAGAATCACGGCCGGCGCATCGAGCCGCCCGAAGGCGGCCGCCCAGCCCATCAGCGCGCCCCACGAGAAGGCGAGGCCGAGCACGGTCTGCGGCCACCAGGTGATCCGCTTCATCAGCGGATAGACCGCGACCACCGCGAGCGAGGCGATGCCGAGCGCGATCGTGAAGCCGTTGAACTGGACGAGCACCGCGAGCCCCACCAGCGCCAGCGCGACCAGGAACGCGGCGGCCGCGCGCGCGCTCACCTGGCCCGAGGGGATCGGCCGCGAGCGCGTGCGGGCGACACGCGCGTCGAGCTCGCGGTCGAGGATGTCGTTCCAGGTGCAGCCGGCGCCGCGCATCACGAAGGCGCCGATGAAGAACAGGACCAGGTGCCAGGGGTCGGGCAGCGTCTTGCCGTGGACGGCCGCGAGGCCGGCGGACCACCAGCACGGCAACAGCAGCAGCCAGGCGCCGATCGGACGGTCGGCGCGCGCTAGGCGCAGGTAGGGCCGGATCGGGGCGGGCGCGACGGTGTCGACCCAGTTGCCGGTCGAGTCTGCGACGCGGCCGCCCGCGTTGGGGGTGTCTTGCTGGCGCATGATCCCGTCGGCGAGCCGGCGCTCCCGGCGCCAGGGCGGGCGCTTATCGCGCCAGGACGTTGCCGGTCAGCGTATCGAAGGTGCCGGCGCGGCCCGACGAGGTGTTCGGCGCCGGCAGGCGCGAGGTGCCGAGCGCCTCGCTCAGGCCGGGTCCGCTCGGCTTCTGCGGGACGCCCACGGCGCCGACGTCGCTCGAGCAGATCTTGTCGCGCGTCTGCACGGTCTTGCCGTGGTTCGCCTTCATCTGCTCGACGGCCTGCGGCGGGATCCCGCACCACTGCTGGTTCGTGGAAACGAACTTGACGACCTTGACCTCGGCCTCCGCGAAGTTGCGGAACAGCTTGCAGATCTCCTCGCGCGGCGCCTTGCGCTTGGCGGCGGCCTGGATCGCGCCGGCGCGCCTCTCGGCCTCCTGGCGCAGCGGCACGAAGTCGTTGAAGCAGGGCGGGGCGCCCTGCTGCGCACCCGGCGCCGCGCCGGGAGCCATCGCTCCGGGAGCCATCGTTCCGGGGGCCATCGTTCGGGGAGCCATCGTTCCAGGAGCCATCGTTCCGGGAGCCATCGTTCCGGGAGCCATCGTTCCAGGAGCCATGGCGCCGGGCATCATCTGCGCCGCAGCGCCGGTCATCAGGGCGAGCGTCAACGAAACGGCGAGCGGCGCGCTGCCGGCGAGCCCTCTTGTCCTTCGAGATGCCATGACAGCCCCGCGATGTCCCCGGTGGATGAGGGCAGTTGTATCAGCCTCAATTCCGGCGACAAGGCGGCAAATGCGCCCGTCGGGGCATTTCCTTAACGCCGGCCCCTCGGGGCTGGCACGGTGGCGGAACCCCGGCTAAACCCGATATCATGCCGGCCTACGATTTCCGCAGCCCCCGCCTCTTCGTGGACGCGCCCCTCGCCGAGGGGGCGCAGGTGCCGCTGACGCCCGAGCAGGCGAACTACCTGCGCAACGTGCTGCGCCTCGCGCCGGGCGATGCCGTGCTGGTCTTCAACGGGCGCGAGGGCGAGTGGCGCGCCGCGCTGGCGTCGCCGTCGAAGAAGGCGCTCGCGCTCGCGGTCGCCGAGCGCGTGCGCGAGCAGGCCGGCGCCTGCGACCTGCACTACCTGTTCGCGCCGCTCAAGCATGCGCGCCTCGATTACATGGTGCAGAAGGCGGTCGAGATGGGGGCCTCGCGCCTCGTCCCCGTGATCACGGCGCATACCCGGGTCGAGCGCGTCAACACGGCGCGCATGCGCGCCAACGCCGTCGAGGCCGCCGAGCAATGCGGCATCCTCTCCCTCGCCGAGATCGCCGGGCCCGTGAAGCTCGCCGCACTGATCGCTGCGTGGACGCCGGATCGGCTGCTCGTGTTCTGCGACGAGGGCGCTGACGTGAAGGATCCGGTCGCCGCGCTCGCGGCGGCGCGCGGCGACGCCTGGACCGGGCCGCTTCCCTTGAGCGTGCTGGTCGGTCCCGAGGGCGGCTTCAGCGAGGAGGAGCGGGCCGCGCTCCGCGAGCTGCCCAATGTTGTGCGGCTCGCCCTCGGTCCGCGCATCCTGCGCGCCGACACCGCGGCGGTCGCGGCGCTCACCCTGGTGCAGGCCGTGCTCGGCGACTGGCGCTGACGGCTTGGCGACCGGGCGAGGCAGTGGAACTTCTTGGTTCCCAACGGGTTGTGGCGGTGCCGCAGCGAAGCGCCGGTTTGACTTGATTGTGCGACGCAAATCCCGTTCCGTGTCGCAACCGTCCCGGCGGCTGCGTCTCGCGGAAGTCCCGTCGGCTTCCCTTTCCTTCTCGTGAGCAGCGCGTCTCGATTGCCCTCTCGGTATCCGGAGCAGGTCGCCCATGTTCGATGAGTACTCGTTCGGCATCGAAGAGGAGTACTTTCTGGCCGACGCCGAGAACAAGACGGTGGCGCGCGGTATTCCCGACGCGTTCTTCCAGGAGCTCAAGCGGCGCACCGACGGGCGCGTGAAGGGCGAGATGCTGCGGGCGCAGGTCGAGGCCGCGACCGTGCGCCACGTGGATCTCGCCGCGGCGCGCGCCGAGCTGAGATTCCTGCGCCAGACCGCAGGCGCGATCGCGGCACGATACGGTCTCGCCATCCTCGCGGTCGGGACGCACCCGACCGCGACCTGGATCGGCCTCGAGCAGACGCCGCACGAGCGCTACGACGCCGTGATGGAAGACCTGCAGATGGTCGGCCAGCGCAACCTGCTGTGCGGGCTGCATGTCCATGTCGAGCTGCCGGACCCGCGGCAGCGCGTCGACGTGATGACGCGCATGCTGCCCTACCTGCCGCTGTTCATCGCGCTCGCCACGTCCTCCCCGTTCTGGCGGGCGCGCGAGACCGGGCTCAAGGGCTACCGGCTCGCCGCCTATGACGAGCTGCCGCGCACCGGCGTGCCCGAGCTGTTCCGCAATGTCGCCGAGTACGAGGCCTATATCGCGGCGCTGGTGCAGGCCGGCGTGATCGAGGATTCGAGCTTCGTCTGGTGGGCGATCCGCCCCTCGCTCAAGCTGCCGACGCTGGAGCTGCGCGCGCCCGACAGCTGCACGCGCGTCGAGGACTCGATCGCGATCGCGGCGCTCTACCGCGCGCTCGCGCGCTTCCTGGTGCGCGATCCCCTGCACAATGCCGAGATCTCCGCGGTCACCCGCGCGCTCGTGATCGAGAACAAGTGGCGTGCCCAGCGCTACGGCGTGCACGGCACCTTCGTCGACGTGGCCGGGGAGGGGGCGATCTCGGTCGGCGAGATGCTCGAGCGCACGCTCGCGGCCGTGCGCGCCGACGCCGAGGTCCTCGGCGGCCTCGCCGAGGTCGAGCGCTGCCGCGAGATCGTCGCCTGCGGGACCTCGGCGGACGCCCAGCTCGCGGTGTTCGCCGCGGCGCAGGGCCGCAGCGACAGCCGCAGCGACGCGCTGCGCGCCGTCACGGACTGGATCGCGGGGGAAACCCTGTCCTAGACTAGGACGCGGACTCATAACGCGCAGCCAGCCGCAGCCTGATTGACGCGAGCTGAACCAAGGCAAGGTAGTTGGCCCTGTCGTGGCGCGTCGCTATCCGACGGCATTGTTTGATCCGATTGAAGAACCGCTCGACCCGGTTGCGAGCGCGGTAAAGATACGGGCTGAAGCAGATCGGATCGCTGCACTCAGGGCCTTCTTTTGAGCAGCTTTGGTTGCAGTTGTTTTGGGGGTTGATTTGTTACGCTG
>PQAH01000134.1 GCA_003105195.1 Bradyrhizobiaceae bacterium
TCCTGCAGGACGCGGTTCTGGCAAGAGTCCGTAATGACGTCGTGGAAGCGCAGGTTCTCCTCGTAGAAGCCCTCGTAGTCCTTGGCCTTTGCCCTGTCCGCGCAGGCGCGGTGGCTCTCGGCGAGCCGCGCACGGTCCTCGGGGCGGATGCGGCGGGCGGCCTGGCTCGCCGCCATCCCCTCGAGCTCGGCGATCACGTAGAAGGCGTCGAGCAGGTCGGGAACGGAGAGCTCGGCGACGCGCGCGCCCTGGCGGCCGTGCAGCGTGACGAGGCCGCTCGCCGCCAGCCGCTGCAACGCCTCCCGCACCGGCGTGCGCGAGACGCCGAAATGCTCCGCGAGGGAGCGCTCGTCGAGGCGCTCGCCCGGGCTGCGCTCGCCCCTCAGAATCTCGTCCTCGAGCCGGCGGGCGACTTCCTGGGCGTGGGAGCTCGGCTGCGGCGTCATCAGGCGGACTCCTTACGACCGCGGCTGCGCGCGGTCCAGGCTCGGCGCAGGGCCGGCGCGAGGGCCGGATAGACCAGCGCCGCGAGCGAGAGCGCCAGCAGCGCCGCGGCGAGCGGACGCTCGAGGAAGATGAGCCAGCTGCCGTCGCCGACCACCAGCGAGCGGCGCAGGTTCTCCTCGAGCAGCGGGCCGAGGATCAGGCCGAAGGCGAGCGGCGCCACCGGAATCGCCAGCGCATACATCAGATAGCCGACCACCCCGAAGGCCAGCATGACGTAGACGTCCGTCATGTTGTTGCGGATCGCGAAGGCGCCGACGACGCAGAGCAGCGTGATGATGACGAGCAGCACGTGGCTCGGCGTCTGCAGCAGCCGGACGAACTGGCGCATCAGCGCGAGCCCGAACACGGCGGTGAATACCAGGGCGAGGAACAGGGCGACATAGACCGCGCCGACGAAGCCCGCATGCTCCGCGAAGAGCAGCGGCCCCGGGCGCAGCCCGTGGATCAGCAGCGCGCCCATCAGGACCGCCGTCATGGTGTCGCCCGGGATGCCGAGCGTCATCATCGGAATGAGGGCGCCGCCGACGCAGGCATTGTTGGCCGATTCGGGGCCCGTGATGCCTTCCGGGACGCCGGTGCCGAACTCCCGTCCGCGCGGCGACAGCCGCTGCTCCTGGGCATAGGACACCGCGACCGCGATCGCCGAGCCGGCCGCGGGAATCGCGCCGACCGTGATGCCGACCGCGGAGCCGCGCAGCATGGACGGCCACAGCCGGCGGATCTCGCCCTTCGCGGGCAGCAGCCGGCCGAGCCTCGCGGTGACCTGCTGGACCGCCGCCGCCCCGTCGATGTTGCGCATCACCTCGGCGAGCCCGAACAGGCCGATGGTGACCGGAACGAGCTCGATGCCGTTCTGGAGCATCGAGCTGCCGAAGTCGAAGCGGGCGACGTCGGTCGTGGCATCGAAGCCGACCATGCCGCACAACAGGCCGATGCTGCCGCTGAGCAGGCCGCGAAAGGTCGAGCCGGGCGTCGAGTAGGCCAGCATGGTGAGCCCGAACACGGTCGCCATGGCGAATTCGGGGCTGCGGAACTGCATCGCCGCGCCGGCCACGAACGGGGCGACCAGCATCAGCACCGCGAGGCCGAGCACGCCCCCGACGGTCGAGGCCAGGAGCGAATAGAACAGCGCCTCGCCGGCGCGGCCCTTGCGGGCGAGCGGATAGCCGTCGAGCTGGGTGACGATCGCCCCGGGCGTGCCCGGGATGTTGATGAGGATCGCCGAGATCGAGCCGCCATAGACGCTCGCCGAGAACACGGCCATCAGGAAGATCATGGCGGCCTGCGGGGAGAGCGCATAGGTCACCGGCAAGAGGATCGCGAGCGACATGGTCGAGCTGATCCCGGGCAGGCAGCCGAACACGATGCCGAGCAGCACGCCGAGCGCGCTCAGGCCGAGCAGGCGCGGCTCGGCAAGCACCATGGCGAACTGGGCGAGAAAGTCCGCGAGCATCGACGCTTCCCGGGTGCCGCGCCGCGCTCAGCGCAGCGGCACCCCGATCCAGTAGATGAAGACGAAATAGATGAGGCCGACGCCGGCGGCCGTGCCGGCGAGGATCGGGACGATCGCGCGGGCGCCCTCGCGGCGCAGCGCAGGTCCCGCGAGCGCCAGCATCCAGGCGAAGGCGAAGCCGGCGCTCGCGGGAACGAAGCCGACGGCCCGCACCAGCGGCACGTATCCGAGCAGCGTGAGCACGAGCAGCGCGGGCTTCACGGCCTGGCGCGCCATGGCGCCCCAGTCGAGGCGCGGCCGCGGCGGCCGCGAACGCGTGGCCAATCCCGCCCCGACCAGCACGAGGCTGCCCGCGGTGAGCAGCGTGAGCACGATCGCCGGCATCAGTCCCGGTCCCGGATCCTGGCCGAAGTCGACGCCGACGATCTCGGGATTGCGCAACAGCGAAACCCATCCGGCGGCGGCCCACGCCGCGAAGAAGAGCCCCGCGGCCAGCCGGTTGCGCGGATCCTGCTTCGGATCGCCGGCGGCGCCGACATCATCCATGGCGAGACCTTCCGGGGACGCGCGCAGTCCCGGATCGCGCCGGGACTGCGCGGCTGGCTCAGCTGCGCTTGCGGGCCTTGACGAGGCCGGCTTCGTCCAGGATCGGATAGAGGTCCTTGTCGGCCTCCTTCACGAACTCCAGCGTGGCGGCGGAATTCTTCGGCGTGATCACGAAGCCGACCTTCTTGGCGGCCTCCTGGAATTCCGG
>PQAH01000135.1 GCA_003105195.1 Bradyrhizobiaceae bacterium
CCGATCAGCGGATTCCAGCGCCCACCAGACGTTTCGGCAAGTCCTTTTGGCCAAGAGCCCGGGGGAGACCGCAACCGGTTCGGCCGGCAACGTCACATCGCCTGCGCGGGCAACGTCATGGATGGTCTCGCCTGGACGCAATCCCGCGGGCTCGAGGGCCCGCGAAGGGAACTCCCCCGTGGCGGTCGTCTCCGCGACAAGGCGAGTGCGCTCATCCGGCGCAGACCGCGCCGGCCCCGACCGCCCGATTTCGGTCATTCATGCCCCTATGATGGACCGGCTTCAGCCGGCAACCGGCCGCATGGCCGAGGGCGGTCGGCCCTTCTTCCGGAACGGAGCCGCGAGGTCGCGAATTGACCCACATCCCGGAGCTTGAACGAGCAGTGTGGAACACGACCTTCCCGGCGTCTGCTGCAAGAATGCGCCTTCCGGGCGTGTCTGCAATCCTGCTGTGGAGCGTCCTGTCCGTGCAGGCGCAACCGCCCCAGGCGGCCACGGCAGGTCCCGTCGGTGAATGGTTGGTCGCAAAGAAGATCGCGCGCATCAAGATCGCCAATTGCGACGACCGCCTCTGGGGCGTCGTGGCCTGGGAAACGCAGCCCGGCGTCGATTCAAAGAATCCCGACAGCCGATTGCGCGACAGGCCTACGTTGGGCATGCCGATTCTGCTTGGAATGCGGCAGACCAGCGCCAACAAATGGGAAGGCCAGATTTACAATTCGCAGGACGGCCGTACTTACAGCGCCAGCATCAGCATGCGCGACGAGAACACGCTGCAAGTGCAAGGCTGCGTCCTGGCGGTGCTGTGCGGGGGCGAGAACTGGACGCGGGTCGAGGAGCAAGAGCCCCAGCCGCAAAAGCAGCCGCCAGCCAAGAGGCGTGGCGGCGAGCAGACGAGCGACAGCGACAAGATCTGTGCATCAATTCCGGGAGCCGCGGGGCCGGCCCATTAGCGCCGGCTGGAACAGTACGGCGGCGGCGAGGGTGCAGACCAGCGACAAGGCCAGCAGCTTTCCCATGCTGGATGTGCCCGGATGGTTCGAGAGCCACAAGCTGCCGAAAGCCGTTGCCGTGGTCAGGGCGCTCCAGATCACCGCACGCGTCAGGCTCGACTGCAGAAGGTCGGCATCTCCCGCACGCCAGGCGACGATGTAGTAGATCTTGAACGCGACGCCGATCCCCAACAGCAGGGGAAGCGCGATGATATTGGCGAAGTTGAGCGGCATGCCGATCACCACGCAGAGCTCGAGCGTGACCACACCGGCAACGATGAGGGGCAAGAGGGTGAGCATCACGTCGCTCAGCCGCCGCAGGACGATCCAGAGCAGGACGGCAATGGACAGCAGAGCATAGATCCCGGCTTCCGCAAACGCGCGCACCACGGTCCGGCTGGATTCGAGGATCGAAATCGGGACGCCAACCGCGTTGGGATCGATCCCGGTCACGGCCTCGGCGAATTGGCCCAGCACCTCGGTGCTGTCGGTATCGCCCTTCGGCAAGACCTCGATCCGCGCCCTGCCGTCGTCCATCAGCCACTGCCGGCGCAAACTCTGCGGCAAGTTCTCCCTGGTGACGCGTTCGGCCTGGGTGAAGGCGCGTAACGCGGCAAGATCGACCCGGAGGGGACTGACAAAATCGTCCTGCGCGCGATCGCGCACCGGCGAATCTGCCCGGGCGAGTTGCACTGCGGCGGCACTCAGCCGCTGCGCCGCCTGCGCGCCCGGACCACTGCCGCTCGCCAGCGCCCGCAACCTGTTCGACATCACCTGCAGCGCAGCGACATTGTCGGCGTCGCTGGGCGGACTGCCCGGCGGGTCGTTCAGAGCCGGCCCGAGCTGATCGCGAAACCCCGCGACAGCGGCGAGCTTGGCGTCCTGCTCCGCCGGCACGAAGCTCAGCAGCGAGCGGGTCTCAGCCACCTCCGGCAGCCTCTGCAAACGCTCGGCGGCGGCGGGCACCGCGTCGAGGGAAGGCGCGATGACATTGATCGAATGCATGCCGACCTGGGGATCGGAGCCGAGATCGTGCAGCGTCGAAATGGACTCGGTCGCCGGGTCGCGAAGATGAATCGGGTCGAAATCGAAGGTCAGGAAATAGAGCAATGGTGAGGCGAGCCCGACGCATGCCAGCGTTGCCGTGATGACGGCGATGCGATGGTCCCGAAGAAACCGGTCGACCGGCGCCAGGGCCCGGTATCCCACCGGCTCCGGCTCGCCCGGCGGTCGGAGCGCCGTGATCAGCGCGGGCAACAGCGTGATGCTCGTGCCGTATGCGATCAACATGCCGGTGCCGGCGATCTGGCCGAGCTCGGAGATGCCACGATAGGCGGTCGGCAGGAACGACATGAAGCCCGCGGCCAGCGCGAATGCCGCGAGCGTGAGGGGGACCGCGATCTCACGCGCCGTGCTGCGCAGGGCGGTCGGCAAGTGCTCGAACCTGTGGCGCTCGGCACGAAAGCGCACACTGAACTGGATGCCGAAATCAACGCCGATGCCGACGAACAGCACCGCGAACGCCACCGAGATCAGGTTCAGGGACTCGACCATCAGCAGGCCGAGCGCCGCCGTCATCGACAGGCCTACGAGAAGGTTGACGAGGACCGCAAGGATCAAGCGGCCCGACCTGAGCGCCAACCACAGGATGGTGAGCACGATCAGCGCAGTGGCGGCGGCGTTCACCAGCGCGCCCTCCTGGATCGAGCCGAACTCTTCGTCCGACATCGGCACCGATCCGGTCAGCCGCACCCGGGCCTGGAACCTTGCAGCGAGATCGAGGTCCGACGCAGCCTGCCGGATCGCCTCGCTCGAGGCTTTCCCGGGTTGAAGAGCCGCGAAATCGAGCACCGGGATCACGGAGATCACGTGCCGCAACTCGCTCGGCGCGGGCGGTTCGCCCCTGAGCATCTCTTGCCACGAGAACGGCTTGGAGCGGCCGGCCAAAGCGGCCTCCACGGTCTCGGCCGCCATGGTCATGGGGCGCGCCAGCGCGTCGAGGCTCGTCAGCTGCCGCTGGACGCCCCCCAGGACCAGCACCATCGTATTGGCCACGCCGCGCAGGCTGGGATCGTCCGCCAGGGTGGAGATCAGTGGCTCGGCGCGGGCGAGACCTTCGGTGAAGGCCCGGACCTGGTCGACCGGGCGGAACAGCAGGCCGTTGCGCGCCAGGAATTCATCGCCTGCAATGTGCTCGACCGCCCGGAACATCGGCGATTGGCGCAGGTGTTGCGCCAGTGCCGCACTCGCCGCCTGCACGGATTCCACCGTCGGCGCATCGACCACCACCAGCGTCGACGAATACTGGGCGGGAAACGCCCGTGCGAACACGGCCTCGCGCTGCCGCCACGGAATCTCCGAGGAAATCAGGCGGTTAATGTCGGTCGTGATCCTGAAATTCGTGCCCGCAAATGCGCCCGCAACAAGGCCGAGGACGAGGCCGCCCGCGATCACCCACCAACATCGTCGTGCGCAAAATCGGACCGTGACCGAAACGATGCGCTCTAGCATGAGACCCGACCGATGGGATAGGGTGGCACTCGTCGGCTTCCGGCGGAACGATTGCCCCATCGGATGATTGATCCCTGACCGGGAGAAAGTACCACTCTCGACAGGGACCCGATCATTCCTTCAAGCTCCGAGCCCATTTGCCTCGTTCACGGAGTGCGCCCATGTCATCCGTCCGCGGAGAAGCAACCACGCAAACTCCACGTTCCCATCTCGACTCGATCAACACTCCGGCGGATTTGCGGCGCATGGCCGCACACACCCTCAAGGAGGTCGCCGACGAACTGAGGCAGGAGACGATCAATGCCGTGTCCGTGACGGGCGGACATCTCGGCGCGAGCCTCGGCGTCGTCGAGCTGACCATTGCACTGCATTACGTCTTCGACACCCCGAATGACAAGCTCATCTGGGATGTGGGCCACCAGGCCTATCCGCACAAGATCATCACCGGCCGCCGCGAGCGCATTCGGACGCTGCGCAGCGGGAACGGACTGTCCGGCTTCACGAAGCGTGCAGAAAGCGAATACGATTGCTTCGGAGCCGCGCATTCGTCGACCTCGATCTCGGCAGGTCTCGGCATGGCGGTGGCGCGCGACCTCGCCGGCGACAGATACAACGTCGTTTGTGTGATCGGCGACGGTGCGATGTCCGCCGGCATGGCTTATGAGGCCATGAACAATGCCGGCGCGATGAAACGCCGGCTGATCGTGATCCTCAACGACAACGCGATGTCGATCGCTCCCCCGGTCGGAGCGATGGCGGACTATCTCGCGCGGCAAAAGAGCCCGCTCGGCGCGATCAACAGCGCGACGCTGTTCGAGGAGCTCGGCTTCTCCTATGTCGGGATCGTCGACGGCCACGACATCGACCAGCTTGTTTCAACGCTCGAGACCGTGCGCGATGCCGGCAACGGCCCGGTCCTGGTCCATGTGCGGACCCAGAAGGGCAAGGGCTACCCACCCGCCGAAGCATCCGCGGACAAGTACCACGGCGTCGTCAAATTCGACGTGGCCACCGGCAAGCAGCAGAAGGGCGTGGCCGCCGCGCCGGCCTACACCAAGGTGTTCGGCGAGAGTCTCGTGAAGGAGGCGCGCAAGGACGACCGGATCGTGGCGATCACCGCTGCGATGCCGGGAGGGACGGGCGTCGACATTTTCGGCAAGGCGTTTCCCGACCGCGCTTTCGACGTCGGCATCGCCGAGCAGCACGCCGTCACGTTCGCGGCGGGGCTCGCGACCCGGGGCATCAAGCCGTTCTGCGCGATCTATTCGACGTTCCTGCAACGCGCCTACGATCAGGTGGTGCACGACGTCGCGATCCAGAAGCTGCCGGTTCGTTTCGTGATGGATCGCGCCGGTCTGGTCGGCGCCGATGGCCCGACCCATGCGGGCGCGTTCGACCTCGCCTACCTCGGCTGCCTGCCCGACTTCGTGCTGATGGCGGCTTCGGACGAGGCCGAGCTCGTCCACATGGTCGCGACGGCCGCGGCCATCGGAGATCGGCCGTCGGCCCTGCGCTATCCGCGCGGTGAAGGCATCGGCGTGCCGCTGCCCGACGAAGGCGTGCCGCTTCCGATCGGCCGTGGCCGCGTGGTGAGCGAAGGCCATACGATCGCGCTGCTCTCACTGGGCGCGCGCCTGACGGAATGCCTCAAGGCGGCGGAGCTCCTGTCCGCGCACGGGTTCTCGACGACCGTTGCGGATGCAAGGTTCGCCAAGCCTCTCGACAAGAAGCTCATTCTGCGGCTGGCGCGCTCGCACGAGGTGATGATCACGGTCGAGGAGGGTGCGATCGGCGGATTCGGTGCTCACGTAATGAACCTTCTCGCCGAACACGGCGCTTTCGAGCAGCGCGGCTTCCAGATGCGCAGCATGATGCTGCCCGACACCTTCATCGATCACGATACGCCGGCGGCGATGTACGCGCGCGCCGGTCTCGACGCTGCGGCCATTGTCGGCAAGGCGTTGGCGCTGTTCGACGCGCGGCCGATGCCCGAGCTGGACGCCTTCCAGATCGCGACCCTGGCCGAGCGGGCAAAGCGGCGTCGCGCGGCGCGAGGCAATGGCAGGCTGAACGGAGTAGCGCAATGAAGGTCATCCTGGCAAAACCCCGCGGCTTCTGCGCCGGTGTCGTGCGCGCCATCGAGATCGTCGAGCGGGCGCTCGAGAAGTACGGGCCGCCGGTCTATGTCCGGCACGAGATCGTGCACAACAAATGGGTGGTCGAGTCGCTCAAGGCACGCGGTGCACGCTTTGTCGAGGACCTGTCAGAGGTGCCGCCGGACGCGATCACCATCTTCAGTGCGCATGGCGTCTCCAAGGCGGTGGAGACAGAGGCGAAGGAGCGCGGTCTGCGTGTCATGAACGCCACCTGCCCGCTGGTCTCGAAGGTTCATGCGCAAGGCCGCCACTATTTCCGCAGCGGCCGGACCGTCATCATGGTCGGCCATGCCGGGCATCCGGAGGTCGAGGGCACGCTGGGGCAAGTTCCGGGTCCGGTGCTGCTGGTGCAGTCCGAACAGGAGGTCGCCGAGCTCACGCTCAGCCGCGACACTCCGGTTGCCTACGTCACCCAGACCACGCTGAGCATCGACGACACGCGCGGCATCATCGATGCACTCTACCGGCGGTTCGACGACGTGATCGGACCGGGCGTGCAAGACATCTGCTATGCCACGCAGAACCGGCAGACCGCCCTGCTCCAGCTGGCGAGGCTGGTCGATGTGATCTTCGTGGTCGGCGCCAAGAACAGCTCGAACTCCAACCGCCTGCGCGAGCTCGGCGCCGGCGCCGATGTTCCGACCTATTTGATCGCCGACGGCAGCGAGCTTCGGCCGGAATGGCTGGCCGGCGTCGAGGTGGTGGGGCTGACCGCGGGCGCGTCGGCGCCGGAAGTCATGGTGCGCAACGTGATCGCCGCGTTGCGCCGATTCGGTCCGGTCGAGGTGTTCACCCTGCCGGGCCAGGACGAGAACATCGAATTCCGTGTCCCGGTCGACCTGCTGGACATGACCGGCGCCAGTACAATCACGAAGGATAACGGCCTTGGGAATTCCTCTCCGGCAGAAGCTCTCGGTCGCTAGCTACGTCCTCCGCCAGCGCCTGAGCGGGCGCAAGCGCTATCCCCTGGTGTTGATGCTGGAACCGCTGTTCCGGTGCAATCTCGCCTGCGCGGGCTGCGGCAAGATCGATTACCCTGATCCGATCCTGCAGCAGAGCATGTCGGTCGACGATGCCTTGCGCGCGGTCGACGAATGCGGCGCGCCGGTGGTCTCGATCGCCGGCGGTGAGCCGCTGCTGCACAAGCAATTGCCGGATATCGTCAACGGGATCGTCGCGCGGCGCAAATATGTCTACCTGTGCACGAACGCGCTGCTGATGGACAAGAAGCTGTCGGCCTACGAGCCGAGCGTCTACTTCACGTGGTCGGTGCATCTCGATGGCGACCGCGAGATGCACGATGCATCGGTGTGCCAGCCGGGCGTCTATGATCGCGCCGTCGCCGCCATCACCCGGGCCAAGCGCGAAGGATTCCGCGTCAACATCAACTGCACGCTCTACAACACGGCCCAGGCCGAGCGCGTCGCCGCATTCTTCGACGAGGTGACCAGACTGGGGGTCGACGGCATCACGGTGTCGCCCGGCTATGCCTACGAGCGCGCGCCCGATCAACAGCACTTCCTCAACCGCGACCGCACCAAGCGGCTGTTCCGCGACATCTTCCGGCGCGGCCCGGCGAAAAAGTCCTGGTCATTCAGCCAGTCGAGCCTGTTCCTCGACTTCCTGGCCGGCAATCAAGGCTACCATTGCACGCCTTGGGGCAACCCGACGCGCACCATCTTCGGTTGGCAGCGCCCCTGCTATCTGGTCGGCGAAGGCTACGCCCGCACTTTCGACGAGCTGATGAATGAGACCGATTGGGACAGTTACGGCACTGGCAATTACGAGAAGTGCGCCGATTGCATGGTCCACAGCGGCTACGAGGCCACCGCGGTCAACGATGCGGTCGCGCATCCGCTCAAGGCGCTCGGCGTCGCGGTACGGGGCGTCCGCACGGCAGGACCCATGACGCCCGAGATCGATCTGAGCCGGCAGCGGCCCGCGGAATACGTCTTCTCCCGGCATGTCGCGCAGAAGCTCGACGAGATCCGCGCGCGGAATCCCGTCAACCGCAATGCTGCGCGGCGGAAGGACGAAGCGGTGAGCGCTACATCCCGAACCTGACGGCGTCGTCGCCGTCGGCAATGCTGCGATAGCGCGCCAGCGCCCATAACGGGAAGAATTTGCTGTAGCCGTGGTAGCGCAGATAGAACACGCGCGGAAATCCGCCGCCGGTGTAATAGGGCTCGTGCCAGAAGCCGTCATCTCCCTGCGCCTGCGAGAGATACGCGATCCCGCGCCTGACCGCGGGCTCGGCCGCGCCGCCGGCTGCCATGAGGCCGAGCAGCGCCCAGGCGGTCTGCGAGGCCGTGCTCGGGACGGGTTGGTAGCCGCGATAATCCAGCCGGTAACTCTCGCCGCTCTCGCCCCAGCCGCCGTCGGGGTTCTGGATCGATCTCAGCCAGTCGGCAGCGCGCGCCATGGCGGCGATGGTCTCCGGCGTGCGGCACAGGTTCAGCGCGCACAGCGATGACCACGTCCCGTAGATGTAGTTGACGCCCCACCGGCCGAACCAGCTGCCGTCCGGCCTCTGCGTTCGCAAGAGATAGGCGACGCCGCGTTCCAGCGACGCGCTCTGCGGCGGGTGGCCGAGTTGCGCCAGCATCGATACGCAGCGCGCGGTGACATCTTCGGTCGGCGGATCGATCAGCGCGCCGTGATCGGCGAACGGGATGTTGTTCAGGTAGTCGTAGGTATTGTCGGCATCGAAAGCCGCCCAGCCACCGTTCGAGCTCTGCAGTCCGACGATCCATTCGACGCCGCGGTCGATGGCCTCATCGAAGCGGCTGCCGGCGCCGAGCCTGCGCGCACGGTCCATCGCCATGACCACGACGGCGGTATCGTCGAGGTCCGGATAATGCGGGTTGGCGTACTGAAACGCCCAGCCGCCCGGCCGCGCATCGGGACGCCGCGCGATCCAGTCACCGCGAAGGTCGAGCACCTGGCGCGGCACCAGCCAGTCGAGGCCGCGCAAGGCGGCGGCCTGCGCCGCAGGCGTTCCGAATTCGAGCAGCGCATGACACGCCAGCGCGGTGTCCCACACGGGCGAGACGCAGGGCTGGCAGTAGGCCTCGCGATCGCGGAGCACCAGCAGCTTCTCGATCGACCGGCGCGCGATGGCGGCCTTGACCGGCTGCTCCAACGCATCGAACATCAAGGTCGCGTTCGCCATTGCCGGGAAGATCGCGCCCAGCCCGTCCTCGCCGTTGAGACGCTCGGAGACGAAGGCCTCGGCGCGGTCGACGGCCCGCCGCCGCAGCGAGGCCGGGACGACGCGGGCGAAGCCGCGCAGCAGGACATCGATGGCGCTGAAAGCCGCGAACCAGCTGCGCTTCTGGTGCGGCGCGCGCGCGCGTGGGCCAACGGACTGCGGGGGGGCGAGGAACAGCTCCTCGATCGTGACGCCGCGCGGATTCCTGGCGCGGGGCCGCAGCGCCTGCAGCACCAGGAGCGGCGCGATCACCGTCCGGGCCCAATACGAGACCTTGCTCAGATGGAAGGGAAACCAGCGCGGCAGCAAGATGATCTCGACCGGCATTTCCGGTACCGCGCGCCAGGGCACGATCCCGTACAACGCCAGAAGAATCCGGGTAAACACATTCGATGCGGCCGCCCCGCCATTCGCCAGGATCGCCTCACGCGCGCGGTGCATATGCGGCAAGGCCGGATCGTCGCCGATCATCTTCAACGCGAAATAGGCCTTGACGCTGGCGCTGATATCGAACGCGCCGCCGTGATACAGCGCCCAGCCGCCGTGATCGCACTGGATCCGCCGCAGATAGGCTGCGATCCCGGATTCGAGCGCCGCATCGACGGGCTCGCCGCGAAAGTGCCGAAGCAGGACATACTCGGCCGGAATGGTCGCGTCCGCCTCGAGCTCGAATATCCAGTGGCCATCCGGTCGTTGTCGCAGCATGAGGCTGGCTGCCGCCCTGGATTCCGAGTCGGGTCGAGCCGCAGCATCGGTCGCGTATCGCAGGTTCATGCGGCCGGCCTCATCGCCTGGGTGATCAGCTCGGCGGCGCGGAAGCCGGAGCGCACGGCGCCTTCCAGCGTCGCGGGCAGGCCGGTGGCGGTCCAGTCGCCCGCCAGCAACAGATTCTCGAACGCGGTCTGGCTCGGCGGGCGCAGACGGTTCTGCGCCGGCGTGGCGGCGAAGGTGGCGCGGCGCTCGCGCACGACCTGCCAGCGCGGCATCGCGTCCGGCAGGCCGGCGATCTGCGAGACCTCTCGCCAGAGGGTGCCGGCGAGCTCGGCACGCGGCGTGTCGAAATACCGGTCGGCATTGCTGATCGTGACCGAGACACGCTCGGGGTGGGCGAAGATCCATTCGCTGACACCGTTGAGCACGCCGAGCATCGGCGGCAGCGCATCGCGCGCCGCGACGGCGAAATGGACGTTGAGGATCCCGCGGAATTCCGTCGGCGCGCGCAGCCCCGGCACGAGCCTGGCCGCGGCGTGAGCCGGCACCGCGAGGATCACCGCGTCGGCGGCGCCGAGCGCGACTTCGCCCCCGGAGAGCTTCAGTGCGGCGATCCGCGCGCCCGCGCGAACCAGCGCCGTCAGCTCGTCGCCGAAATTGATCGCGACACCCCGGCCGCGCAGGTAGTCGATCGCCGGATCGACGAAGACCTTGCCGATGCCATCGCGCGCGAGCAGCGGCCGGCAGTACGCGCCGCCGAGCGCGATGGTCTCGCGGATCAGGGCCGCGGCCAGCTTCGACGAGCCTTCCTGCGGCGCGGTGTTGAGCGCCGCCAGCATCAGCGGCTCGAGAAAACGCCGGTACAGCGGGCCGCTGCAGTCCACGACGTCTCCGATCGGGCGATCGCCGGAGGCGAGCGCCAGGCGCGCCAGCGGCAGGTAATCGACCAGACTGGTCTGCGGCACACGCCTTGTCTTGTCGAACAGCCAGCGCGGAAAGCGGCTGTCATTGAGGCTCACGGCCCAACGCTCGCCGCTCTCGAGGTCGACGAAGGGGAACTCGGCCTTGTCCGGCCGGTACAGCCCGTCGCGCGAGCCGATCGTCTCCGCAAAATCGAGCGCCGCGCGGTTCCCGGAGAGCAGGATATGGGTCCCGTTGTCGATCAGCAGGCCGGTGGCCTCGTCGTGATAGGTGCGGCAGCGGCCGCCCGCCTGCAACGCGGCCTCGTGCACGACGACCGTGCGGCCGGCGTCGCTCAGCCGCACCGCCGCGGCCAATCCGGCGAGCCCGGATCCGATCACATGAATCACGGCGCGATCAGATGAAGGCATGTCGCAGGGCTGTCCAGATCAGTTTCGGCTTGTTCAGGCGGGTGGGCCGCCGTGGCGCGGCCCAGCCACGCGCGCAGAGGTCGGCGAGTATCTGGCCATAGACGTCGCGCATGATCTTCGGGGCCCGCACCACGCGGCGCGGCGCCGCGGCGAGGATGCCATCGGCCGCCGCGAAGTGACGGCGGGCCATGTCACAGACAAACTCGCAGGCGACGCCGAGGCGCGGCGCGTTCATCGCCTCGACAGGATCGTCGTGCCCGATCCCCGCCAATGCCAATGCTTCGCGCGGCAGATAGAGGCGACCGATTGCGGCGTCCTCATCGATATCGCGCACCACGTTGACGAGCTGGAGGGCGCGGCCGAGATGATGGGCGAGCCGCTCGCCTTGTTCGCGCTCCATGCCGAACACCCGCACCGAGAGCCGGCCGACGGCGCACGCCACGCGGTCGCAGTAGAGTTCGAGCTCG
>PQAH01000136.1 GCA_003105195.1 Bradyrhizobiaceae bacterium
TCCACGGCGTGAAGGGCCTCTGAAATCGGTTGCCGCGGCGTCGCATTCGACGCCGGCGGCGCTCGCTCGGCGCGCTTCGGCGCCGCGCCCACGACCTGCTCCGGCGACCGTCCCTCCGCACGGGCGAATTCGCTTTTGCAAAGGCGTTAGCCCTTTGTTATACGCGCCGTGCGATTGCCATTCAGACTCACTGGCACGTGTTCCCCGGTAGCTCAGTGGTAGAGCAACCGGCTGTTAACCGGTTGGTCGCTGGTTCGAATCCGGCCCGGGGAGCCAAACACTTCAACAACTCAGCCGCCGTTCCGCGCCATTGCCCGCCGCCTGCCCGAGGAGGGGCCTGCCGCTGAACCGTCAGCGCGCCACCGTCAGCCAAGCGCGTTCGGGAGAGCCGCCACGCAAGGGCGCCATCCTCGCAGCTCTGCTCGCATCGCCGCTGATCGGCTCGGAGCTCGACTTGACCCGTGCCCGCGAGCAAGGGCGCAAGGTCTGATGCGCTTTCTGCTTCGACACCAATATCATCGGCTCTGCGTGCCGTCGTAGCTGGCTCCCGCCCCGGCCATCGGCTAGCCTCAACGCCCGCCGCGTCGGCTCACGAGGGCTGGTCATGGGAAGGATCGTCGCGAGCGCATCGGCCCGCCGCGTCGGCAGTTCCTGAAGACGGTCGGCGCCGGGCTTGCCGGGCTCGCGGCGAGCGCGGTCGATCGGGCTGGCGTCGCCTCCCCGGCGTTGCGGGTGATCGATTTCCACAATCATTTCGTGGGCAGCGCGTTCGCGCCCATGGCGGGACGCGGAGCGCCGGCCGCGCGGCGTGCCCATTTCGATGCCGTCAACCGCAACCTGGCGAGCGCGCCCGCCCTCGTGGACTCGATCGCCGCGTCCGGCGTCGCCGCACGGGTGATCAACACGCCGCTGGAGTTCATTCAGGACCCCGAGGGCGACACCGCACCCGACACGGTGACGCGCATCAACGACCAGCTCGCGGAGCTGGTCGGCCGCCATCCCGGACGGCTCCACGGCCTCGCGACCGTGGATGTCTTCAGCGGCGAGGCCGGCGCCCGCGAGGTGGTCCGGGCCGTGCGCGAGCTCGGGCTCCGGGGCGTCTTCGCGCAGGCCGCCAAGAAGGACCTGCTGCTCGATGCGCCGCAGGCGCGACCGGCGCTCGCCGCCGCGGCGTCCCTCGGCGTTCCGGTGTTCGTCCATCCCATCACGGACGCTCGGCTCGCCACGCGGCTGCGGCGTTACGGCCGCCCCGGCGTGACGCTCAATCGCGGCACGATCAACGCGGCCGCTCTCGTCGCGCTTCTCGAAAGCGGCACACTGGACGAGCTTCCGCAGCTGCGGATCGTCGTGACGACGCTGGCGATCGGCGCGATCCTGCTGGTCGCGAACCTCCACGGAGACAAGAGGCTGCGCCGCGACGCGCCCGAGACGGCGCGCCGGCACGTCTACATCGACACGATGGGTCTCGACCCGGTGCTGATCCGCGCGGCCGTCGACACGCTCGGCGCGGACCACGTCATCGCCGGCACCGACTGGCCGATCTTCCTCGAGCCGCGCGTGCCCGAGCGGCTGCGGCAGGCCCTGGACGCAGCGGGCCTGGACGCCGAGGAGCAACGGCTCGTGGCCGCCTGGAACGCGGGCAGGCTGCTCGGGATCGCCTGAGACACCCCTGTTCTCAGCTCCGCAGCCCCGGCGCCTCCTGCCCCGTCCGGGCGACATATTCGGTGTAGCCGCCGCCGTACTGGTGGACCCCCTCGGGGGTGAGCTCCAGCACGCGGTTCGATAGCGCGGCCAGGAAATGCCGGTCGTGCGAGACGAACAGCATGGTGCCCTCGTAGTCCGCGAGCGCCGCGATCAGCATCTCCTTGGTCGCCATGTCGAGGTGATTGGTGGGCTCGTCCAGCACCAGGAAGTTGGGCGGGTCGAACAGCATCTTGGCCATCACGAGGCGCGCCTTCTCGCCGCCCGAGAGCACGCGGCAGCGCTTCTCGACGTCGTCGCCCGAGAAGCCGAAGCAGCCGGCGAGCGCGCGCAGCGCGCCCTGCCCGGCCTGCGGGAAGGCGTCCTCGAGCGACTCGAACACGGTCTGCTCGCCTTCCAAGAGGTCCATGGCGTGCTGCGCGAAGTAGCCGAGCTTGACGCTGCCGCCGAGCGCCACCGTGCCGTCGTCGGGCGCGGTCGCGCCCGCCACCAGTTTGAGGAGCGTGGACTTGCCCGCCCCATTGACGCCCATGACGCACCAGCGCTCCTTGCGGCGCACCTGGAAGTCCAGGCCCTCATAGATCACCCGGTCGCCGTAGGCCTTGCGCACCTTCCGCAGGCCGACCACGTCCTCGCCGGAGCGCGGCGCCGGCGGAAACTCGAACAGCACGCTCTGGCGGCGCCGCGGCGGCTCGACCCGGTCGATCTTCTCGAGCTTCTTCACCCGGCTCTGCACCTGCGCGGCATGCGACGCGCGCGCCTTGAAGCGCTCGATGAACCGGATCTCCTTGGCGAGCATCGCCTGCTGGCGCTCGAACTGGGCCTGCTGCTGATTCTCGTTCAGCGCGCGCTGCTGCTCGTAGAACGCATAGTCGCCCGCATAGGTCGTCAGCGCCCCGCCGTCGATCTCGACCACCTTGCCGACGATGCGGTTCATGAACTCGCGGTCGTGCGAGGTCATCAGCAGCACGCCCTCGTAGCCCTTGAGGAACTGCTCGAGCCAGATCAGGCTCTCGAGGTCGAGATGGTTGCTCGGCTCGTCGAGCAGCATGGCGTCGGGCGCCATCAGGAGGATGCGGGCGAGCGCGACGCGCATCTTCCAGCCGCCCGAGAGCGCGCCGACGTCGCCGTCCATCATCTCCTGGCCGAAGCCGAGGCCGGCGAGGACCTCCCGCGCCCGCGCCTCCAGCGCATAGCCGCCCAGCTCCTCGAAGCGCGCCTGCACCTCGCCGTAGCGCTCGACCAGGCGCTCCATCTCGTCCGCCCGCTCCGGGTCGCCGAGCGCGGTCTCGAGCTCCTTCAGCTCGGCTGCCACCGCGCTCACCGGCCCGGCGCCGTCCATCACCTCGGCGACCGCGCTGCGGCCCGCCATCTCGCCCACGTCCTGGCTGAAGTAGCCGATGGTCACGCCGCGATCGACCGCCACCTGGCCCTCGTCGGGCGCCTCCTCGCCGGTGATCATGCGGAACAGCGTGGTCTTGCCGGCGCCGTTGGGGCCGACCAGGCCGACCTTCTCGCCCTTGTTGAGCGCCGCCGAGGCCTCGATGAAGAGGATCTGGCGGCCGTTCTGCTTGCTGATATTGTCGAGGCGGATCATGAAGGATGGCGGTCTCGGAGGGGCTGGCGGCGCTC
>PQAH01000137.1 GCA_003105195.1 Bradyrhizobiaceae bacterium
GTTACGCTGACTGGCCCGAATTTTCCTTCGACCTTATGAACGAGCGGGGCACCGGATTTGGCCTGCCCAGGCCTCGGGCCTGATCCCTCTTGTGTTATTGGATACGTGAGCCATGTACCTGGACTACCTTTAGTTGTTAGTACCAGCTCACAGTGCCAGCCGACGGCTTGTTCGGCCTCCCAATTAGTCACGGTGACCGGGACGTTAATAGGCCCCTCATAACTGCCAGCACTTATCGGGATGGGTACAATCTGCTTGTCGTCCCTTACGTTTTTACCGTCTTTATCAAGGAGCCAGCAATGTATTTGGGGCTGCGTGATATCCGGATGGATGCTTTGTAATTTGACGGGCACCTTAAAAGTGACTGTTTGGTTTGCTGCTTGAAGTGCACCAGTGCCTATGAGGCTCAGCGGCGCCAGAAGCGTTGCGAGACACATAAAACTTCTTGCACGCATTATGTCTGCTCCTTCCTAAAGCGAGGTCTTCAGTCTTCCACTCCAGTCATCCTCAATTCGTCCGTGGTAATGGTCTTCGGCAGCGTCATGACAGCCGGCCCCAGACCCGTCATGGTCATCTGTCTCGTGGTAATGGTCTTCGGCAGCGGCGCTGTCACTTGCGCCCCAACGGCCAGCGCCAATATTTTCGTAGTCACCCGCCGTTTGGAGTCTGTCACCCTCACAGTGATCGTAAACTCTCCGCTCGTGTTTGGTATTCCCGACACGACTCCGGCGCTTGACAAGGTCAGACCGACGGGTAGGCGACCGCGCATCACAGACCAGGCATATGGGGCATCGCCGCCAGTCGCTATCAGGGCCTGCCTGTAGGAATTTCCTCGCGATGCCGGTGGCAAGATGTTCGCTGTGGTGATTGACAGTTGCGCCATTGGGAGGCGGCGAACATCTCGCGGTGCGGGTTGCGCCCGCGTTGGTAATTTCCCCTTCAAATGAGGAACTGCAAACGGCCCAGTTGGGGAAGGTTCAACCTGCTGCGCCAATGCTGACGCGTAAACGTCAACAGCTGCACATAGTCCAATACTGACCATGCAGAAACGGGAAAGTGTCACTAGGATTCTCCTAGCGAAATTTTATAATTGTCTTCGCACTCGACGAGTTGATTTAGCTCAATTCGGAGTGCCCTAATTGAGCGTTCCGGCCCGATTGATGCCGCGTCATCCATCTGGCCTCTGTTCCAGCATAGACCTTGAATTATACGCCGGCTGATTTGCGAATCCCCAATTCCGGGAAATCACAGCATGCTCTGGAGCTTTTCTCCGGCGGAAGTGGGCACCGGTTCGGCGCGAGAAGATGCGAAGAATTCAAGACAGTTGCGCACTGCGCCCGCCTCAGCGCATCGGCGGGCAGCCCTTCTGCCGGGCCGCGAAGTCGGCGGCCCTGAGCTCGGAGCGCGCATTCGCGAGCTCCGTCGCGTAGGCGACCGCGTTGACCATCGCGCCGCCGGCCGCGGCCTCCGCCTTGCGCGACAAGGCGGTCAGCTCCTGCTCGCGCTCCGCGATCGGGGTGCGCATGCGGACGATCTCCTCGCACGTATAGGGCGTGTACTTGTCGTGCACCACGAACATCGAGCCGCCCGTGTCGGCGCCGGCGCAGCCGGCGAGGCACGCGACCGCGAGGGCGGCGAGGCCGCGCGCGATCCGCGACGCTCGGCACACGTCAGCGTCGACCATCGGGGGCGGGCCCCCAGGGGCCCGGCTGCGGCGCGCCGAGCTCGACCGGCGGTCGCCCGGGCGGGAAGGGTTTCTCCGGCTCCGCGGGAGCCGAGGACGGGTCCGCGATGCTGCCATCGTGCTCGCTCTCCCGGGCCGCGTCCGGTGCGGCCGCGTCCTCTTCTGGCACGAGAAGTGGGCCGGGATCGTGTCCGCCCGCAAAATTCACCAGCGCCACGACCCGGGATTCGATCGAGGGATGGGTCGCGAACAGGTCGGCGAAGCCCTCGCGCGGATTGTCGACGCACATCTCCATGACCGCGGAGGTGACGCCTTCGAGCTCGCCGCGGTTCTCGATCTTGCGCAGCGCCGAGATCATGGCGTCGGGATTCTTGGTCAGCTCGACGGCGCCCGCGTCGGCGAGGAACTCGCGCCGGCGCGACAGCGCGAAGCGGATCACCACCGACAGGAGCCAGGCGAGCGCGATCAGCACCACCGCGATCAGGATCGCGCCGCCGCCGCCCTTGCGGTTGCTGCTGCCGCCGCCGCGGCCGAAGCGGAAGCTGCCGCGGAACAGGCCGCGGAAGAAGATCTCGGCGACGAAGCCGATCACGCCCGCGATGATCACCGCGATCACCATCATGCGCACGTCGCCGTTGCGGATATGCGTGAGCTCGTGGGCGAGCACGGCCTCGACCTCGGCGTCGTCGAGCGAGCCGAGCAGGCCGCTGGTCACCGTGATCGCGTATTGCCGCTGGTTGAGCCCGCTCGCGAAAGCATTGAGCGCCGAGGTCTCCATCACCTTCAGCCGGGGCATCGGAATGCCGCGCGAGATGCACAGGTTCTCGAGCAGATTGTAGAGGCGCGGGTTCTCGGTGCGCGTCACCGCGTGCCCGCCCGTGACCGCGTCGATGATGCTCTGGTGGAAGAAATAGGCGATCACCAGCCAGACCCCGCCCGCCAGCGTCGCGATCGGCAGGCCGGTGATCGTGTTGGCCCAGGCGCGTTCGACCAGCCAGTCCAGGGGGCCGTCGGCGCTCACGCCGACCCAGCCGAGGTTCAGCGCGAACAGCACGACGTAGAACAGGACGAACAGGCCCACGAGCAGCAGGATCGAGCGCCACCAGTTGGCGCGGATATGGGTGTAGAGACCGTAGGCCTGTGCCATGCGCGCGGGTCCTGCCTACGGTCTCCGGAGCACTTTCCGCCGAAGCGGAGACCGGTTCGGCTCAGAAGAAGCGACCAACTCGAATCCTCAGAATTTGACCTGCGGCGCCTGCTCGAGCTGCGGACGCGCCTCGCCGAGATCGAAGAACACCTGCGGCGTGAACCCGAACGATGCCGCGAACAGTGCGGCCGGGAACTGCTGGATCCCGGTATTGTATTCCTGCACCGCGCTGTTGAAGAAACGGCGCGCGGCCGCGATCTTGTTCTCGATGTCGGCGAGCTCGGTCTGCAGCTGCTGGAAATTGGTATTGGCCTTGAGGTCCGGATAGGCCTCGGCGAGCGCGAGCAGGCCGCGCAGCGCGCCGGTGAGCATGTTCTCGGCCGCCGCCACCTGAGCGGGACCCTGGGCCGTGAGCGCGGCGTTGCGCGCCTGCACGACCGCTTCCAGCGTTCCGCGCTCGTGCGAGGCGTAGCCCTTCACGGTCTCGACCAGGTTCGGGATCAGGTCGTGACGCTGCTTGAGCTGCACGTCGATGTCGGCGAACGCCTGGTTGACCCGCTGCCGCATGGCGACCAGACCGTTGTAGATCGCGATGACCCATACGACGAGCAGGGCGATGACGCCGAGGGCAATCCAGGTCGAAGTCGACATCCGAGAGCTCCTTGTGGTCCGGGCCGTCGGGCACGGCCGCCGGCGAGACTAGAGCATTTTCCGCCGAAGAGGGCACCGGTTCGGCGCAGAAAATGCGGCCTGGCCGCAGGATTCCATCCGCGGGCAGCAAGACGCGTGTCTTGGTCGCGCGGGTCGGTTCGACGGTTCAAGGAACGTCACGCGAACGGGCGCGTTTTTCCGGGTCGAACCCGGTTCGGCGCGGAAATGCAGCGATTCGGCCGCCCCGTTCCGGCCGAACGCCCCCGGGCCGCGGAGCCTTGAACGTGACGCGCTTGTGCGCCGACGAAGGAACACCGGCGCGCGGCCGACGTTCGTCGTCCGCCGATCCGTGCTCTGCGCGCGGCCCTGACAGGAGAGAGGCACCCATGATTGGTCCGATGATTCGCACCGCCGGCCTGGCCGCGGTCGCGCTTGCGCTGGCCGGCGCCTGCGCCGAGGCGCGCACCCCTTATGACGGCACCTGGAGCGTGCTGATCGTGACCCAGAAGGGCGATTGCGATCGCGCCTACCGCTATCCGGTCCGCATTGCCAACGGCGTGGTGGGCTACGCGGGCGAGGCATCCTTCAACGTCTCGGGCCGCGTGACCGGCAAGGGCTCGGTCACGGTCAGCGTCACCCGTGGCCAGGCCCGCGCCGACGGCTCGGGCCGCCTTTCGGCGAATTCCGGCTCGGGCTCCTGGCGCGGCAAGTCCTCGGGCGCCTCCTGCTCGGGTTCCTGGACGGCCGAGCGCCGCTGACGCGCGCGCCGCGCCCTCGGCACGAATCTTCGCATGCGCCGCGACGCTCGGTTCCCGGAACCGATCGCGCGCTGATCCGTTGATCAGTACGGAGCCGCGATCGGCGCCAGCGCACCGCGCCTTCTCGGAGCGGCTGCGGA
The DNA here is from genome assembly GCA_003105195.1 of Bradyrhizobiaceae bacterium. Lineage (GTDB taxonomy): Bacteria > Pseudomonadota > Alphaproteobacteria > Rhizobiales > Xanthobacteraceae > FEB-22. Next base: position 4,381 of record PQAH01000137.1, read on the forward strand.
ACCCACCTCAGCGCGACGGCTGCTGCGGTCCCGGCACGAAGCGTGCCGGGAGCGGGAGCATTCGCTTGCCCTCCCGGGGCGCGCGCGGCGCTGGCGGCGATCGCATGTCCGAAACCAGAGAGGAGCTTCATCATGATCAATCGTCCGCTCGCCGCCGTCGCCGTGGCGACGCTGCTGCTGTCGCCCGCGTGGGCGCAGACCCAGACCGCGCCCGCGCCCGGCGCGCAGACCGCGCCCGCGGCCGCGCCGCAGACCCGCACCACCACCGGCGCCTCGCCCGCCTTCACCGACATGCAGAAGCAGAGCCAGTGGCTCGGCTCGCAGCTGATCGGCGCCAAGGTCGTCAACAACGCCGACGAGTCGATCGGCGAGATCAACGACCTGCTGGTCGACGACAACGGCATGGTCCAGGCGGCCGTGATCGGCGTCGGCGGCTTCCTCGGCATCGGCGAGAAGGACGTCGCGGTGTCGTTCAAGGAGCTCAATGTGACGCGCCAGGACGACGGCGACATCGACAAGGTGTCCGTCAACTACACCAAGGACCAGCTCAAGCAGGCCCCGGAGTTCAAGACGGTGGCCGACCAGCGCTCGAACCAGAACCGGTCGACGACCACCGGCTCGACCGGCACCAACGCCACGCCGCCGGCTTCGACCAGCCCGAACAACACGATGAAGAAGTAGTCGCGACCCGCGACGTCGCGTGAGAGGCCGCCGAAAGACGGCCTCTTCTTTTTTGCCCGACGTGCTTGGTTGCGGGGCGGCGTGCCGGGGCTAGACGGCCTCGCGGATCCGCTCCGCGGTCTCGAGGTCGACGGAGACCAGCTGCGAGACGCCGCGTTCCGCCATGGTGACGCCGAACAGGCGGTTCATGCGCGCCATGGAGATCGGGTTGTGCGTGATGATGACGAAGCGGGTGTCGGTCAGCCGCGTCATCTCGTCGAGCAGGTCGCAGAAGCGCTCCACATTGTGGTCGTCGAGCGGCGCGTCCACCTCGTCGAGNNAGCACCTGCGAGTGCTGCGCGAAGCCCTTGATCAGCCCCAGGAACCGGTGCAGGTTCACGTCGTCGAGCGCCGCCTCGACCTCGTCCAGCACGTAGAACGGGCACGGACGCGCCCGGAAGACCGCGAACAGGAGCGCCAGCGCGGTCAGCGCCTGTTCGCCGCCGGAGAGCAGCGACAGGGTGGCGGGTCTCTTGCCGGGCGGCTTCGCCAGGATGTCGAGCCCGGCCTCGAGCGGATCGTCGCTCTCGACCAGCTGCAGCTCCGCGGCC
>PQAH01000138.1 GCA_003105195.1 Bradyrhizobiaceae bacterium
TCCAGCGGCGATTGAAGTCGGAGCGTCGGCTGTGCCCTCTTGGGTCGTGATGGCGCCGGTCCGCGGAGCGGAGCCGTCGGTGGAGCGCAGCGCAGCGGACTGCCGTTGCGCGGCGTAGAGGGCGGGGCCGCACGCGCGCAGTCTCTGACCCCAGAGAGGCGGTCCGCGATTGCTTCAAGGGCGGCCAAGTCGAGGTGGGTCAAGAAACCTGCCGACTGACACGCTTGCGGGCGACCTCGCCTTCGTCGGCGTCTTGGAATTTCACAAGCATCCGAAGATCGCATTCCTTCTCGAAGGTCACAAGCGCTCGCGGAAGCACGAGATTGATCGTCTTGTGCTTGGTCGGGTCGACCTCAAATTTCCCCGAAACCAGCTGTTCCTCGTTCAGCAGAAGGCGAACGGCAAACGACATTTTTTCTTGTTCATCAGGATCGGGGAAATATTGCATATAGAACGCAAGAAAGATGGAGCCAGGTAGTTCATTTAGAACAATGTCGCCGCCGAATACACCCATAAGTGAGTGTTTGCCGCCGACCTCTTCACGAATGTCGTCGCACACAATGACATTGCGCAAGTTTTTGAGAGAACTCGGCACGATTATTCCGCCAACTCTAACTTGGCCGTCTCAGCGTTTGTTTTCGGCGGGACCGGCTGCGGATCGTAAGGACGTTTCGCCGTAACGGGCGCGCGCGTCTCCTTAGAGACAGATCTATTGATTGCTCTCGAAACGAGAGGGTGCATCTCATTGGGACTCGGGCGATCCGCAAAGCGGACGACAGAGTAGTCCATTTCCGCGTCCATGCTCAAAAGCAGGTCGCTAATGGTGTCTAGGGTCAAGTTGCTAGGTGTGGTCAGCCAGCGAGTAATCTGCGCAGGATCGCGGCGCAAGCGCTCCGCTATGTCCTTCTTGGAGACTCCGCGCCTATCGGCCTCTTCCTCAAAGAATTCCACGAGAGCCTCGAACAGCCGGTTCTTGCTCCGCTGTCGGTAATAAAAAATCTCACGATCACTGACGGGGGGGAGTCTTGAAGAATTTGCCACTTGCGGCTCCCGTAACGAACTTATGGACATCGGTCCCTTTAAGCGGCTCGTAGGTGTTGAAGAGCTTCCGCCACTCCGCGCGAGCCACCCGCTTGACAGTCTTCCACTCCCTTGATCGCCAGCCGCCTAACGTTTCGCGGAGAGCAAAGTTTGTGGCGATGAACACGTCTGTATCAGCGAAAAGTCCCAGCACTCGAATGGAGGGTTGATCGGTTGTGCTGCGAATTTCCCAGACGGCATCTGCCGCTGGGTACAGAAGGAAGAGATACTTGGGAGCGATCGTCCCGGCCTGAACGAACACCTCCAAGTCGGCTTGGAGCTTGGCGGTCCGCTCTTCCCAGTCCAGGTCTCCCTCGGGTGACGTAAGCACCTCATGCAGACCCTCGGTGACAAACAATGCTCGTCGGACCGTAGCCCCCCGCGCGCGCGGCAATATGTGGTGCAACATGCCCTGCGCGTGCCGGTCCAGGATTTCATCGTGAATTGACATATAAGTCAATCGATATCTGAATCAAGCGACCCCAGGCGAGTCATTTTGGCCAACCACAACCAGGGAGGCCAGGAAGCTGGTCCGGTACGCGAAGCCAGAGACCATCTACGGGTTCGCTTCGCCGGGCGCTGCGGAGGATTGGATCGGGCCCGACAAGGCGGCGCATCGGCCGGCCGCAAACGGAAACGGAGTTAAACTGACCCACTACCGGGCCGCCGGATCCCTTGTCTTTCGGGGCGGCCACGCTATAACCCCGCCTTCCGCTCGATCCCGGCCGGGAGCTGAACGGACGGCTGCCTCGCCGAGGCGGCAGGGCCCGTCGGCCCGGCGTCCCGTGTTCCCGCCTTCTGAGCATTCGAGCCTTCCCGAAGGCACGAGGGGCTTGGCGCCGGGGCGAGCCAGACCGAGAAAGGAAGGAGCATGCCGCTCTACGAGCACGTATTCATGGCGCGCCAGGACCTCGGCCCGCAGCAGGTCGACGAGCTGACCAACCAGTTCAAGGGCGTCATCGAGGGCCTCGGCGGGAGCATCGTCGGCACCCCGGAATATTGGGGCGTCAAGTCGCTGTCGTTCCGCATCAGGAAGAACCGCAAGGCGCACTTCACGCTGATGAAGCTCGATGCGCCGGCCGCGGCGGTCAGCGAGGTCGAGCGCCAGCAGCGCCTCAGCGAGGACGTCCTGCGCTACCTCACGGTGCGGGTCGACACGCACGAGGAAGGGCCCTCGGCGATGATGCGCAAGGCCGACCGCGATCGCGACCGCGACGAGCGGCGCGGCGAGCGCCGGCGCGACCGCGACGAGCCCCGGCGCGGGCGCGAGGATGGTGACGAAGGCGCTGCGGCGAGCGAGGAGTAGGACCGATGAACCTGTCGCAGATCCCTTCCCGTCGCCCGTTCTTCCGCCGCCGCAAGACCTGCCCGTTCTCGGGCGCCAATGCGCCGAAGATCGACTACAAGGACGTCAAGCTGCTGCAGCGCTACATCTCGGAGCGCGGCAAGATCGTGCCGAGCCGCATCACCGCGGTCTCGGCGAAGAAGCAGCGCGAGCTCGCCCAGGCGATCAAGCGGGCGCGCTTCCTGGGGCTGCTGCCCTACGTGATCAAATAGGCTCGCGCGCGTTTCGCGCGCGCTTGACCAGATGGGCCGCGCGCGTGCGCGCGGTTCGGCGACCACAAGAGGCTGCCGGCGTGCCGGCGGCCGATGGTTGGGGTGGACCGCGACCCGCCTCTAACCGCCACGGGCGGGACAGCTGGCGATGGTGCAGATTCTCGGCATCGGGTTCGTGGCCGGCCTGGCGGCGGCGCTGTTGTTCGGCTCCGCCACCTCGGGCACGGCGATCTCGATCCCGTTGTTCTACCTCGCCTCGCTGCCGATCGCGGTCGCCGCGCTCGGCTGGAGCCACGCCGCCGGGCTGGTCGCGGCCCTGGTCGCGGCCGGCGCCATCGCGGCCATGTTCGGCGGCTTCTATTTCGTCTCGTTCCTGGTGGGCGTCGGGCTGCCGGCCTGGTGGCTCGGCTATCTCGGGCTGCTGGCGCGGCCGGTCGATCACGCGCCCGACGGGCTCGAATGGTATCCGGTCGGGCGCATCGTGGCCTGGGCCGCGATTCTCGGTCCCGCGGTGGTGCTGATCGCGATCCCCTATTACGGCTTCGACGCGGACAGCTTCCGCACCGGGCTGCGCACCGCCTTCGAGCGCTTCCTGCGCGCGCAGCTCCAGCTCGGCGCCGACGCGCCGCTGCGCCTGCCGGGCGGCTCGGATCCGGCGCGCACGCTCGACGTGCTGGTCGCGATCTTCCCGCCCATGGCGGCGGTGCTCGCGACGCTGACGAGCCTCGTCAACCTGTGGCTCGCGGGCCGCATCGTGAAGCTCTCGGGCCGCCTGAAGCGGCCCTGGCCCGAGCTTCCCGCCATGGTGTTCCCGGCCTTCGCGCCCATGCTGCTCGCCGGCGCGGTCGCGGCCACGTTCCTCCCGGGCGCGGTCGGCATCCTCGCGAGCGCGCTGATGGCGAGCCTGCTGATGGCCTATGTCGTGCTCGGCTTCGCGGTGCTGCACGCCATCACGCGCGAGCTGCGGGAGCGCCCGCTGATCCTCGGCGGGGTCTACGCGACCGCCGCCCTGTTCGGCTGGACCCTGCTGATCGTCGCGCTGCTCGGGCTCGCCGAGGCCATCTTCGCGGTGCGCGCGCGGGTCGCGCGCCGACGGGGGCTGCCGATGCGGCCGGAATGAGACGCTTCACACCGGACAGCCACATTTCGATCAAAGGAGACCGACAGATGGAAGTGATCCTGCTCGAACGCGTCGCCAAGCTCGGCCAGATGGGCGAGGTCGTGCACGTGAAGGACGGCTTTGCGCGCAACTTCCTCCTGCCCAAGGGCAAGGCGCTGCGCGCCACCGAGGAGAACAGGGCGCGCTTCGAAGGCATGAAGAAACAGCTCGAGGTGCGCAACCTGGAGCTCAAGAGCGAGGCCGAGAAGGTCGCCGGCAAGGTCGACGGGCAGAGCTTCGTGGTGCTGCGCCAGGCTTCGGAGACCGGCCAGCTCTACGGCTCGGTGACGGCCCGCGACATCGCGGCGATCCTCACCGACGGCGGCTTCTCGGTGAACCGCAGCCAGATCGCGCTCAACATGCCGATCAAGGGCATCGGCCTGCACAAGGTGCCGCTCTCGCTGCATCCCGAGGTCGAGGTCGCGATCACGATCAACGTGGCGCGCAGCCCGGACGAGGCCGAGCGCCAGGCGCGCGGCGAGGACGTGACGCAGCGGCGCGACGAGGAGGAGGAAGAGGCCGAGCGCGCGCGGATCGAGGCCGAGGCCTTCTTCGAGCAGCCGGCGCAGCCCGATCAGGGCAGCGGCGAAGAGAAGGAAGGCTGATCGGGATTGCGCGCGGCGGCCGGGGCCGCGCCCTGGGCGCCGGCCTCCTGCGGGGCCGCGCCGGCAACGCCCGCGG
>PQAH01000139.1 GCA_003105195.1 Bradyrhizobiaceae bacterium
GGAAAAAATTGCCGACCGCCGCGCCCGCCGCAACGCGCGCGCGTCCTCGGCCGTCGGCCGCGCCCGAATTGCGTCGCGAATCCTGGGGAGGATGCCGCGCGCGGAACTTTGCCGCCGCGAGGTCGTTGCCGCTGCGCTGGACCAGCCGTCCTTGCGCGAGGCCGGCTTCGGCCGATCGACCCCGGCCCGTCGCCGGGGTCGTTGCGCGAATCGCAATGGCGTGAGTCGACATGACGGAAGACGAGCTCGATCGCTTCCTCGTCGTCTATATCGGGCAACGGTCCCGGCTGGCGTCGCGGCACCTGATGGCGACCCTCGACGAGCTGGTCGAGCTCGGCCGCCGGCACGGTGCGACCGAGACCGCGGTGCGCACCTCCATCGAGGTCCTCTGCGTGCGCGGCACGGTGGTGTGCGAGGGGCCCTACGTCTTCACGCCGCCGGACACCGCGCAATCGTCCGGGCCGTGACCGGCGTCACATGCGCCCCGCAGATCGCCGCGTAAGGCAGGACGGCGCGCCACGAGGCGCGGCGGACAACGTCAGCGGGGCTCCCGTCCCGCGCAGGATCGCGGATGTCGACCTTTGCGACCAATCTCGGGCTGATGTGGGCCGTGGCCGTGATCGCCGGCCTGCTGATGGCCGTGCTGTAGCGCATTTTCCGCCGCAGTGGGTTCCGCGCGGCTACTCCTTCGCGAACAGCATGACCTTGGACAGGAAGGCCTGCTCCGCGTGCCGGTGCGCGAGGCCGACGCTGCGCGCGACCGCGGCGAAATCCTCGTCCACGTAGCTCGCGTAGTAGGGTTCGTGGTAGTGCGCCGGGAACCAGTCGAGCAGCCCCTCGTAGTCCGGCCGGTCGCCGCGCTGCAGCGAGTCGATCAGGATCAGCACGCCGCCGGGCGCGAGCACGCGCGCGCACTCGCCGATGACCTTGCGCCGCACGGCGGGCGGCAATTCGTGCATGAGGAAGATGCTGGTCACCGCGTCGAAGCTGCCGCTGCGCGCCGGGATGGCCTCCGCATTGGCGACCACGAGGCCGAGCCGCGCCCAGCGCGCGAGATGGCGCCGCGCGTGCCGCAGATAGGCGTCCGAGAGGTCGAGGCCGACGAGGGGCAGCCGCGGCCAGGCCTGCTTGACGAAATCGAGGAAGCGGCCCGTGCCGCAGCCGACGTCGAGGAGCCGCAGCCGCCGCTGGTCGCGTCCCGCGAAATGCGCGTGCAGCAGCGGCAGCGCCTGGCGCCGCATGGCATTGCCGGTGCCGCGGAACAGCACCTCCACCTGGGTGTCGTAGCGGTCGGCCGAATCCTCCGTGAGCCATCCGTCCGACTGGAAATGGAAGTTCTGCAGGAAATAATCCGGCAGCGTGCCGTGGGCCGCCTGGCTGCGCACGTCGTGGGTGCCCCGGCGCGTGCGGCGCTCGTAAATCTCCGGCAGGTCGCTGAAGAACAGGCGCGAGCGGCGGATGAGGGTCGGCAGCGTGCCGTCATGGTCCGCCGGCAGGGGATAGATGCCGGCCTCGACATTGGCGAGGTCGCGCATCAGCAGCGCCGCCATGTCGGCGTAGAGCCGGCGCTGGTCCGGCACCGGCCCGCTGGCGGGGGCGGGGGCCGGCGCGCCGTCGCGTTCCCGTGCCGCGGCCGCGAGGCGCCGCATCAGCAGGCCGTGCCCCGCATACCAGGCCATGCGCGGCAGCTGGGTCGCCGCATAGGCGGCGCGGGTGGCGAGGCGGGCGAGCGGGTCGGCCATGCTTCGGACTCGATGGCGGGGCACCCATGATAGGGCCGAGCGGCGCCGCGCGTCAGCCGGAACCGGAGCGGCGTGCTCGCGTCGATTTGTCTCTTCCGTGCGGCCGGGAGGCGCCCGACATGACCCGCATGCGCACGATTCTCGTGGTCGCCGGCCTGCTCCTGGGGGCGTGTCCGCCCGCCACGGCCGGGCGCGCGCAGGAGGGGACAACGCTGGCCGAGAAGCTCGGTGCGCCCCGCGTCGAGCCGCTGGCCGGTCATCGCCGGCAGCCGCTTCCGCTGATGCAGAGGGATACCCAGCCGCTGCGCCGGATCGTCCCGGCGGCGCGCTGCACCTATCGGGGCGGGCGCCGGGTCTGCCGCTGAGTCACCCGCCGCGCGACTTTCGAGGACTCATGGGTCGAGGCCCGCGCGCCGCCGTTGCCGCGCGATCGATCGTAGCGGCGCGCGATCCCGCGCGGATCGCGAACGACGCATCGGCGCCCTGCGGCTACTCGGACAGCCGCTCCGCGAAGTAGTGCATGGTCTTGCGATAGACGGACGAGCGGTTCCACTCGCGCATCACCTCGAAATTCGCGGTGCCCTCGCCGAACGGGGCGCCGGCGCGCCAGCCGTTGACCTTCAAGAGGTTGGCCGTCGAGGCGAGCACGTCGGGGACGCTGCGGCGCAGGTCGATGCGCCCGTTGCCGTCGTAGTCGACGCCGTACTTGATGTAGGACGAGGGCAGGAACTGGGTCTGGCCGAGCTCGCCCGCATAGGCGCCGACCATCTCCTGCGGCGTGAGGTCGCCGCGCTGGATGATCATCAATGCGGCGATCAGCTCGCGCTGGAACAGCTCGGTGCGCCGGCAGTCGTGGGCGAGCGTCGCGATGGTGCGGACCACCGACAGCTTGCCGAGGTCGCCGGTGCCGTTGTCGCTCTCGAGCGTCCAGATCGCCATCAGGAGCGTGCGCGGCACGCCGAACTGCCGCTCGATGCGGTCGAGCAGCCCGGCATGCTTCTGCATCAGCGACTTGGCGCGCTTGACGCGCGCCGGGATCACGCGCGTGCGCGCATAGTCCTCGAAGGTCTTGCGGAACGTGCCGCGCTGGCGCCGGTCGAAGGCGAGCACGTTGGGATCCGGGGTGAGCCCCGCGAAGGCCCTGTCGACCACCGGGCGCGACACCCCCGCTGCCTGCGCCTCCCGCCCCATGGCGGTCAGGAACGTGCCGAAGTCGCCGCCGCACTGCGCGGCCGCGGCGGGGGTGGCGAGGACGAGGCTGCAGACGAGGGCGGCGAGGGTGTTCTTCGACGACATGGGGGGCCTTCTTGGAAGGATTGGTCTCTCAGGGAACCGGCACGATTCGCTTCTACATGCGTTGGCCGGGTCCGGCGAGTGCAACCGGTCCCCGGAGGGCCCGTTGCGTCAGGAGGCCGCGCGGCGGCTCCGGTATGCCGCCGGCAGATACTGGTGGGGATTTCGGCAGGACGGTGGCGAGCGCCGCGAAAGCCGTGGGGCCGAATCCTCCGCCGGCATGGAAATTCGCGCCGCGATGCGATAACGCCCGGCCCGCGGGCCGTCGCGATGCGCTCTTGCGCGGCCTGCGTTCCCCGGCATCAGAGCGCCGCCAGCCCCTCCGAGA
>PQAH01000140.1 GCA_003105195.1 Bradyrhizobiaceae bacterium
CCGCCGAAGGCGAGCGCGATCACCAGCAGCAGGTCGCGGTCCGCCTGGGCGAGCGCCTCGTCGACCACGAGCTGCAGCTGGAACGGCGCCGCGAAGGTCGCGATCTGCAGCGCCGTCGAGAGGATCAGCACCTGGATCAGCGCACCCCACGAGCCGCGCAGCCGCGACCACAGGAAGGACAGCTTCATCGGCGCCTTCTGGGTGATCGGCTCGAAGCCCTCCGCGCGCGCCAGCTCCAGCACCACGCCCGTGAAGTGCTTGGAGAACTGTTCCAGGCTGAGCGTGCGCACGCCGACCGCGGGATCGTGCACCACGGCGCTGCGGCGGTTGATCGACTTGAGCACCACGAAGTGGTTGAGGTCCCAGTGCAGGACCGCCGGCAGGTGCACCTTGCTGAGCGCGCCGACCTCCGCGCGCAGCGCGCGCGTCGAGAAGCCGAGCTGGTCGGCGATGCCCATCAGGCTGCGCAGCGAGGCGCCGGCGAGCGAGAGCGAGAAGCGCTGGCGCAGCCCGTTCAGGTCGACGTCGTGCCCGTAGTAGCGCGAGATCATCGCCATGCAGGCGAGGCCGCATTCGGCAGCCTCCGCCGCCAGGATCGCGGGCAGCCGGTGGCGACGGCCGAGATTGAGGTGCTCGATGATGTTCATGTGCGCCCCGCGACCGCATAGATCGGATCGAACAGCCATTCGACCAAGCTGCGCCGGTCGAACACGATGTCCGCCGACACCAGCATGCCGGGCTGCAGCGGATAGCTCTCGCCGTAGGCCGTCATCGCTTCGCGCGCCAGGCTCACGCGGATCCGGAAGGTCGGCTCCTGGATGTTGAGGCCCTGGATCACGAGCTCGCTCGGCGCGATCACCGTGGTGGAGACCATGCGGATCCGCCCCGGCACGGTGCCGAAGCGCTGGTAGGGGAAGGCCTGCAGGCTGATCCGTACCTCCTGGCCCTGCCGCACGAAGCCGATCGCGCGCGAGGGTGCGAGCAGCTCGGCCTCCAGTCGCCCGTCCTCCGGCACGATCACCGCGATGCTGGCGCCCGCCGCGATGGTCTGCCCGGTCGCGACCGGCAGCGCCGCGATGCGCCCGCCGACCGGCGCGGTGATGAACTGCAGCCGGCGCGCCTCGGTCTCGGCGGTCCGCTGCTGCAGCGCCGCCGCCGCCCCCTCGGCCTCTGCACGCGCCGCCGCCATCTCGAGCGGAATCGAGGCGAGCCGTGCCTTGATGTCCGCGATCTCGCGCTCGTTGGTGGCGAGCAGCCGGCGGTGCGAGGCGAGCTCCTGCTGCGCGAGCAGCACCGAGGAGCGCCGCGCATCCACGTCCTTGCGCGCCATGAAGCCGCGCTCGGCAATCTGCAGGCCGCGCGCCAGATCGGCCTCGGCGAGATGCACCCGCGACAGCTGCAGCGAGATCTGGGTCCTGATCTGCTCCTGCTCGGCCTCGCTCTTGGCCTGGCGGTTCTTCGCCTGCTCGAGCTCGACCTGCAGGCGGGCCAGCGTCGACTCGGCCTTGGCGCGCGCGGCAACCGCCTCGGAGGTCTGTCCGCGCGCGATCATCTCGCCGACATTGCCGGCCGTGGTCTCGATCGCGAGGCTCACGACCGCGAGCCGGTCGCCGGCCTGCACGATGTCGCCTTCCTTGACCATGATGCTCTGCAGCGCGCCGGCCGCCTGGGCGGTGGCGCGGATCATGCCCTGGTCCGGCACCAGGAGGCCCGTGATCGTCGCCTTGCGCGCGTAGCTCGCGCTGAACAGGAAGGCCACCGCCGCGAACACCACGACGGCCAGGAACAGGCCCAGCGTCTTGATCGAGAGGGGCGTCGCGAGGATCACCTCGCCTTCCAGGCGGCGGGTGGCGTGGCGTACGGCTTCGCGTCGGAACAATTCGCTCATGGGAGCCTCCGGGCGTCGCGGTCCATGGGAGATTCGATCGTCGCGGGTGCCGCGGTTTCGGACGGGGCGACGGGCCTCTCGGCCGTGCCCGCCTTTGCGGCGCTGAACGCGTCCTGCAGCTCGTCGAGGATCTTGCGATCGAGATCCGAGGCCGCGAAATACGCGAAGTCCGGGTCGGCCCAGCCGACGACGCTGTAGCCGTTGCGGTTGCCGCGCACCATCAGCGCGTCGGCGTCGTTCGAGGGCAGCACGTAGAGCGAGATCGGGTGCTCGTTGCGCCCGTACGCGAGCGTCGCGACCGGCCGGTCCTGCAGGTAGTCCACGCGGCCGCCGCGCAAGGCGAAGCGGCTCCCGTCGAGCCCCGGCACGGTCACGGGATACGTGATCTTGCCCGCGAACCATCGCGACACCGCCTCCGCATCGCGACTCTCGAGGTCGACCGTCTCGTGGCTGAGCACGGCGCGCGCATGGGCCGTGACGACCGACTTCACCTCGACGAACTCGACCTGCACGGGGCCCGGCACCGCCGGCTTGTTGAGCACCGTCACGGTGAGCGGCGCGGCGGGCCGCAGCTGGCAGGCGAGCCGAACATTGGCGGGCGCCTCGAGCGCGCGCAGCGCGATCGCCTCCGCGCGACCGGGAGCCGGCAGGCTCTCGAGACCCGTCTCGACCTTCACCCGGCACGTGAAGCAGCGCGCCCGTCCACCGCAGACCGAGGCGTGCGGCACGCCGTTGGCGCGGCTGATCTCGAGCAGCGTCATGCCCGGGCTCGCCGCAACGGTCGGACCGTCGCGGTAGCTGACCGCGAGCCCGGTGTGCGCGCGCGACATCAGGCGCCGCCCCGCATAGACGCCGGCGATCGCGGCCAGCAGCGCACCGAAGCCGTACTGCGCGAGGTCGCGCATCCCCGCCATGGCGGCGCCGTCGGCGGCGCTCGGCCAGTTCGAGCGCTGCTTGAGCGCGGCGAGCGCTTCCGCATCGCTCATGATCTCGGCCGTGAGCCGTCCCGAGGCCGCGAAGCCCGCGATGCCGAGCACGGGCACCAGCGCCGCGACGGTCCACAGGGCCCAACGATACTCGTGATAGCCCTGTGTGAGACGGAGCCAATAGTGGAGCCCGATGCAGCCGTGGCTCCAAACCAGCAGCAGCAGGGTGCTCTGGATCACGGCGCGGTCCGGCCACAGCCGCGCGAGCTCGTAGAGATAGGTGTCGTCGACGCCATAGAACACGTTGGCGATGCGCGTGTTGACGATGTGCGGGAACAGCAGAAACGGAATCGCCAGCGCGATCGCGATCTGCAGCGCCTCCCACAGCGGCATCCTCAGCGTATTGCGCGCCGCGAGCTTGTAGAGGCCCAGGCCGATATGGGTCGCCAGCGCCGCCGTGAGCACCACCGTGCCGGCAGTGGAGCGCGTGAGGGCGGTGCGCAGATCCTGCATCTGGTGCATGGCCTCGAGGCTCACGAGTCCCATCGCATGGTTGGTGAAATGCGCGCCCGCGAACGCGAACAACACGAGTCCCGAGGCGAGCCGGAGCCGCTGGACCACGCTTCCGCGCAAGAGAACGTGCATGTCTCGACCTCTCGCTCACGCGTCCGTCGGCGCCGCCGGCGAACCGCTTCTCGGGACCATCATGCTAGCGGCGCCCCGGGGTCGCGGCTACGAGGAATGAGTGCGGGAGGCGCCGAGGGCGAGCCGGCCGGCGCATCCCGACACCGCATTCCGGAAACCGGCATGGACCCGCCGATCGCCATGCCGGCTCCGGAGCGATCGGCTTAAGGGTACGATTCGCTGATCACCTTGCACTTCTGCACGGTGCCGTTCGCGGTCTTCGTCTCGGTGCACTTCTCGACGACGATGACCAGCGGCACCTTCTTCTTGCCGCCCGAGACCAGGTCGAGTTCGTCGACCGTCAGGGCGCGCAGTCCGGAACCGGCTTCATTGATGGCGAGCATGTCGTTGTCCTTGATTCGATGGATGCGGGATGGGGTTCAGCTCTTGCCCTTGTCGGCGACGCAGGTGCGCGTGCTCGACCCGTCGCTGTAGTAGACGGTCGTGCAGATGACCTTTCGGGTTCCGCCCTTCTTCGACTTCGCGCCGGACACGGCGAGGAGTTCGTCCACGTCGAGCTCGCGCAGCTGCGCGGTATCGAGATCGAGATTGATCATTCCAAGTCTCCTGTCTGGTCTGTTGCATGCCGCCGCACACGCATCGTGCGGCGACCTCCCTTCCTACGGCACGCATCCGCGGTTCACTGTGACTGTCGGCACATGCTTGCGCGCAGGGTGACGCGCGAACTGAAGAATGAGCATGCCGACGACCATCGCATGCTCATGCTCCGCGCTTCGCGCCCGTTTCGAGGACGCGTCCGGGTCAGAGGCCCTGGCTGCTGATCACCTTGCAGGTCATGACCTCGTTTCCTTCGCGATCCTTGCGCACGGTGCACTTCTCGACGATCACGGCGACCGCCTTCTTGCCGCCGGACACCGCATCGATCTCGTCGAGGCCGAGCACACGAGGCGCGTCCGCGGCCGCGACCGTCTGCATCGTATCGGTCATGGGGTTTCTCCTTCGCCTCGTCACGCGACGATGATGGGTCCGGCACGCCCGGTGCGGGACGTGCCGCTCTTGCCGGCGCTGCGACGCTGGGTGCACCCTTCGCCGTTCGGCCCCGCCATGACGCCGCCGACGACGACCTCGATCTCCTCGGCCGTCAGGGCGCGCAGCATCGCGGATTGGGACTTCGCATTGAACTTGGGCATGGATTGTCTCCCGGTGGTTGAGCTCACGGCCGGCGCTCGCCGGTCCGAAGGGATCACCCTGGGCGAGGTGCACACATGGGGCCGTGATCTCGGACACAGTTTGGTCGCCGCGCGCCGTCGCGATGCGGTCGGAGGGAAGACGCCGGACTGTGCCGCGGGTCACAGCCGCACCGGAGGCGTGGGCGCCATCCTCGCGCGATCGGCTGCGACGCCGACCGTCCAACCCCAATCGACCTAGGAGACTCACATGAATACGAACTTCGAAAGCCCGCGCGCCCTCTCGGTGGAGGAGCTCGACCTCGTCGCCGGCGGCGTGAAGCCGCGCAGCCCCGGCGGCTGCATCCCGACCAAGGGGACGAAGGACCCGCGCCCGAGCAATCCGCGCATTCCGGGCAAATAGGCTCTTTCCGCCAGGCGGGCACGGACCTTTGGGATCCGTGCCCGTCCGGATCGACGGCGGCGGCGGTCCGGATCAGAGGATCTGCTCGCTGACGACCTTGCAGGTCTGCACCGTGCCCTTCGGCCCCTTGGTCTCGGTGCACTTCTCGACGATGATGTAGGTGGCCTTCTTGCCGCCGGAGACCTGGTCGAGCTCGTCGATGGTCAGGGCGCGCAGGGGGGAGGCGGCGTCGGTCGTGTTGGACATGGTCGTTCTCCTGATGGGTTCTGGTGGGTTGCCGGGGGTCACTTCTTGTCCGGAACGCAGGTGCGCACGCTCGAGCCGTCGTCGTAGATGACGGTCGTGCAGATCACCTTCTTGGTCGTCGCGGTCTTCTTCTTGGCGCCGGACACGGCGAGGACTTCATCCGCGCTGAGCTCGCGCATCTCCGTGGTATCGAGGGTCATTTCGCTTCTCCTGTGCTGTTGCTGTATTCGATGCACGCTCACCGTGCGTCGATGATCATCGATAGACCGTGGCGGCTCGCGCCGCTGTGACCGGCAGCACAGAATCGCCTCATCGACTTGTGAAGCATCCGTGAACGTTCGGGTTCGCGCCGCACACGGCAGCGCCGCGCTGCGGTGCCCGATGAGGAAATGAAAATGAGCATGCGACCCGCGATCGCACGCTCATTGAGAGGGAAGGTCGGCGGATCGCACCCGTTCGGGTGCGGTCCTAGATTCGGGTGCCG